>NZ_JAAIXZ010000008.1:0-300000 GCF_010894435.1 Pyxidicoccus trucidator | reverse complement strand
CGCCACGCCAGCTCCACGAACGAGCCGTAGTCCCCCGCGCCACGCAGCGTCCCCGCGTGGAGCGCCCAGTCCAGCACCACGACCTCCAGCCGGGCGCCTGGCGCGCCGCCGTGGTCCGGCACCGCGCGCCACAGCCCCGCCGCCAGCGGCAGCGCACCGAGGATGGCGCCCCCGCGGCGCACCACCAGCCGGGCCGGAGCGCGCGCCAGGGCCTGACTGGCGCTGGCGATGAGGCGGCGGGTGGCGGGCCCCGGCGTGTGGCGCGCTCGCTCCGGCGCGCCACTGCCCACCAGCGCCGTGGAGTCCGAGTCGCGCACCAGGACGGCCTGGCCCAGCGGAGCGTAGAGGACCAGGTCGAACTCGCCATCCAGGGGCAGCGGCTGGGGCAGCCCTCGCACGAGCGGCACGCGCACGCGCGTCATGTCCGCGGGCAGGCGCGGGGCCGCGTCGGGCACGAGGTAGCGGCTGGCGGGGATGGGAGGTGGCAGCGGCATGCCGTCAGCGCCCTCCGAAGTCGGCGAGCGCGCGCACGCCGAGGTTGGCGACCTCCAGCAGCCGGCCGGTGATGCCGGGCCGGGGCATGTGGACGAGCGTCATGGACACGTCGATGACGTCCCGCCGGCTCGCGGAGGAGGTGAAGCTGAGCGACTGGACCTGCAGGTCCGTGCGCACCGTCATGCTGGTGATGAGGACCAGGCCCCCCGCGGCGCCGCCGGTGAGGCTCTCCACCAGCGAGCCCCGGCGGCTGGACTCGGCGAGCAGCTCCAGCTCGAACTTCTGGCGGAAGCGCTCGGGGCCCACCAGCAGGCCGGACAGCGTGAGGGTGTCGTCGTGGGTGCCCACGGCGGTGCGCAGCCCCGACGAGGCCAGCGGCGGCAGGTGGTACGACTGGCTGAGCGTCACCGTGCTCACCGCGTAGAGCGGCAGGGTGACGAGCCCATCGGACAGGATGGCGGACGGTGGAACGTCATCATGGATGAAGCTCGTGCCGCTCATGCTCACCTCCCTGTCCGCTCACGCACGAGCTGCTCCAGCTGCCGGGCCAGCTTCTCCATCACCAGCTCCGAGATGGCATTGACGTCCACGGTGCCCACGCGCTGCACCACGTTGATCTCCACCGGGAAGTGGTAGTGCACCCCGTCCGCCAGTTGCTGGACGAGCGGGGGCTGCTCCGCTTCCGCGGTGACGGGCGTCGGAGCGAGGGCGGGCTGCCCGGGTACTGGAGCCATTCACGACCTCCCTAGGGGATTTCCACCCCGGCACCCTGCTTCGGCTCCATGCTCGCCTGGAGGCTGAAGCCGGAGAACGTGGCCGCCGGAGCGCCGGAGACGGTGGCGTTGGACGGCGACGCGCTGGTGATGAGGCACTCGCGCAGCACCACCCGCTTGAAGGACCAGTCCGTGCCCGAGTGCTCGTGCAGGGTGATGTCGAAGCGCTTGCCCGACATGGCCAGCGCGGTGAGCTGCGCGGCCACGTCTCCAATGGCCTTCACGTTCATGGAGAACGTAATCCCGCTGGGCGTGAAGATGGCCCCCACGTGGGTGCGCTCGATGGAGTGGTGTACCTCCGCATTCAGGCTGAACGTCGGCGTGAAGGAGTCAATCGGGGTGATGTCCACGCGCTTGCCGTCCTCGTCCACGTAGGTGACGGCGAGGCGCGTCCTCCAGTCCACGGGCTTTTCCATCGGCTCGTTCCTCTCTTCTCAATCTCGTGGGGCACTTTCAGAACTTGGGCTGGAGCGTCACGCGCAGCCGGTGCACGGCCGGGCCGTAGGTGACGCTCACCACCATGTCCACGCTGCGGTTGGCGCGCGCGGTGGTGACGATGTTGTTGTCCGCGGACGTGCGCGCGCTCTCCGGAATCGCGAGCACGTCCAGCACGGGGATGGAGACGCTGAACTCGTCGATGACGGCCCCGCGCTTGAGCGGCCCGAGGATGCCCTCCACGGTGGACTTGATGAGGGTGAGGCCCGCGCGGCTGATGCGCGCCTCGCCCACCAGCCCCACCAGCCCGGCCTTGAGCCGGAAGTCGATGTCGTCCAGCGTGCGCACCAGGTCCACGTAGAGCTGGGTGGCGTCGCTGGTGAAGGTGCGGCCCTCGCCGAAGTAGAAGCCCCCGCCGACGATGAGCGCCGGCTGGATGATGGGGATGATTTCCTTCTCGGACAGGCCCTTGATTTCGGTGGAGCTGAACTGCGCCTCCACGGGGATGGAGATGCCGCGCACCCGCTTGAGGAGGATGGAGGTGGAGGGCGCGAAGCCCGCCATGGCCGCCATGGCCGCGGTGGCCACGTCCGCCGGGCCGCTGCCGTCCGCCACCGCGCCACGGGCCGCCACCAGCACCATGCGGCTGCTGCTGGAGCGCAGGGGCTCGCGGGGCGTCGTCACGTCGGCCACGTAGGTGGGCGTGCGCGCGGTGAGGGGGTCCACCATGGCCACGCCGATGCGCTTCTGCCCGGCGGCCGAGTTGTTCTCCGCGTGCGTCTTCAGCAGCCCCAGGGTGGCGACGGCGGTGACGCTCGCCAGCGACACGAAGTTGACGTCATCCGCGCCGTTGAGGCTGTCCAGCGCCGCCTGGTACTCCGCGTCGGTGCCGGTGCCGCCCACCTTGACGCCGTAGATGCGGGACGGCTTGGGGTCCTGCAGGAGCGCCAGCGTGAGCGACTTCGTCAGCGGGGTGCCGGCGCCGAACAGGGCCGTGGCATCGGCCAGCGTGTCCACCTGCCGGGGGGAGTTTGCCGCCGCGGTGCCCGTGGCGGCGATGCCCACCACGGCGATGACTCCGGGTGAGCGCTGCGCCACGGGCTGGAGCGCCGACGTGTCGATGACCACGTCGATGAATGGATAGGCTGCGACCACTGGGGGCATACATCCCTCCTCTCGCGTTAGCTGTTGGCGGGCGTGACGACCAGCCCGATTCCCTCACGTGCCAGCCACACGCCCGCGGTGGTGCGGCGGCGCTGGCGGCGGGTCGCGGTGTCCAGGCCGGGGTCCTCGCCCCCGGGCCAGCCCGCGTCATCGAACGTCGTGTCCGGCACCACCCAGATGACGACCAGCGCGTGGCGCTCCTCGGACCTGGGAGTCTTCGGCCGCTCCACCCCGAGCTGCTCCAGGTGCTCGCGCACCCGCTTGCTGTCGGCGAGCAACTGCGCCACGGACAGCGGCGCGCCCCGGATGAGGAGCGCCGCGGCCACGGACAGGGCCCGGGGCGAGGCCGTCTCGGCGCCGGGCGCGGAGAAGCCCAGCTGGAAGGTCCCCGTGGCCGTCTGCCCCCGCATGCGCGCCAGCAGCTCGCCCACGGACGCGGTGCCCGTCCGCGCGAGCCACTCGTCCAGCCAGGCTTCGGAGAGCGCCTCGGGCTGGCGGAAGCCGGCGCGCAGGCGGGCGAGGAACCGCGAGCGGCGCTCCGCCTCCAGCACCGCCGGAGACTCCGGCAGCGCGCCGAGCGCGGCGACAATCGCGGCGTCGATGCCCTCGGTGTCGGGCCAGCGGCTGACGACGTGGTTGAGGGTGGCCGTGGCCAGCGAGGCCCGGGCGATGATGGCGCCACGCCAGAGCGCATCCACCCGCACGCTGTCCGCGCCCAGGCCTTCGAGCGTGAAGCGCGCCTCGTGTCGCTCCAGGTACGTGGAGGGTCCCCAGGCGCCTTCCACGAGGGCGCGGCGGGGCACGGACAGGCCGATGAAGAACTGCTCGAAGACAGGGCTGTAGGGACCGCCGAGCGTCATCGCCTCCGCGTCGTAGGCGGCGAAGAGCACCTGCTCGAGGGACGTCTGGTCGAACAGCGCGGCCCGAGAGGCCTCCGCCGCCAGACGTACGAGCGTGTAGTCGACGTAATCCACCACGCACCCCCCGTGAAGACGTCACGCCGAATGCCTTCTAATGTCAACCAATCATTGCGTTTGTTGACTGGCCATCGGGTCCAACCAGACTTCCACGTCACGGTGGAGCTGCAGGAAGGACGCGGGGCAGCGCGGTGTCACGGGCCCGCGCACCATGGCGGACACCGCCCCCGCCTTACCTTCACCGAACGCGAGCAGCACCACGCGCCGCGCCTGGAGGATGGCGGCCATGCCCAGGGTGAGGGCCTCCAGGGGCACCCGTGTCGCGTCATCTCCGAAGAGGGCGGCATTGGCCTGTCGCGTCTCGCGTCCCAGCCGCACGCGGTGGCAGGGCGCCAGCAGGCTGTCTCCGGGCTCGTTGAAGGCGATGTGTCCATTGCCGCCGATGCCCAGCAGTACGAGGTCCAGCCCTCCCGCGGCGGCCAGCTCCGCGTCGTAGCGGGCGCACTCAGCGTCCGCGTCCTGCGCGCTGCCGTCGAGGAAGTGGATGTGCTCGCGCGGCAGGTTGACGTGCTGGAAGAAGTGCCGCTCCATGTACGAGCGGAAGCTGCCCGCGTCGTCGGGTGGGATTCCGAAGAACTCGTCCAGGTTGAAGGTGCTGGCGCGCGACAGGTCCAGCGCGCCGCGCGAGGCCAGGGCCACCAGCTCCCGGTAGACGTTGAGCGGCGTGCGGCCCGTGGGCAGTCCCAGCACGGCTGAGGGCCGCGCCCTCACGGCCTCGGCGAGGTGGGCCGCGCAGGCGGAGGCGGCATCCTGCTCGGAGTCGAAGACGCGGAGTTTCAAGGAAGAGGGCCCATGCGAAGAGAGGGCGCGCGAGCATAGGGAGGCCCGGCGGGCACGCGAGCCCGGAGTGGCCGCGCCGTTCACTTCAAGGCGGCGGAAGCGCTCCCACGTCCAGGAGCGGAGGGTTGACCCGCTTCGAGCCCATTCCCCGGGCGGTGTCCCCGTCCGGCCCGGGCCAGGGGGCTGTCGGCCTCCCTGCTGGCCCGGGCGAAGTGGGCGGGCGGTTCATCGGCCGCTTCGAGACGAGGCCACCCTCTCCAGGCGGGCTGTCCGGCCGTGTTCTGGGAGGGACGAAAGGTCCCCCGGTGAGCGCCCGGGCTCACATGAGGGGTTCCGTCCGGCCCGAGGCGCGATAGAACATTCCCATATGAAAGTCGCCGTACTCACTGGTGGGGGTGACTGCCCCGGTCTCAACGCCGTCATCCGCGCCGTCGTCCGCCGTGCCGCCGAGCACGGCTTCGAGATGATGGGCCTCCGGGATGGCTGGAAGGGGTTGCTGGAGGACAACCACTTCCGCCTCACGCGTGAAACAACCTCGGGCATCCTCCACCGCGGAGGCACCATCCTTGGTACCTCGCGCGTCAACCCCTTCAAGGTGGAGAACGGGCTGGAGCGCGTGAAGCGCGCCGTGGAGCGCAACGGCATCCACGCCATCATCGCCATCGGCGGCGAGGGCACGCTGTCCGCCGCCACGCGCATGTCCCAGGAGGGGCTGCGCATCGTCGGCGTGCCGAAGACCATCGACAACGACATCAACGCCACGGACTTCACCTTCGGGTTCGACACGGCGGTGGAAATCGCGACGGAGGCCATCGACCGGCTGCACTCCACCGCCGAGTCCCACAAGCGCGTCATCGTCTGCGAGGTGATGGGGCGGCACGTGGGCTGGATTGCCACCTACGCGGGCATCGCCGGCGGCGCGGACGTCATCCTGGTGCCGGAGATTCCGGCGGACCTGCCGAACGTGGCCGAGCACATCCAGCGCCGCCACGCGGGTGGGCGCACCTTCTCCATCGTCGTGGTGGCGGAGGGCACGCGCATCAAGACGTCCCCGGACCAGAGCGAGCACCTGGTCACCACCGGGGCGCTGGACGAGGCGGGCCGGCCGCGCCTGGGCGGCGTGGGCAACATCGTCGCGCAGGAAATCGAGCGGCGCACCGGCTTCGAGACGCGCGTGTCGGTGCTGGGCCACATCCAGCGCGGCGGCGCGCCCACGCCGCATGACCGGGTGCTGGCCACGCGCTACGGCGTCCACGCCTGCGACATGGTGGCCCGGGGCGAGTTCGGGAAGATGGCCGCGCTCAAGGGCAACGACATCATCTCCGTGGACCTGGCGGACGCCACCCGCGAGCTGAAGAAGGTGCCCAAGGAGTTCTTCGAGGTGGCGCAGGTGTTCTTCGGCTGACGCCGCGCGGTATGAGGCGGCGCCCCTGAAACAGGGGCCCGTCGTTCCGGTAGCATCGGTGCCCTTCCCCTCACGACACAGGGATGGTGCCGATGCTCGCCGGACGGATGATGGACTTCCCGCTCACGCTGACCCACCTGCTCGAGCGCGCGCGCACGTACTACCCGCGCTCGGAGATTGTCAGCCGCAACCCCGACAAGTCGCTGCACCGCTACACGTACGCGGACTTCTACAAGCGCACGTGCCGGCTGGCGAACGCGCTGACGCGGCTGGGGGTGAAGGCTGACGACAGGGTGGCCACGCTGAGCTGGAACCACTACCGGCACCTGGAGCTGTACTTCGGCGTGCCCGCCATGGGCGCGGTGGTGCACACGCTGAACCTGCGCCTGCACCCGAACGATTTGGGCTACATCGCCCGGCACGCGGAGGACACGGTGCTGGTGGTGGACCGCTCGCTGCTGCCGCTGTTCGAGAAGTTCGCGGACGCGGTGCCCGGAATCCGCCACGTCATCGTGGTGCCGGACGCCGGGCCGGCGCCGGAGGGGAAGCTGGACTACGAGAAGCTGCTGGCGGCGGAGTCGGACGCGTTCGACTTTCCGAAGCTGGATGAGAACACGGCGGCGATGCTCTGCTACACGTCGGGGACGACGGGCAACCCGAAGGGCGTGCTGTACAGCCACCGCTCCATCGTCACGCACACGCTGGTGTGTTGTCTGCCGGATGCGACGGGCATGCGCGAGGCGGACACGGTGCTGCCGGTGGTGCCCATGTTCCACGCGGCGGCGTGGGGCCTGCCCTTCGACGCCATCCTCACGGGGGCGAAGCTGGTGTTTCCGGGGCCGCACCTGGACCCGCAGTCGCTGGTGGAGCTGATGGCGGAGACGAAGGTGACGGTGGCGGGCGGCGTGCCCACCATCTGGCTGGGCATCCTGGCGATGCTGGACGCGGCGCCGAAGCAGTGGGACTTGAGTTCCATCCGCTCCATGTTGATTGGAGGCTCGGCGGCGCCGCCGTCGCTGATTGACGGCTTCAAGCAGCGGCACGGGCTGGAGGTGGTGCACGCCTGGGGCATGACGGAGATGAGCCCCGTGGGGACGATGGCGAAGCTGAAGGGCGAGCTGAGGAGCGCGAGCCCGGACGCGCAGCTCGGAGCGCGGGCGTCGCAGGGCTTCGCGCTGCCCTTCGTGGAGACGCGGGTGACGAGCGACGAGGGGAAGCAGCTCCCGTGGGACGGGGAGACGATGGGCGAGCTGGAGGTGCGGGGGCCGTGGGTGGCGGCCTCGTACTTCGGCGGCGAGGGCCCGGACCGCTTCACGGCGGACGGCTGGTTCAAGACGGGCGACGTGGTGACGCTCGACAAGGACGGCTACGTGCGCATCTGCGACCGGAGCAAGGACGTCATCAAGTCGGGCGGCGAGTGGATTTCGTCGGTGGCGCTGGAGAACGCGCTGATGGCGCACCCGGCGGTGCTGGAGGCGGCGGTGTTCGCCGGCAGGCACCCGAAGTGGGACGAGCGCCCGCTGGCGGCGGTGGTGCTGAAGCCGGGGCAGACGGCCACGAAGGAGGAGCTGGCGGCCCACCTGGCGAAGCAATTCACGAAGTTCTGGATGCCGGATGACTACCTGTTCCTGCAGCAGATTCCGCGCACGTCCACGGGCAAGTTCCTCAAGACGAAGCTCCGCGAGGAGCACGGCGAGCACCTGGTGAAGAACCCCGTGGCGAGCTCGGCGGGGTAGCGCCGTCTCCGAGCCCGGCCCTCGAAACTCCCGGGGCCGGGCTCCACTGCGTGAGCCTCCCGCTCAGTGGCGGCGGTGACGGCTACCCGCAGATGTCGTCAATCAGCGACAGGCAGGCGCTGACGAACTGCTGGAGCGTGCACTGGCCATTCTGGGTGCAGACGGCATCCCCGGTGCCCGGCTCCGAGCACCACTGGAGCGTCACCCAGCAGCCGTCGGCGTTGACGGTCCGCTCACCGTCGATGGCCTGGGCGCTCACCAGGTTCTCTCCCGTGGCATCCCGAATCGTCACGAGGCTCCCGTCCGCACGGGTGGCGACGTAACGAGGCCCCTGCGTTGCCTCCGCCTCGACGGGCTGGGCGTCCTCCGGACCGCAACCCGCGAGCAGCCCCAGCGCCAGCCCCGCCGCCACAACCAACGATAGCGTCTTCATGTTGTTCTCCAGGGTGATGGAGCCCACCGGCCGGACTCCGCAGCCTATGTGCAACCATTCGCGGGGCCTTCGCTATCGTGGAGAGCCACTTCGTGGATTGTGGCTATACGGTTGTGTGGTCAGTTGTTACAGCATCTCAGTATCGATACGGCCACATCGGCATGTCACCGCCGACGCTGAAACCTTCCATGGCCCACGGATGCTCCCGGAAGGTGAATCGTTGAATGCTCAGCGTTTCGCCCACTCCCGGCCGAGCAGGCTTCAACGAGGCGGCCAGGAACTCTGACTGCAACCGGAGCGGCGTCAGACGCGGAGGGCGTTCGCCTACGAGAAGGTGGAGTGGCTCTCAGGGTAGACTGCCGGGCGTGAGCGACACCGTGGCCGGGCTGCTTGAGCGCGCGAGGGAGGCCTTCGAGCGCCATGCGTACGCGGAGGTGCTCCAGCGGCTACTGGAGGCCTGGGAGAAGACGCACGCCGAGCGTATCGCCCTACTCGCCGAGCAGCTATCCGAGCTGGCCGACGCCGGAGACGCCCCGCACGTGGGCCGGCTCGGCCAGTCGCGAAAATTCGAAGCGCTCGCGAAGAATGCGGGCCCCGAGGACGCACGGAGCGTGGCCCGCGCGCTCGACGCGCTCCTGGGCGGGCCCGCCGACCCCCGGCTCATCCCCGCGCTGCTGCAGCTCGCGGCACTGCCCATCGCCCAGGTGCCGGGGGTCGGCCGCCGGCTCCTCAATGTCCTGGGCCATGTGAAGGACCCGCGCACCCTCGACCCACTGCGTGCGGTGCACGCGAGCTTGCCTCGTGGAAGCCCGCTTGAGTTCAAGCTCGAAACCGTCATCGAGTTCCTCGCCGAGCAGCCTGTACCGACGCTGGAGGCGGAGGCCTCCGCCCTGTGTGGGGAGTTGGAGGAGGCCATCGCGAGGCGTGCGGAAATCCTGGCCTGGAGCAGAGGGCTTCGGGAGGCACTCCTGGCCCGCGTCCTCGACTCCCCGGACGATGACGGTGCACGGCTGGTGCTGGCGGACCACCTGCTCGAGCTGGGGGACCCGCAGGGAGAGCTCATCTCCCTGCAGTGCGCTCCTCGGCCTGACGAAACGCGTATCGAAGAGGTGCTCAAGGAGCACCGGGCCACGTGGGAGGGCATGCTGGGCCCCGGCGTCGTGCCGGGGGATACCTGGTTCGAGCGCGGCTTCCCGCATGCCGTCCGGATGATGGTGCAGCCCTGGCAGCGCCTGCCGCCACCCGGGCCCTTCTGGCGCACCATGCGGGAGATGGATTGGTGCTGGACGGGGGCCGACGAGGCCGCGGACTGGCTCGCGCACCCACACCTGAGCGGCGTCACGGTGCTGTGGCAGGTGCCTCCCGACATGGCCAGCAGACTGGGCCAATATCCGCTGCCGGTGCGCAGGCTCGAGCTGTGCGTCGGCCCCCATCGCGAGCCGGAGGGGCTGTTCCGCTCACTGGCTTCGTTGCCGCACCTGGTCCACCTCGAGCTCGTGTGCAGCCAGCGGGGGGATGAAGTGCTGCTGTGCGCAGACTCTCCGCTGGCCCCGCGCCTGGAGCGTTTCGATGTCTTGAGCCCGGATAGCTGGTCGCTCACGGCGGTGCCCTCGGCGGAAGTGCCTGTCGAGGCCACCGTGGTGAACGATACGGGTGCGGTGCGCCTCATGCGGGTCTTGAGCCAGATGACGTGCTTCGGCACCCGGGCGCTCCGCATCCACTCGCGGTACCGCCTCGACGAGGACCTCGTGCGCCAGATGAGGGGGGCCACGCTCGCCTACGAGCGCGTCGAGTGGAACATGCCCCCTGGCTGACGCCGCCATCCCGAGCCCATTCCCGTCCGAGCAGCGCGTACTGGAACCCATCGCCCCAGGCGCCCTTGAAGCAGGTGTTGCACCCAGCTACGTCGTGGACTCGCTCCGCCGCTTTCGCCGCGAGCCGCTGTGCAGCGGCAACATCGGCTCGGACAGCGTTGCCAGTGCATCCACGAAGAGCCGGACCTTTGCCGGAAGATTCAGCCGGCTCGGGTAGACGACGTGGATGGCCCGCAGCATCGCGGGCCGGGGCCCGAAGAGGACCTTCAGTCGGCCATCACGGACTGCGTCCCGGCAGAGGATGGCCGGGACGCGTGCAATGCCGACCCCGGCGATTGCCGCCTCGCATGCGAGCTCGAGGTCATTCACGGTCAGGACCGGCTCGATTCGAGACGTCACCCCCTCCGCCTTCCACAGCTCGAACGCACTGAAGCCAATGCAGCGCGCGGAGCGGAGCTCCCTGGCGCTCGGCGTGCCGTACTTCGACAGGAAGCGGGGGCTCGCCACGAAATGGACCGGACCCTCGCCGAGCTTTCGCGCCACGAGCGATGAGTCATCGAGCGGGCCGATGTGAATCGCGACATCCAGCCCCTCTTCGAGGAGGTGGACATGGCGGTCTGCCAGCACCAGCTCCACCCGCGCCCGGGGATGGCGGGCGAGGTACTCCGAAATCACGGGTGTCAGGTAGCGCCGCCCGTAGAGCACCGGCGAGGAGACCCGCAGCAGGCCGACTGGCTCCGCCTGCCGCTGCTGCACTTCACTGTTCGCCTCGTCGATCTGCGCGGCGATGGCGGCGCAGCGCTCGTAGTACGTCGCCCCGGGCCCGGTGACCCGCAGGCGCCGCGTCGTTCGCTCCAGGAGCCGCACCCCGAGCCGCTCCTCCAGCTTGCTGATGCGCTCGCTGATGGTCTGCTTGGTGATGCCGAGCTGGCGCGCTGCCCGGGTGAAGCTCTCCTCACGAACGACGGCGGCGAAGAGCATCATGTCGGCGGGGGAAATCATGACCGTCAAGCATAGCCTGACAATGAGTTCGCCTGGAGCCGGATTGTCCGGGCCCCCTGGCCGCCGCATGGTGCCGCCTCCCGCCACCCTCAGGAGCGCACACATGAAGCTCTACTTTGCCCCTCGAACCCGAGCGACCCGTGCCCGATGGCTGCTGGAGGAGCTCGGAGTGCCCTACGAGCTGGTCAAGCTCGACCTTGCTCGGCAGGAGAACAGCACCCCTGCCTACCTGGCGGTGCATCCGCTGGGCGAAGTCCCCGCCCTGGTGGATGGGGACGTCACGCTGCTCGAGTCCCTGGCCATCTGCCTCCATCTGGCCGACCGGTTCCCGGAAAAGCACCTGGCGCCGCTGCCAGGCTCCGCGGAGCGCGGCCCGTATTACCAATGGATGACCTTCGCCGAGATGAGCCTCGAACCCGTGGTGATGGAGTTCTACCGGCACGCGCAGTTGTCCGAGGAGAAGAAGGCCGACGCGCACTCGGAGGAAGCGCTCGCGAAGCACAGGACCCGCCTCGGGGCCGTGCTCGACGTCATCAACGAGGGCCTCAGCGGTCGAGAGTTCCTCGTTGGAGGGGCGTTCACCGCCGCCGATGTGGTGATGGCGTCCATCCTCCACCTGGCAAACACGCTCAGGCTGCTCGACGGGCAGCCCAGGCTGGTGGAGTACGTCAAGCGCCACACTCAACGTCCGGCTGTGCGGAAGGCCGTCTCGGGGTGAGGCCCGGGGGCGGCAGGCCCCCGACCTGAGTCACCGCTGAGCGGCTCGCGCCCACTCCCGGCCGAGCAGCGCGTACTGGAACTCATCGCCCCACGCGCCCTTGAAGAAGACGTTCTCGATGAAGTGCCCCTCGCGCCGCATGCCCACGTGCTCCAGCACCCTGGCGGCGGCGGTGTTCTTCGCGTCCGTCACGCCGATGACCCGGTGCATGCGCAGCGTGCCAAACGCATAGCCCAGCAACGCCCGCACGGCCTCCGTGCCCAGGCCCTGTCCCTGGTACTTCCGGGACAGCGTGAAGCCAATCTCGCCCAGGCGCGTGTCGTACTCGTCCACCCGCAGCGCGCAGTCCCCCACCAGCGCGTCCGTGTCCTTCAGCGCGATGGCGAACTGGAACCAGCCCACCTCGCCGGGCTGGCGGCCCTGCATCATCTCGATGAGCTGGCGTCCGCGCTGCGCGTCGTAGTCGCTCCAGCTCTGATACCGCGCCACCTCGGGGTCACCGCGGTAGGCCACCAGCGCGTCCAGGTCCTCCGCGCGCAGTCGCCTCAACACGAGCCTCGGGGTCTCCACCCTGCCGAACACCGGTAGCGCCATGGTCGTCCTCCACGCAAACCCACTTCCACGCCTCAGCCACCGGCCCCCTGACACCGAGACTTCCACGGGTGCGTCCTCGCGCGGAGCAACCCCTCAGAGAATCTCCTCGACGTGCCGGCGGATGTTCTCGCTGATGCGCTCGGTGGGCAGGTCGTTGGCGTCGGTGCCGAAGGGGTTCTCGATTTCCTCCGCGATGAGCTCCATCGACGCGAGGACGTAGAAGACGAAGGCCATCGCCGGGATGACGAAGTAGCCCAGGCTGAAGGCCAGGGCGAAGGGCAGCGTCATCACATAGAAGAAGATGAACTTCTTCAGGAACACCGAGTACGAGAACGGAATCGGCGTGTTGAGGATGCGCTCACAGGCCCCGCAGATGTCGGTGAACGACTGGAGCTCCGGGTTCACGGACAGCAACTGCTCTCCCGTGAGCACGCCCTGTCTCTGCAGCGCGTACACCTTGCGCAGCAGGACGGAGGCTATCTGGTTGGGCACGTGCCTGGCCGCATCCAGGTGCTGCGCCCCCAGGTCCCCCGCCGCGACGAAGTCCTCCGGTCGGAACTGTCCCCGGAGGTGGTTCTTCAGGGCGAAGGCGTAGTTGGGAATCATCGCCCGGAACAGCCGGCGGCTCTCGCCGTCCTCCTCGGGAAGGAGGGCGCTCAGCTTCAGCGCGAGGTTCCGGCTGTTGTTCACCAGGGAGCCCCAGAGCTTCCGCCCCTCCCACCAGCGGTCGTAGGCGCTGTTCGAGCGGAAGGCCAGGAGCAGGGAGATGACGAACCCCAGCAGGCTGTGCAGCACGGAGATGTTCTTGACGCGGCTGTCGTCTGCCAGCTCCCAGACTTCGGACTCCAGCCAGGCCACCAGCCCCGAGTACACGCAGATGGCGACAATCATCGGAAACAGCTTCCGGACGGTGTCCGCCTTGTGGAACCGGAAGATGAAGGTGAACCAGTCCTTCGGGTTGTAATCAATCATGGCCGTGGAGGTGCGTCATACCAGGGCCGCGCGCACCTCGGGTGGCCCCGCGCTAGCGTGCGGCGAGGCCGCGCTCGGACAGGAAGTCCAACAGCGCCTGACGGAGCTGTCCCACCCCGGGCTCCTCCACCGGGAAGTGGCCGGCGTTCTCCAGCAGCACCAGCCGCTTCGGCACCCGCAGGCGCTCGAAGAAGGGCCGTGACACCGAGACGTGCGTCCACCGGTCTTCGGCCGGGTGGGTCAGCAGGACGGGGCACGCGTCGAAGGCCTCGGGCGGAACGAGGGGCTCGGACTCGAGGAACGTGCGCAGGAAGCGCCCCGGCATCCACGTCCCTCCCGCGCGCGGGTCCGCGGCAATGGCGCGCGCGAGCGCCGCGGAGTTGGCAATGGCGAGCATGTTGCCCGCCAACCGCATGGGCACCGGCAGCGAGTCCGTGAGCATGGGCAGCGCCGTCAGCATCGGCCCCGCGAGGCCCGCCATCCAGGGCCAGCGCACCATGCGGCGGCGCACCTCTGGCTCTCTCGGGGCCAGGAAGCAGGTCGCCACCAGCCCGGCGGGGATGCGCGTCCGCGCCGTCACGTCATAAGCGAGCATGCCTCCCATGCTCGCGCCGAACACCACGAGCGGGCGCCGTGAGCGGCCCGCCTCCACCTCCAGCAGCGAGGCCAGGGTGTCCCGCCAGTCGTCATAGACGAGCGAGCGCTTGTCCTTCACACGCGTCAACCCGTAGCCGGGCAGGTCCGGGGCCAGGACTTCGTACCCGAGCGCGGCGAGCATCGCTCCGAAGGGCGCGAGCAGCCGCCCATTGCCCCCGCCTCCATGGACGAGCACGACGGTGGCGGGCGCGTCCGGCCGGCGCCAGCAGTCCAGGTGGACGCGGAAGGGCCCCAGGTCGAGCCACTCCTCCTCCGGCATCGGCGCCTCCGCCCCGCCGAGCCTGAGGCCCGGTGGCAGCAGTTCCTGGATGCGGCGCCAGCCCGACTCATGGGTGGCATACGTCGGGAGGGGCTCATCGGGGCGGGACATGACGACTTCCTTACGGCTCCGACACCAGGGGCGGCAAGGACCCACGTCCCGGGTTAACGTCACCGCACCATGCCGTCCGTGAAGCAACTTCGCCCGTTCGCCCTGGCAACCCTGGAGGCCTTCCTGGAGGCCTCCGGTCCCGTGGTCCTCGTCCAGCAGCCACCCGAGCCCGTCTTCCAGCAGGTGGCGATGCGGCTGGGCGAGGCCCGCACCGTGGGCATGGCCCACCGCAGCCGGTTGGTGGACCGGCTGTTCGTCATGCTGCGCGGCTTCGATGCCCTGGAGGTGCACTTCCTCCGCCCCGACGTGGACGGGCAGCAGTTCACCGTCGGGCGCGTCGAGGGGTGCTCGCTGGTGGTGCCGGACCCGTCCGTGTCCAAGCACCACGCGACGCTGCGCTGGCACGCCGAGGCCCATGACTGCTCCGTGCGGGACGCGGGCTCCATGAATGGCACCTGGGTCAACGCCCAGGCGCTGGGCCCGGAGCAGGAGCGGATGCTCAACGACGGCGACGCCCTGTCCTTCGGCGACGCCCAGTTCCTCTACCTGCGCACGGAGACGCTGCACGCACACCTGCGCATGGCCAGCCCCAGCCGCATGTGACGGCGGCCGGGAATGCCCTTCCCGCGCCGGGAGTATGAGGAAGGGTCCGCAGGGCGTGGGGCCGGGCGAGGGCCCGGCTTCCCGACTGGCCACCGCCCCCCTTCGACCGTTCATGGCTCCAGCGCTCCCACCCGGTGCCTTCATGCGGCGCGGCCGGCCGTCCCCCGCTATGACTGCTCCCTTCACACGCCAGGGAGCACCGTAGATGGCCAGGCTGCTGCTTCTCCTTCTGTTCAACGTGGGCGCGTGGGCCCTGCTGCGTTCACTCTGGCCCGGCCTGCTTCGCGGGTGGCGGCAGAAGGCGTTCATCGCCGCGGCGCTCCTGTCGCTCGCCATCTGGGGCCTCCCGCTGGTGGTCGTCCACCAGTCCGGGCTGCCTACGGGCAATGCGGCCGTCCGAATCATCGCCGCGGCCTGGTCCCTCACCGTCGTCATGGTGGTGCTCTTCGGCGCACCGGTGGCGCTCGTGCGTGCCTGGGTGGAGCGCCGTGCCGCCAGGACGCCGGCCGCCTCCACGACGCTGGCGACGAGCCCCTCCGCGAACAGTGGCGTGGACCTGGGCCGGCGGAAGCTGCTGACGAACGTGGGCCGCGCGGTGCCGGTGCTGGCGGCGGGGACGAGCTCGGTGGGGTTCGCCAGCGGCGCCTCCCAGTTCACCGTGCGCCCGGTGGAGGTGCGGCTGCCCGGCCTGCCCGCGGCGCTGGACGGCTTCCGCATCGGCCAGATTACCGACGTCCACGTGGGCACGTTCATCGACACCCAGTACCTGCACGACGCCGTGAAGGCGATGAACGACGCGAAGGTGGACCTCCAGGTGATGACGGGCGACCTCATCGACGACCTGGACCAGCTCGACGGCACCATGGCCGCGCTGTCCGAGTGCAAGGCGCGCCACGGCATGCTCGCCGTGCTCGGCAACCACGAGCACTGGCGCGGGCTGGGCGCCATCCGCCGCGCCTACGCCGACGTGGAGGCGCGCGGCGGCCCGGTGCGCCTGCTGGTGGACGCGTCCCACGCCTTCGAGCACGCCGGGCAGCGCGTGCGCGTGGTGGGCGTGGACTACCCCATGTCCGGCCGGAGCCACCGCGTGAAGGCCGAGCGCATGCTCCAGTCCGCGGAGCAGTCCTTCAAGGACGCCTCGCCGGACGACGTGCTGCTGTGCCTGTCGCACCACCCGGACTTCTTCCCGCTCGCGGCCGAGCGCGGCGCGCGGCTGACGCTCGCCGGGCACACGCACGGCGGTCAGGTGGCCTTCCTCGGCATGCCGGCCTTCTGGTTCGCCTTCAAGTACATGCTGGGCCGCTACCGCCAGGGCGACCACCAGCTCTACGTGTCCGGCGGCACCGGACACTGGCTGCCCTTCCGCCTGGGCGTGCCCACCGAGGTGACGGTGCTCACCCTGCGCGCGACGTAGCGGCTACCAGGCACCACCGGAGTTGGGGCCGGGGCCGGGCTGCTGCCCGTACGTCTTGAACTTGTCGATGACGCGCGCCATCTCCGCGCCGTCGAGGACGACGGGCTCGCCCACCTGGAGCGCCCGCCAGTACATGGCGGCGAGCGTCTCCACCTCCACCGCCAGCTTGAAGGCGCCGGCCAGGTCCGCCCCCAGCGAGAGCATGCCGTGGTTGGCCAGCAGGCACGCCTTGCGGCCCTCCAGCGCGGCCAGCGCGCCCCGCGCCAGCTCCTCCGTGCCGAAGGTGGCGTAGGGCGCGCAGCGCACGTCCGAGCCTCCCGCCGCCGAAATCATGTAGTGGAAGGCGGGGATGCCGCGGCGCAGGCACGCCAGCGTGGTGCAGAACATGGAGTGCGCGTGCAGCACCGCCCCCGCCTCCGGCCGCGCGGCCAGGATGTCGCGGTGGAGCTGCCACTCCGAGGACGGCCGCCGCCGCCCCTCGTGGCTCCCGTCGAAGCGCATGAGGACGAGGTCGTCCGGCACCAGCGCGTCGTAGTCCATGCCGGTGGGCGTCAGCAGGAAGCCGCCCTCCACGCGCACGCTCAGGTTGCCGGACGTGCCCTGGTTGAGCCCCGCGGCGTTCATCTTCCGGGCAGTGGCAATCATCGCCTCTCGGAGGGCCACGCTCACGCCGTCCTACCCCGCCGCTCGGGGAAGAGGGACAGCAGGCCCTCCTGCGAGGCCGGGCACACACCGCGCTCGGTGACGAGCGCCGTCACCAGCCGCGCTGGCGTCACGTCGAAGGCGTAGTTGGCCGCGGGACTGCCCTCGGGCGTAATCCGCACCGTGGCCACTTCACCCGAGCGCAGGCGCCCGGTGACGTCGCTCAGCTCGGCGCCGTCGCGCTGTTCAATGGGGATGTCCCGCACGCCGTCCTTCAGCGTCCAGTCGATGGTGGGCGACGGCAGCGCCACGTAGAAGGGCACGCCGTTGTCCTTCGCGGCCAGCGCCTTGAGGTAGGTGCCAATCTTGTTCGCCACGTCGCCGTGCGCGGTGGTGCGGTCCGTGCCGGTGATGCACAGGTCCACCTCGCCGTGCTGCATGAGGTGGCCCCCCACGTTGTCGGCGATGACGGTGTGCGGGACGCCGTGCTGTCCCAGCTCCCACGCCGTGAGCAGGGCGCCCTGGTTGCGCGGGCGCGTCTCGTCCACCCAGACGTGGACGGGGATGCCCGCGTCGTGCGCGAGGTAGACGGGCGACAGCGCCGTGCCCCAGTCCACCGTGGCCAGCCAGCCCGCGTTGCAGTGGGTGAGGACGTTGAGCCGGCCCTGGCGCCCCTTCTTCTCCCATGCCGCCTGGAAGAGCTTCAGCCCGTGCCCGCCGATGGCGCGGTTGATGTCCACGTCCTCGTCGCTGAGCTCCTGCGCACGGCGGAGCGCGGCGGCCCCCCGCTCGGAGGGCGGCAGCGGGGCCAGGACGCGGCCCATCTCATCCAGCGCCCAGTGCAGGTTGACGGCGGTGGGACGCGTGCCGCGCAGCACGGTGAGGGCCTTCTCCAGGGCCGCGTCGGACGCGTCCGCGCGCATGGCCAGCCAGACACCGTAGGCCGCGGTGGCGCCGATGAGCGGGGCACCTCGCACGAGCATGGCGCGGATGGCGTGGGCGGCCTCGTCCAGGGTGGAGAGGCGCACCGTGACGAAGGCGTGCGGCAGGCGGGTCTGGTCGATGACACCGGCGGCCTGGCCGTCGGGCTCGAGCCAGATGGAGCGCATCGGCTGGCCGTGGACCTTCATTTGCCCAGCACCCGTCCGGCCACGGCGGACAGCTTCTCCAGCAGCGCGGCGTCGCGCACCTCGGGCGCCGTAATCAGCGCGTGGTCCAGCGCGCGCTGGCAGCCCTTCTCGCAGGGGCCGGCATGAGCGCCGAGCAGCGGCACCACGTTCTTCACCAGCCCGCGCGCCTTGCCGGCGTTGCCCAGCAGCACGGAGACAACCTGGTCCACGGTGACGGCGTCATGGTCCGGGTGCCAGCAGTCGAAGTCCGTCACCATGGCCACCGTCGCGTAACAAATCTCCGCCTCACGGGCGAGCTTGGCCTCGGGCATGTTCGTCATGCCGATGACGTCGCAGCCCCAGCTCCGGTACATCCGGCTCTCCGCGAGCGTGGAGAACTGCGGCCCCTCCATGACGAGGTACGTGCCACCGCGCTTCATCGTGACGCCCAGGCCCTCGCAGGCGGCCACCAGCGCGTCGCCCAGGCGCGAGCACACCGGCTTCGCCATGGACACGTGGGCCACCATGCCGGTGCCGAAGAAGCTCTTCTCGCGGGCGAAGGTCCGGTCGATGAACTGGTCCGTCACCACGAAGGTGCCGGGAGGCAGGTCCTCGCGCAGGCTGCCCACGGCGGACAGCGACAACAAATCTGTCACGCCGCTGCGCTTGAGCGCGTCGATGTTCGCCCGGTAGTTGATGTCCGACGGCGCCACGCGGTGGCCCCGGCCATGACGGGGCAGGAAGACGACGCGGTGCCCCTCCAGCGTGCCGAAGCACAGCTCGTCCGAGGGCTCTCCGAAGGGCGAGGCCACCTTCTTCCAGGTGACGTCCTTCAGACCTTCAATCTGGTACAGGCCGCTGCCGCCGAGGATGCCGATGACGGGCGTAGGGGTGTTTGACATGGGGGACTCCCGGCTCAGGGGTTGAAGGCGGACGGGTCCAGCGTGGCGAAACCGTGAAACGTGGGGTGGCCATGCCCGGCGGGGATGACAGTCTCGCCCCTGTCCAGACAGGCCGTGTGCAGGCCGGCCGAGCGGGCGGCATCCAATTCCGCCACGCTGTCCGACAGGAAGAGCACCTGCGCGGGTGGCAGAGCCAGCTCCCGGGCGATTCGCGCGTAGGAGGGGCTTTCCACCTTGGGGCCGGTGGTGGTGTCGAAGTAGCCGGAGAAGAGGGGCGTCAAATCCCCCCAGGCCGTGTGGCCGAAGACGAGCTTCTGCGCGGCGATTGAGCCCGAGGAGTAGATGTACAGACGAAAGCCCCGCGAATGCCAGGCGCGCAGGCCGTCCACGGCGTCGGGGTAGACGTGCCCCCGCAGCTCGCCGCGCGCGTAGCCCTGCTCCCAGATGAGCCCCTGCAGCACCTTGAGGGGCGTGGCCTTCCTGTCCTCATCCATCCACTGGCGCAGGAGCGCCACGGTGTCCGCGTCGGACAGGCCCGGGGAGCCCGCGAGCGCGCGGGCGCCGTCCAGGCACTCACGCACCGGGGGCGAGTCCCGGTGGTCGGCGACGAAGCCGTCCAGGTTGCGCTTCGCGAAGGGGAACAGCACGTCCTTCACGAAGGCGATGGAGCTGGTGGTTCCTTCAATGTCAGTGACGACCGCGCGCACGCCGCTCATGGCTCGTAACGGGGGAAGCGGTCGGCGATGGCGTCTCCGGTGAAGCTGCCCACCCAGCCGTCCGGACGGATGAAGAAGCGGATGGCGGCGAACTCGGGGCGGGGGCCCATGTCGAACCAGTGGCGCATGCCCTCGGGCACGCTGATGAGGTCTCCGCGGGTGCAGACCACCTGGTACACCTTGTCCCCGGCGCGCAGGTAGAAGCAGCCGCTGCCCTCCACCATGACGCGAGACTCGTCCTCGGAGTGGGTGTGCTCGGAGAGGAACTTGAGGCGGGCCTGGGCGGCATTGGGGGCGTCCGGCTTGATTCGCGCGACGTCCACGGTGTTGTAGCCGTGCTTCGCCTTCTCCGCGTCCACCACGTGCTGGTAGGCGGCGAGCACGTCGTCCTGGCCGGCGCCGTCCGGCAGGGGAATGGAGGCGTCCACGCGCTCGAAGCGCACGCCGATGGCGGCCAGCTCGCGGCGGATGGCGTCGAAGTCGGTGAACGTGTCCAGCGGCGCGTCCGGCCGGGTGGCGGGGTAGAGGGTCAGTTGGCTCATCGTCGCACCTTCATCATTTCGAGCTCGTACGTCAGCAGGTGTTCCAGGGCCACCGTGTGGCGCCGGGCCTCGGCCATGGAGCGGCCCCAGGCGTACAGGCCGTGTCCGGCGATGAGGTAGCCCACGCACTCGGGGCGCAGGGCCAGCGCCTCCGACACGCGCGCGGCGAGCCGGGGGACGTCCTGGTCATTGGGGAAGATGGGAATGGAGACCGTCGTCTCATGGGTGCGGTTGTCGCCCAGGGCCTTGAGCAATTCGAAGTCCCGCAGCAGCAACTCCCCTTCCGCCTGGCGCAGGTGGGACAGGAGCGCGGAGACGACGGAGTGCGTGTGCAGCACGGCGGCGACCTGGGGGCGCTCGCGGTACAGGTGCAGGTGCAGCGGCGTCTCCGCCGAGGCGCCGGGCGGCGGCGGGGCGTGGACGTCCAGAGCGAGGACGTCGGCCTCGGTGAGCTCACCCTTGTCCACGCCCGAGCGGGTGACGGCGGCATGGCGTGCGTCGAGCCGGCGCGAGAAGTTGCCGCTGGTGGCGGGGACGAAGTTGCGCACGCTGAGGAAGCGGCCCACCTCGACGATTTCGCGGGCGGCCTCGGCCAGGGCGGTGGCGGTGGCGGTGGCGGTAAGGGTGGGGGCGGCTGCCGGAGCGCTCATCCGTACTCTCTTGGAGGGCTCCCCGGAAGACGGGAGCGGGGAGGTTTTCCGAGGAGCCGAAGCGTAGGGGCCGGGCCCTCCCGACGCAAGCGGGCGGGGCGTCGTGCCCGGGCGCGCCCCCTGGCCTGAAGACGCCGTCAGCGGGCCTCCACTTCACGGAACTTCACGCCTCCCAGCTCCAACCGCGTCACCGTCTCCTTGAAGCGCTCGGACACGATGATGGAGAACTCCTCGCGGAGTCGGAAGACGTCCAGGTCCGCTGGCAGGGACGCAGCATCCAGGACGAGCGGTGAGAGGTACCGGATGTCCGCATAGCCACACGTGGGACATGGGGGCTTGCTCTTCGGGGACACACAGTCCGAGTGGGGCAGCCCCTGGAACTCCAGCTGCACATCCAGCAGTTCGGGAGGACTCTTGCCGCGAAAGCGCACGAGTGTCGGGCAGGCGCGCTCCAGCCCGCGCAGGCCCGCGTCCTGTAATTGAACCCGCGCCTCGCTGCGGATCAGCAGCGCGCTGGAGTAGAACACGAAGAGAGGACCGAAATGGCCCGAGCCCTTCCCTGTCAAGGGACCCAGATGCGCTCCCGCCTCCAGGCGGGCCCCTGGTGGCACAAAGGCACGCACCAACTCGGTCAACCGACTGAGTTCCTCCCGAGGAACAGGCCATGGATCGGACAGCTTCTTGAGCTCGGCTGCGGGCAGCGAGGTCAGGTCCGCGCAGGGATGGTTCAGCGCTCCGATGCCACCGCCGGTACGGCACGTCGGGCATAGCTCCACTCCGGGCAATCCCCATTTGTATTTGCCGTTGATGTCACCGGAATAGGGCGGCGCGGTGTCCGCTTCGATTGCGTAGAACCTCACAAGGATTTCCCATGAGTTGCGGCTCCGCCGTCACGGAGCATGGATTTGAGGACCGAAGGACGCGGCGGGGAAGCTGTATGGAATGACCGGCCCCGTCAACTCGAAGCGGAAGATCAGCTCGACCGCCTTGCGATGAAGCTCGTCGGGAGGCACCCGGCGCCTCTGGTTGGCGGCATGGTACTCCCGCCACGCTTGATTCCAGTTCCCTCCCCGCCCGGTGCCACTGTGGATTTCACGGTGGATGTGTTCTGGGATGAGCATCGTGAACTTGTGGATGTCCACACCGAGCTGCCTGAACCAGTCAGCGAGCTGTGGCTCCTGGGGGAACAGGTGATGCTTGACCCGCTTGCCCGGCTCCTGCCGGAGCGCGGGCAGGAAGCCCTGGCGGTAGCGGAAGTGGAACGTCATCCGGGGCTGCGCACCCGGCCGGATGCCCGTGCTCCGCCAGTTGCGGAAGGCCGGCGGGCGCCAGGGCGTCCGGTACGCCTGCGCCAGCTCGACTCGCGGTGACAGCGGCGCGCTCGCCACGGCCTCCGAGGCCACGTCCTCACAGTCGAAGATTCCGCAGGTCTCGTCCTCGCAGGCAATCGCGACGCACTGGTCCGAATCCTCCTGCTCGCAGGAAGCCGGGCCATCCGCTTCGTCCCACGCACGCAGCGAGGGAGAACTGGAGCCGCACGCGGCCAGCAGCACCGTGGCAAGCGCCAGCAACAAGGAGGGCATCAGCAGGGCTCGCACCGTGGGGCCACGGACCCTACCAGAAGCAGGAGGGGCTCTCATTCCATGGACGCCCACTCCCGCACCTGCCACGGCATCAGGTGCGACTCCGCCGAGCTGCCGGGCGGCGGAGCATGAACGTCCAGCCTCACGACGGTGGCACCGTTGGCCTGAAGACGCCGTCAGCGAGCCTCCAGCTCACGGAACTTCACGCCTCCCAGCTCCAGTCGCTTCACGGCATCCACGAAGCGCTCGGAAACAACGATGGAGAGTTCCTCGCGGAGTTGAAACACGTCCAGGTCACCAGGAAGAGACATGGCATCCAGAATGAGCGGCGAGAGATACCGGATGTCCGCGTAGCCACACGTGGGACAGGGAGGCTTGCTCTTCGGCGACACACAATCCCGGTGCGGACGACCCGCAGCGGCCAATTGCACGTCCAGCAGCTCGGGAGGATTCCTTCCGCGAAAGCGGACAAGCGTGGGGCAGACATGCTCCAGCCCGCGAAGACCTGCTTCCTGGAGCTGAATCAGCGCCTCGCGGCGTACCAGCAATGCGCTTGAGTAGAACACGAAGAGCTCACCAAAGTGCCCACTCCCCTTGCCCGCCAGAGGCCCCAGGTGCACTCCCGATTCCAACCGGGCTCCTGGTGGCACGAAAGGTCGCACCAGCTCGACCAGCCGTTTCACCTCGGCTCTGGGGAGGGGCCAGGAATCGGACAGCGTCTTGAGCTCGTTTGCCGGCAGAGCGGACAGGTCCGCACATGGGTAGTGCAGACCGCCAATGCCTCCACCCGCGCGACACGTCGGGCAGGGCTCCACTCCTGGTAGCCCCCACTTGTGGGTGCCATTGATGTCGCCCGTATAGGGCGGCGACGTGTCCTCCTCGATTGCATGGAATCTCAAAGGATGTCCCATGAATTTGCGGCTCCGCCATCACGGAGCGTGGATTTGAGGGCCGAGAGAACCGGCGGGGAAGTTGTACGGCATGACCGGGCCCGTCAGCTCGAAACGGAAGATCAATTCCACCGCCTTGCGGTGGAGCTCTTCGGGGCTCACCGCGCGTCTCTGGTTGGCGGCATGATACTCCCGCCACGCCTGATTCCAGCTTCCGCCGCGCCCGGTGCCGCTGTGAATCTCCCGATGGATGTGCTCCGGGATGAGCATCGTGAACTTGTGGATGTCCACACCACGGTCCTTGAACCACCGCGCAAGGTACTCCTGCTGCGGGAACAGGTGGTGCTTGACCCGCTTGCCCGGCTCCTGCCGGAGCGCGGGCAGGAAGCCCTGGCGGTAGCGGAAGTGGAACGTCATCCGGGGCTGCGCCCCTGGCCGGATGCCCATGCTCCGCCAGTTGCGGAAGGCCGGTGGGCGCCAGGGCGTCCGGTACGCCTGTGCCAGCTCGACTCCCGGTGACAGCGGCGCACGCGCCACGGCCTCCGAGGCCACGTCCTCGCAGTCGAAGATTCCGCAGGCCTCGTCCTCGCAAGCAACCGCGACGCACTGGGCCGCATCCTCCTGCTCGCACGAAGCCGGGCCATCCGCTTCCTCCCACGCACGCAGCGAGGGAGAACTGGAGCCACACGCGGCCAGCAGCACCATGGCAAGCGCCAGCAACAAGGAGGGCATCAGCAGGGCTCGCACCATGGAGCCGCGGAACCTACCAGAAGCAGGAGGGGCTCTCATTCCATGGACGCCCACTCCCGCACCTGCCACGGCATCAGGTGCGACTCCGCCGGGCTGCCGGGCGGCGGGGCATGAACGTCCAGCCTCACGACGAGGGCACCGTTGGCCTGAAGACGCCGTCAGCGGGCCTCCACCTCACGGAACTTCACGCCTCCCAGCTCCAGCCGCGTCACCGTCTCCTTGAAGCGCTCGGAAGCGATGATGTCCAGGTGCTGGTGGAGCCGGAACACGTCCAGGTCCGGCGGTATGGACGCGGCGTCGAGGATGAGTGGGGACAGATACCGGATGTCCGCGGAACCACACGTGGGGCACGGAGGCTTGCTCTTGGGCGACACGCTGTCCGGGTGGGGCAGGCCACGAAGCTCCAGTTGCACCTCATGGAACTCAGGAGGGTTCTTCCCGCGAAAGCGGACGAGGATGGAGCACGACTGCTCCAGACCGCGCACCCCGGCATCCCGGAGCTGTGCCAGGGCTTGGACTTGAACCAGGAGGTCCGAGCGCAGGTACGCGAAGAGCTGGCCGAAGTGACCCGAGCCCTTCCCGGTCAAGGGACCCAATCCCACTCCGGATTCCAGGCGGGCCCATGAAGGAGCAAAGGGCCGCACCAGCTCACGCAGCCTCTCGAACTCAGGCCGGGGAACGGGCCACGAGTTGGACAGTTTCTTGAGCTCCGGTGCGGGCAGGGAGGACAGCTCCACGCACGGATAATTCAACCCGCCGATGCCACCGCCGGCGCCACACGTCGGGCAGAGTTCCTTACCGGGGAGCCGCTGCATGTGCGAACCATTGATGTCCCCCGTATAGGGTGGCGATGCGTCCTCTTCGACGATGTAGAATTTCACGAGCGCTTCCTATGTGCCACGGTTCCACTGTCAGGGCGCCTGGATGTTGGGGCCGAATGAATCCACCCGGGTGCTGTACGGCATGACCGGGCCGGTCAGCTCGAAGCGGAAGATCAGCTCAACCGCCTTGCGATGAAGCTCCAAGGGAGTCACGTCGCGCCCACGATTCGCAAACCAGTATTCCCGCCAGGCCTGGTTCCACCTCCCACCGCGCCCGGTAGCACCGTGAATCTCGCGATGGATGTGCTCCGGAATGAGCATCGTGAATTGATGGATGTCCACACCACGGTCCTTGAACCAGTTCGCGAGCTCCTCCTGTTGCGGGAACAAGTGGTGCTTGACCCGCTTGCCCGGCTCTTGTCGAAGCGCGGGCAGGAAGCCCTGGCGGTAGCGGAAGTGGAACGTCATCCGGGGCTGCGCACCCGGCCGGATGCCCATGCTCCGCCAGTTGCGAAAAGCCGGCGGGCGCCAGGGCGTCCTGTACGCCTGCGCCAACTCGACGCTTGGTGACATCGTCGCGCGCGCCACGGCCTCCGAGGCCACGTCCCCGCAGTTGAAGATTCCGCAGGCCTCCTCATCGCAGGCAATCGCGACGCACTGGTCCGCATCCTCCTGCGCACATGCAGCCGTGCCACCCGCTTCGTCCCACGCACGCAGCGAGGGAGAACTGGCGCCGCATGCGGCCAGCAGCACCGTGGCAAGCGCCAGCAACGCGGAGGGCATTCGCAGGGCTCGCACCATGGGGCCACGGACCCTACCAGAAGCGAATGGACGGTCCGGCGCTATCCTCCACGTCCATGCCCTCCGTCTGGCTCTCCGACTTCGACGCCATCTCCCGCCTTCGCCATCCGAAGTCCCAGGGCGCCAGCACCTCGCGACGTGTGTTGCTCCTCGCGCTCGTCGCGGGCTGCGCGTGGCTGTCCTCGTGCAAGCCCCGCGCGGATGCGCCTCGTGCCACGCGGGTGCTGTTCATCGGCAACAGCTACACCTACTACAACAACCTGCCCCGGGTGCTGGAGGCGCTGGCCGCCTCCGCGTCCCCGCCGGAGCGCATCGAGACGCGTGGGGTGCTCCTGGGCAGCGCGCGGCTGAAGACGCACTGGGACGGCGGCAGGGCGGCGGAGGCCATCCGCGAGGGAGGCTGGAGCCACGTCGTCCTCCAGGAGCAGAGCACGCTGGGAGTCCTCCTGGTGGACGGCCGGCAGCAAATCAACGACCCCGAGCGCCTCCTCTCCCCGTACGCCCGGAGGTTCCACGACGAGGCGAAGCAGCGGGGCGCGAAGACGGTCCTCGCGCTGACGTGGTCTCGCCGGAATGCCCCGGAGGCCCAGGCCCGGCTGAACCAGGCGTTCCTCTCGCTGGGCCGTGAGCTGGGCGCCACCGTGACGCCCATGGGGCTCGCCTGGAAGACAGTGCGCGAGCAACACCCCGACATCCCGCTGTACCTCGACGATGGGAGCCACCCCACTCCCGCCGGCACCTATCTCGCGGCCTGCACCCTGTACGCGACGCTCTTCGGCCGCTCCCCGGAGGGGCTGAGCTCCACCGTGCGTGGAGTCGCCATTCCGGACGGCCAGCCGGAGGGCGGAGAAATCGCCCTCGTCTCCCTCCCCGAGCCCACGGCGCGCATCCTCCAGCAGGCCGCGTGGCAGGCCGTCGAGGCACTGAAGGCCCGCGGCGCGGTCATCGAGGCTCCGCCGCCGAGGACGCTGCCCTCGCTCCCGCCCGGCGCGAGCGTGCGCTGGGAGGCGCTCCCCGGCACCTGGACTGGCGAGCTGCGCTTCTACCCCGAGGAGTGGGGCCGGTCGCCCGCGAAGCTGCGGCTGGAGCTGGCGCGCGCCGGAGCGCAGTACACCGGGGTGCTGCGCGTCACCTTCGCTGACGGCAACAGCGAAGGCCCCTTCCAGGTGCGGGCGGAGCGCGGCCCGGAGGGGGAGCTGCGCTTCACCGCGCCCTTCGGCGCCAACTCGTCGGGCGTCGTGCGCTACGAGGCGGTGATGGGCAGCGAAGGGACGCTGGTGGGGACGGCGGCGTACGAGGACCCGACGACGCTCGACCGCATGTTCGGCTCCTGGCACCTGGAGCCCGCGCGCTGAGGCCGCGCGCTACTCCAGCGATGCCGCACTGACGCGAGGGCCCGCGCTCACGGACCGCCGAGGGCGAAGGCGGCCATGCGGTCCACGAGCTTCGTGCCGGAGCGCTCCAGGACGTCGTTGTGCCCGGCGCCCACCACCGTCTCCACCGTGGCCTGGGGGAAGCGCTTCCCGAGCCGGCGTCCCATCTCCACCGGGATGAGCGTGTCCTGCTCGCCGTGGATGATGAGCACGGGCAAGCGCAGCTCGGGCGCCTTGGCGGCGGAGTTGAAGCGGTCCCTCACGAGGAGCCAGGTGGGCAGGAAGGGGAAGCTCAGGGCCGCCACGTCGGGGATGGAGGTGTAGGGCGACACGAGCATCACCCGGCTGCCGTGGCCACGCTTCGCCATCTCCACGGCCACGCCGGTGCCGATGCTGCGGCCACTGAGCACCGTGCGCTCCGGGGAAACTCCCTGGGCGCGCAGCCAGGCGAGGGCTGTGTCCGCGGCGGCGTAGATGCCGTCCTCGGTGGGGCTGCCGGGCGAGGCGCCATAGCCGGGGTACTCGACGGCGAGGAAGCCGAGGCCCCACGCGTGCAACCGGCCCCCCAGGTCCATCTGGTCCAGGAGCTGCTCGCCGTTGCCATGGAAGTGCACCACCGTCGGGGCTCCGGGAAGCGCGGGCAGGTAGAAGGTGTCCGCGAAGAGGTCTCCCTTCAGCGGCAGGCGGCTGAAGCCCTGGTTCTGCGGGAGGGCTATCGGTGCCCTGGGCGCGGGGAAGAGCATCGAGCGCTGGAGCGAGAAGGCAGCCACGCACAGCACGAGGTAGCAGAACGCGAGGGTGGAGAGCAGGATGACGAGCATGCGGCGCAGCCGGGGCATTGGCTCGCCAGTCTGCCTCATCCGGGCCCCGGGTACGCGCCCGGTCCGCCGCATGGCCACATGGCGGGCCCCGCCCCTCCCGCATCCACCTCCGGAAGTCCTCGCGTAGCCGCTTTGGTGGCTTCACCACCGAAGTCCCACGCACCGGAGGTCTCATCCATGTCGCATTCCAGGTTTCACGGCGCGGGCGCGCTGCTCGCGTCCTTCGCGCTCCTCTTCCTCCTGCCGCTCGCGGCCCAAGCCCAGCAAGGCTGTGACGCGCTCGTACCCTCGGGTGGAGACGATGCGCCCGCCATCAACGCCTGCCTGGCGAACGCCCGGCGCGCCGTGCTGGGCTCCGGCGTCTTCCGCCTCTCGCGCCCCATCGAGTTCCCCCGCGCCTCGGGAGTGCGGCTCCAGGGCGTCGGCGCGGAGTCCGTCCTCAGGCCCACGTATGCCTGCGGCCAGGCCTCGCCCTTCGTGGTGCCTGCCCAGGGCTCGACGAGCGGCCAGTACCAGCCTGTCATCAACGTCACGCGCGCCCCCGGTGCGGTGCTGAGCAACTTCCGGCTCAACCTGCAGGAGCTGCGGCGCGACTGCGGCCACAAGGGCGCCTACGCCATCATGGTCGACAAGTCAGACGACGTGCAGGTGCTCAACCTCCGCATCCGGGGCTCGCAGTTCGGCACGCCCGAGTACACGAGCGGCGGGGCCAATGGCGGCGGCGTCCAGTACGTCAACTCGGCGCGCGGCACCATCCGGGGCAACGACATCCGGGACGTCGGCTTCGCCGCGGACGTGGGCACCAACTCGGCGGGGAAGAACGGCATCGCCATCGAGAACTCGGCCAGCGTCCGCGTGGAGAGCAACGTCGTCGAGCGCGTCGGTTTCCAAATCTCCGTCTCCAACTTCAGCCCGGCCTTCGGCTTCACGGGGGACTCCAGCGGCACCGTCGTGACGGGCAACACGCTGGTCGGCGCGGCCAACATCAACTGCCCGGGCTGCTCGCAAGGGCGAGCCATCAAGCTCCAGGCCTGCGGCCGCACGGACGTGCAGGACGAACTGCCGCTGCGAAACCTCGTGGTCCGAGGCAATGACGCCCGAGACTTCGGCGGGGCCAATGGGCAGCAGGGCGGCTCCGGGCTCGACCTGGTGTGCGGCGTCCAGTACGGCACCTTCGAGAGCAACCGCTTCGTCGGCGCCGGCACCGCCGAGTTCGGCGCCCAGGTGCGCAGCTCCTTCCAGTCGCTGGTCAACCCGTCGCATCACAACAAGGTGGACTTCAACACCTTCACCTCAGGTCGAGGCAGGCCGGGCTGCGATGGCTCTTGCGTGGATGTGAACTTCAACGCGGACGCTCCGGACCAGATAGGGCTGCGACGGGGAGTCGCGGGCACCAACGTGGCCAGCAGCTTCCGCCCGGGGAGCAGCCGCTGCGGCGACTACGGCCACGCCTTCTTCAACTATCCGGCCGGCCAGGTGTTCGTGAACCGGGGACAGAGCCTGCTGCTCGCCGCCGCGGGGATGCAGCCGTCCACCTCCACCACCTTCCGCTTCCTGCGGCAGGACGGCGCCCTGGTAGCGGCCTTCACCTCCCAGAACGCCAACGGCAACTGCGTGGTGAACCAGCAGCTCTTCCCCATCAGCGCCGGGCAGTTCGCTCCGGGCCGCTACAACCTCGTCGCCGACTACCTCGACGGCCCGAGCAACGGCGTCCGCATCTCCAATGACCCCATCGGCACCATCGACGTGCGCTGAGGCCACTCCGGAGTCGTGACCTGGGGCTGTTCACGGGCTACCCCGCGAACAGCCCCAGCGGCGCGGGCGGGGTGAAGCCGGGGAACACCTTCGCCAGCTCCACGCCGGGCCGGGCCGCGCGCAGCGCCTCCGCCAGCGGCGCGCGCACGTCCGTCCACGAGGGCACGTCGCGCCCGTCCTGGAGGTGCTCCGGCGCCAGGGAGTCGAAGCGCCCGTACACCTTCCCTCCCCGCACGCCTCCACCGAGCATCAGCATGGCACTGCCCACACCGTGGTCCGTGCCGCGACTGCCGTTCTCCCGCACCGTGCGGCCGAACTCCGTCAGCACCACCACCGTCACCTGCTCCAGCTTCGGCCCGAGGTCCGCGGCGAAGGCGGACAGCGCTCCCGCCAGCTCGCGGCACCGGTTGGCGAACACGCCCGTCGCCGCGCCCTGCGCCGCGTGCGTGTCCCAGCCGCCCATCTCCGTGGCGGCGACCTCCAGCCCCATGTCACCGCGAATGAGCCTCGCGATGTCCCGGAGCCGCTGTCCCAGTGGTCCCTTCGGGTACTCCACGGAGGAGTCCGTGGGCAGCTTCGCCAGGCGGTCCTCATCCAGTCGGGACAGCGCCTCGAAGGCGCCCTGCCCCGTCGTGCGCAGCGCCTCGTCCACCGCGCCCGCGTAGAGCGCGCTGAAGCCGCTCGCGGCCTCCTCGCCTCGCCTTCCACCCCGGAGGCGGAACTCCTCCAGCCGTCCCATCGCCAGCGCTCCCGAGCTCCCGAACAGCGCCCGGGGCAGCGTGGGCTGGAGCGCCACCGCCCGCAGCGCGGCGCCACCTTCTTCACCCTCCAGCGCGCGGTTGAGCCACCCGTCCGCCGTCGCCTTCCGCCCCGGCGTCCCGGACTCCACGAAGTCCTGCGCGTCGAAGTGCGAGCGCACGGGCACCGGCAGCCCTACGCCATGCAGCACCGCCAGCCGTCCCTCGCGCCACAGGGGCAGCAGCGGTTCGAGGCTTGGATGCAGGCCGAAGCGGCCGTCCAGCTCGAGCGCGGCGTCGGCACCGCTCCCCGGTGACTTCAGCGCCAGCGCGGGGCGCGCGCGGTGGTACGCCGCGTCCTCCACCGGAGGCACCAGGGACAGTCCATCCACGCCGCCGCGCAGGAAGACCGTCACCAGCACGCGACGCGAGGGCCCCTGGGGACTGGCGGCGAGCGCCCGTCCGAGGAAGCCGGGTGCAAGGAGGAGACTCGCGCCCGACAGGCCCAGGGCGCGCAGCAGGTGGCGGCGAGACAGTGGCGGGCTCATGGCTTCTGGAACTCCGGCAGGTCCGCGCCCGACAAGCCCAGGGCGCGCGGCAGGTGTCGGCGGGAGAGTGGCGGGCTCATTGCTTCTGGAACTCCGGCGAGCCGAGCAGCAGCCCGGCGATGAGGGGAAGGTCCACGGGGCTCGGCTCGCCCTCGGCGCTGGCGGCCTCCGCCCGCTTCGACAGCGCGGCGAGGATGGTGGCCCGCGTCTCCGCCGACGGCGGCGCTCCCAGCAACGCCCTGCCGAGCGCCTCAACCTGGCCTTCCACCGAGGAGCTGGCAGGCGAGGCCAGCGACTCCAGCGCCACGCGAGTCCCCGGCAGCCGTCCGGACACCAGCTCCAGGCTGAAGTTGAGCCGGGCCACCAGCGCGCCGCTGTTCACCCACGGAGCAGCGACTTCAGGGAAGCCCGTGGGCGCGGGCGCGCGGTAGAGCGGCTCGCCCATCTTCGCCAGCGACTGCACCAGCCTGGGCCGCACCGTCACCTCCGCCCCCGTCGCCCGCAGCGCCGACACCACGAACTCGAAGGGCGTCTTCACCTTCGTCCCTCGCACCTCGGGCGCCCAGAACTCCGGTGACTGGAAGAGCGCGCGGTACACCGTGCGCAGGTCCCCATCCGAGTCGAGGAACACCTTCGCCAGACGCTCCACCAGCGCGGGCGGTGGCGTGTCCGAGACGAACCGCCGCGCCAGCTTCGTCGCGACGTGACGCGCGGTCGCCGGGTGCTTCGCCAGCAGGTCCAGCACGCGCTCTCCATCCTCCAGCGTCCCTCCCGGGGGAATCCGCTGCCCGAGCACGTGCTTCTCATCCGCGTCATGCGCCCGGCGCCGGAAGAGGAACTCGGGCTCGCGGCGCGGCCGGCGGATGCTCCAGCCGGTGAAGCAGCGCGCCACCTCGCGCACGTCCTGCTGCGTGTAGCCGCCGTCCACGCCCAGCGTGTGGAGCTCCAGCAGTTCGCGCGCGTAGTTCTCGTTGAGGCCGGGGCGGGGCTCGGGCTCCTCCGCGTCCTCGTGCTCGGCCATGGCCTCGTCCTCGGGCAGGGCCACGGCTTCCGGCCGCGCGTCCTTCCTCCCGGCGCGGAGCATGGGCAGCCCGTCCCGGGTGCTCCGCCAGTTGTCCAGGTAGAAGAGCATCGCCGGGTGACGGGCCGTCGCTCCGAGCAGGTCGCGAAAGCGGCCGAAGACATGCGGGCGGATGGCGTCGCGCTCGTAGGACGTCACCATCCACCGCACCGCGCCCTTGTCCGCCGACACGTTGAAGTGGTTGAACCAGAAGTCCACCAGCACCTCTTCGAGCTGGTGGGGACTCTCCACCGCCCGGAGCACCTTGGCGGCGGACAGCTCCAGGCCGATGAGCGCGGGGCGCTGAAGCTCGCGTCCGTCCAGCAGCGCCTGCTCCCGCTGCTTCTTCTGGGGGAAGTCGCGCGTCAGGTCCGCCATCGACATCGTCAGCGTGGGGAGCGCCTGAAGCTTCTTCTCCAACGCCGCTGTAGACCCCGAGGAGCGGCGGGCGAGCTGGGTCTCCACCCATTCGTCCACCCCCAGCCACCGCACCTCTTCCAGGGTCCGCGCCGAGGGGCCAAAGGCCAGCCGGTTGAGTACGTGCGCCGCGCGTGCCTCATCAATGGGCGGCGGCGTCCAGATGACGGACGCCCCCTCGGGGTGCGGGCCGTGCCCACACGAGAGCAGGACGGCCACCAGGGGCCAGAGGGACAGAAGGCGCATGTCGCAGGTTTCAACCCGGGAAGAGGCCAGAAGTTACTTCGCGTGCATCGATTTCGACCTCGTCGGCTCCTTCACCTACCCCGTCTGTTCCTGACGGACAGGAAACGAAAGGCGAATCGAGATGACCGCGAAGACAGGCGTGTGGCTCGTGATTTCCACCCTCACCGTGGCGGCGCTGTGGGCCGCTCCCGCGGAGGCGCAGGAGGAGGATGCCTGCCTGGCGGAGTACAGTGCCTGCATGGACCGGGCAAACGCGGAGCCCGTGGACTGGATTCGGGATTACTACGTGGATTATTGCAGGGACGTGTTCGGCGCCTGCATGCCGTACATCGGCTGTGGCGATAACTACTGTAACGCGAGCGCCGGGGAGACCAGTCAGACCTGTCCGAACGACTGCCAGTAGCGCGGAGCCAGTCAGGTGGTGAGGGGCGCTGGCCGGACCTTGTCAGGCCCGTTCAGCGTCCGTCCTTCAAGAAGCCCAGCAGCAGCGAGCGGAAGACCTCCGGCGCCTCCAGGTGCGGCGAGTGGCCGACGCCCGGCAGCACCTCCTCGCGCGCGTGACCGCCCTGGCGCCGGTACGCGTCGAGCATGGCCCGCATCTGCCGCACCATGGGCTGCGGCGGATACACGTCCGCTCCAGGCCAGCCCGGCACCGCGCCCAGTTGCCCCAGGAAGCCGAAGTCGAACAGCGAGGTGTCCGACACAATCTGGTCATCCGCGCCGCGCACCCAGAGCACCGGAGGCCGCGTGGGGATGGAGGGGAAGTCCCGCACGTCGAAGTACTTCCCGGAGATGGCGTTGTTCATGCCCCGAGTCCCGGGCGCCACGCCCGGCCAGTTCGCGGAAGGCTCGCGGCTGCCCGGATAGAAGTCGTCGCCCACGCCCATCTTCAGCATCTCCGCCACGAGGGCGTCCTCCCGCGAGCGCTCCAGGCGGAAGGGCGGCTTGAAGTAGTACCGGTTCATCACCGTGCGCGGCGAGGCGTCGTTCTCATCCGACGTGTCCCCCGCGAGGAGGCGCCGGACGAACTCCGGGTTCACCGTGCCGCCGCCCGAGCCCGCGAAGTCCGGCCAGCACGGGGCCACCGAGGTGTCTCCCTTCTTGCCGCCATAGCCCGCCGGGGAGATGGGCGCGAGGAGCACCAGCGAGGCCACCCGCTCCGGGTGATTCAACGCGAAGCGCATCACCACGCCCGCGCCCGCGGACCAGCCCACCAGGTGCACCTGCTTCCCCGCGGGCAGCAGGTCCGGATGCTCCAGCAGCGCGTGCACGTCATCGGCGAAGTCACCCACGCCGCGAGTCGCGTCGATGGGCGCGCGCTCCGTCTCCCCGAAGCCACGCAGGTCCGGCGCGAGGCAGCGGAACGACGGAGGCATCGCCGCCAGCGTCTCCTCGTAGAAGCGGCAGGAGGACACGTTGCCGTGGATGAAGAGCACGGGCACCCCGTCCGGAGCACCGCTCACCAGCAGGTGCTGCACCCGGAGGCGGGACGTGGGGACCTTCAGGGATGCGCTTCGAGGCAGCAGGTTCGGGGTCGTCATCCAGTGGCTCCGAGGAAGTGGGCGCAAGAATCGACCAGCGCCCGCCCGAGCGGAAGCCCTGTCGCTCACTCCCGGGAGCCGCCTCCCTCCAATTCGCGAATGAGGGACACCAGGTCGTCCTGCTCCCCCTGGATGACGAAGACGCCTTCCTCCCCGGGCCGGGACTCGGCGGGCGGCGGACTCCGCTTCGGCCTCGCCGCTGACGGCGGCAGTCGGGTGACGGTGGCGGGCCGGGTCCGGGCCATGGGCGTGGCACGCAGCTCGTCGATGGGCTCGGGCGCCGGAGCGTCCTCGGGCGCGGGGGTGGGCTGGCTCCAGTCCGTCTTCTTCGCCAGCCAGTCCGCGTAGCGCGCAAAGGACCAGCAGCCGTCGGCGGCGCCGGTCTCGATGGCCGACGGAATCTTGTAGAAGGCCCCCTGCCTGACGATGCTCTTCACCGCCGTGCTGGCCATGAGCACCTCGCACTCGGGCACGCGCAGGCCCACCTCCGGCCGGTAGCGCAGCCGCTGGCACACCACGCCCACGAGGCAGTCCGCGAGCTGCGCGCACACCGCCGCCTGCATCTCCGGTGGGAAGGCGGACACCACCCGCGACAGGGCCTCACCCGCGCTGGCCGAGTGCACCGTGGCCAGCACCAGGTGCCCCGTCTCCGCCGCATTCAGCGTCAGGCGCATTACCTCCGGCTCGCGCATCTCCCCCACCATCAACACGTCCGGGTCCTCCCGCATCGCGTCGATGAGCGCCTGCTCGAAGGACGGCGTGTCCCGTCCCACCTCGCGCTGCCGGATGAAGGACTGCCGGGGCACCAGCGCATACTCGATGGGGCTCTCCACGGTGATGATGTGCCGCGCCTCGCCCAGGTTCAGCTCCTGGAGCAGCGCCGCCTGCGTGGACGTCTTCCCCGAGCCCGTGGGCCCGCTCACCAGGACGAGCCCATGGGTCGGCTCCACGAGCCGGCGCAGGTCCGGGTGCAGGTTCAATCGCTTCAGCGTCGCCTGCGACGTGGACAGGAGGCGGATGGCGAAGCCCACGCCTCGCGCACTCCGTAGCACGTTGATGCGGATGCGCTGGCCCTCCAACGTGCGCGACACGTCGTAGGAGCAACGCTCCAGGAACTCGTGCCAGCCGTCCTCGCCCACCACCTCGCGAGCCAGGGCGGTGAGCGTGGAGGAAGGCACCGGCTCGCCCACCAGCCTCAGCGTCCCTCGCACGCGCAGCGCCATGGGCATGCCGCCCTCCAGGTGAACGTCGCTGGCCCCCTGCTCCCGGGCGCGGCGGATGATGGCTTCGAGCTCCATGCGGGTCATCCCTCCTGACTCGCCACACTGGAGCAACCGGCGTGCCGGGCAACTACCTCAGGGAGTGCCGTCCGGAGCGCAACAGCCTCACGTGCCGGATTGGCGGAGCGACAACGGTCGCCGGGACAGATTGTCCCCGCGCCCTGGGAAGGCTGTCGTCCGTCCGCCAGCCCACTCGCCTGCCCGTCACATACGGCCACCGCACCCTCCACCCGCACGACCTGCTCCTGGCCCCCTGGAGGTTCTCGTGCCCGCTGATGCTCCCGGCTCCGCCCGGCCCTCACTGCCCGCTGGGTTCGAAGACGTCCTCTCCTTCCCGCTGCTCCAGGCACTGCTCGGCCGCCGCGCCCGCCGCTTCTCCATGGGCGCGTCCATTCCCGATGGGCCGCTGGCCCACACCTCGCACCAGGAACCGATGCCGTTGAGCGAGCTGGAGCAGCTGCTCTTGCTGCTGGCGGCGGGCGGCAACACGGGCTGGCACTACGCCATCACCCGGAACGCGCACTACGCGCCCCACTTTCCCAACTACGCGGGCGCGGCGGGAGGCCGCACCTTCCCCTCCGCCGCCGGCTTCCACACCAGCGAGCTGTTCTTCACCGACGACAGCGGCGTCTACCTCTTCGCCACCCGCGACGCGCCCGCGCTCGCGGAGAAGGAGGAGGATGGCTCCTTCGACCTGGACGACTTGCTGGAGGCCCACCGGGGCCGCATCCGCAAGCTCGACTCGGGCCGGCTCCAGTTCCCCCGCGAGGAGCCCTTCATGGAGGGCCACAACACGTGGTGCGCCAACGTGCCCGGCTCCATGCTCGTCATCCCCGTGGCGGACCTGGCGCAGCACATGCTCGCCGGCCTCTGCTTCCTCGTGCAGAACGGTTACTGCCTCTTCGATGACGTCCACGGCGAGCCCTTCCCGGACATGGAGCGCTTCCGCGGGCTGGTCAACGTGGACGCGCCCTTCCCCTTCTCCTACGTCGAGCAGTACATCCTCACCGAGGCCACGGCCGAGCTGGCCTGTAGCTGCTACGCCGGAGCGTTGATGCTCCAGGCCATGGGCCTGGGCGGGTGGATGTTCGACGGCATCGACCGGCACACCATCCTCGGCGCCACCGGAGACCCGCGCGCGCCCGGCCTGCGCTTCCGCTTCGACGTGGACTCGCGCTGGACGATGCCCAACCCCACGGGCCTGCCCGGCGTCTTCGAGGCCTTCTGCCCGCCCCACTACCCGGACATGCGCGCGGCGGTGGACGCGCTGTGCGAGCGCAAGTTCTCCAAGGGCGGCCCCTTCAACCCCGGCACCCCCGGCGCCTGGAAGGAGAGCCCCCGTGTGCGCGGCGCCGCCAAGGTCCACGACGCACGGTTCCGCGAGTGCGTCGCCCACATGGCCCAGGTCATCCTCGACAGGTTCGGCAAGTTCCCCGGCACGGTGCCGAGCGTCTTCTGCCTCACCTACCTCCAGGCCCACCACCTGGACCTGGAGTTCTACGACACGCACTTCCAGCCCGGCGCGTACCTGCCCACGCACGCGAGGCACCTGGAGCGCTGGCACCCGGGCACCCGCGCGACGTGAGGCCTCGCGCTCAGCCCAGCAGGGACACCAGCGTGTAGGCCACCGAGCCCAGCACCACCGCCGCGCCCAGCATGCCGCCGACGATGACGCCCACCGGGTTCCGGTCCACGAAGCGAAGCACCTCGTGCAGGCCGCGCTTCACCATCGTTCGCTGGCACTGCACCACGATGTGCCCCTCCAGCAGGTCCTGGAGCGCCCCAATCATCTCCTCCACCGACTGGTAGCGCTTCGCCGCCTCCTTCTCGAACCCCTTCGCCACGAACCACGACAGCTCCGCGGGCACGGGCGGCTGGTGCGGATTCGACTGGAGCGCACCCACGGCGGGCGTCACCTTCTGCACTCCGTCGAGGATGTCGGCGAGCGACTCGCGCCCGTCCAGGTAGTGGCGCAGGAACAGCAGCTCGTGGAACAGCACGGCCAGGCTGTACACGTCGCTGCACGCATCCAGCCGGTCCTGCTCGCCTCGGGCCTGCTCCGGGGACATGTACATCGGCGTGCCGATGACGGAGCCCACCTGCGTGCGCAGCGAGGGCGAGTCCCTCAGCCCCACCCGCGCGACGTCCGGCATCGGGTGGATGCGGGCCGCGACGCCCTGGCTGTCGGGCGTGCTCACCGCCGGCGTGCGCACCAGCCGCGCCAGGCCCCAGTCCATCACCGTCACTTCACCGAACGGCCCCACCATGATGTTCGCCGGCTTCAAGTCCCTGTGGATGATGCCCTTGCGGTGCGCGTACGCGACGGCGTTGAGCACCCCGAGGCACACCTGCACCCGCGCCCGGAAGCCGAAGCGCTCGTGCGTGGCCCGGTCGCCCTTCCGCAACCGGGAGATGATGGCCTCCAGCGTGTCGCCTTGCAGGTGCTTCATCACGAAGAAGTACCGGCCGCGCTCGTCGATGCCCACGTCGTGCACCGGGACGATGTTCGGGTGGTCCAGTTGCCCGACGGTGCGAATCTCCTCCACGAAGCGCAGCACCCGGTCGACGTCCGCGCCCTCCGGCAGCCGCTTGAGCGCCACCAGCCGCTCGATGTCGTGGTCCTTCAACAGCACCACCTCGCCCATGCCGCCCTGGCCCAGGGGACGCATCTCCTCGAAGCGCTCGCGCTGGGGTGGGATGAGGTCCGCCTTTTCCCCATTCCACTCCACCCGGGGCAGCACCGTGTTGCGGCGCGAGGTGGCGGCGGGCGTCGGCGCGGGTCCGCTCCGGGGGTTCTGGGAGAGGACCGTGGCGTCCAGCGTGTCCGGGGCGTAGCGAAGCGTGTCCGTCATGGGCCACCTGAATAACAGGGCCTCCCCTGGCCCGCTCAACCCCCCAGCCCTTGTCAATAATCAGTTTCCGGCTGGGGGTGAACCCGGCCCGCACGACTCGTGGCTTGAAATGGAGCGCGAGCTGTAATTCCCATGCCCCCCAACAATGGACGCTCGCCTCTTTCCTGTCCTGTTGTTGCCACTGCTGCTGGCCAGCGCCTGTGAGCCCATCCAGGAGCCCGAGGGCGTCCGGCCCCACACCCCCGTCCGATTGACGGGCCCGTTCAACCCCATCCCGGACCTGCGCGCGGACGTGAATCGCGACGGGGTGGTGGACCTGGAGGACCCCACGGACGACGAGGGCGAGGACTCCTGGTCCGCCGAGCGGGGCGCCATCTTCCTGGCCAACATCGATGACGACGAGAGAGTCTGCGACTTCTCGCTGTCGCCCCTCACCGTCAGCGACGAGATGCTGCCGCGCTGCAATGACGCGCTGGACTCGCAGGTGAATGGCGAGGATGACCTCGCCGACCTGGCGCGCCTGCGCACCGCGCCGTGGCCGGAAGCGCCGGACTATGCCATCGGCTACGTCACCGTCTCCGGGCCGGCGGCCCGCAAGGTGCGGCTGTTCAAGAGGAGCGCGGGAAATTACTTCTCACAGCGAACGCCCTACCGGCTCTCCCTCTCCGCGGCGGAGTTGCGGCGCGGCGTGCGGCTGGCCATCGAAGCCACGGACATCGTCAGGGACCCGCGCGAGTGGGACGGCACCGCGGACGTGGTGTTCACCATCACCCGGGGCCGCCCCACCGAGACTGAGTTCCAGGACACCGTCCGCATGCGCGTCGCGCCGGTGGTGATGTTCCACCACCTGAGCCCGGCCCGAAACGTCTTCGTCTCCCACATCGCCGACGAGCCGGAGGCGGCCCGGTTCCGCAAGGACTTGCGCGCCGCGCTGACAGCCGGAGCCCCGCCCGTGACGCTGTCCGAGTTCGAGGTGGAGGACCTCTGGACGCAGGACTACTTCGAGCCTGCGTACATGTCGATGCCCGCCGCTGGCGGCCGGCAGCACGTCATCCAGGTCAACTACCGCGCGCCCTTCGTCATCAGCACCCGGAAGAATGACCCGCTGCGCGCGGCCGGGCGAATCGTCTACTGGCTGCGCGGCCCGGACCAGGCCGCCGTGCAGCAGTACCAGCCGGGCCTGTCGAAGGAGTCCCAGACGCTCAACTCCTTCGGCAACACGGAGGTCATCCCTCCGTATGAGAAGGACGGAGTGCGCTACCCGCTGGGCCGGCTGCTGCGCGGCCGGGGTCCGGACTCGCGGCCGGACTACCAGCCCGACCCCAGCTTCACGCGACTGCTGGAGGCGCAGGCGGTGCAGCCTCCCGTGTACGTGGACACGTCGTGGCTCAATGTCAGCCACGTGGATGAGACGTTCAGCTTCCTGCCCGCCAACACGCCGCGCGGGTGGATTGCCCTGGTGGCCGACCCGGCCCTCGCCCGGCGGATGCTCCTGGACGCGCAGGCGCGGGGCCATGGCGAGACGAAGCTCTTCACCGGCCTGACGTGGGGCTTCGACCGGCCCGCGGAGCTGACCCTCTCCCAGGTGCTCGACAACCCCGGCGTCATGGACGCGAGCGCGCTGGCCGCGCTGGAAATCGACTCGCAGCTCGCCATCCTCAAGGAGGAGACGGGCCTCACCGAGGCGGAAATCATCCGCGTGCCCTTCCTCTTCCAGGAGGTGACGGGCGGCATGTCCGCGCTCCAGCCGGCGACGCTGAACCTGCTGGCGGTGTCCTCCACGCAGGTGGTCGCCCCGGAGCCGCATGGGCCCCTCATCGACGGGGTGGACCCCTTCAAGGCGCATCTGGAAGCGGCGCTCGCCGCGTACGGCATCCGCGTGCACTGGAGCGACGTCTGGAGCCCGTACCACATCGGCGGAGGACAGGTGCACTGCGCCACCAACGCCTCGCGCGAGGTGCCCCAGGTGAAGTGGTGGGAGGGTGGACGATGAAACGCGACCTGTGCCGCGGCCTCGGCGCTGCCCTCTTCCTCGTGGCGCTGACGGCGGGTGCTTCGGGTGCGCCCCGCGCGACGTCGCTCGTCGGCGGCTGGCAGGCGGAGCTGCTGGAGCAGATTGCCGTCGCCCGCCGTGAGACGCCCGAGGCCTTCTCCCGGCTCGACGCCGCCACTGCCCGGGCGGAATTGCTGGACGCGCGCAAGCGGGGCACGCTGGCCACCGTCTCCCCCGTCTTCAAGGAGCTGGGCCCTGAGGCGCTGTGGCCCATGGTGGAGCGGATTGCCTTCCCGCTGGAGAAGGACCTGCGGCCGGTGCGTGACTCGGCCCAGCTGGCGCTGACAGTGGGGTTGATGGAGGCGGCCGGAGAGCTGCGCGACGCGAGGCTGGCGACGCTGTGGAAGAACATCCTGGAGGGCGCGGACACGCGGGCGCCCGTGCTGCGCGCGGCGGCGGGAGCGCTGGCACGGCTGGAGACGCTGGAGGCCGCGCAGACGCTCATCGCCCTCTCCCGCCTGGGCGGCCCGCGCGGCGAGGCCGTGCAGGAGAAGCTGGGCGAGTGCCGGCGCCTCGTGGTGGCACGCGCGCTCGCGGACGCGCTCGAGGCCCGTCCCGCTCCCGAGGAGGCACGACGGCTGGCTCGGGCGCTGGGAGACGCGGGCTCCGCCTGGGCGTGGAAGACGTCCTCGGTGAGCGCCCGCTCCGAGGAAGGCGCCGTGCGGCGGGTGGCGGCGGAGGCGCTGGTGCGCGCGTACCTCCACTACACGGGGGACGTGCGGCAGGCGCTCTCCAACGCCGTGCTGCGGGTGGACGCGCCGGAGACGCCGTCCCTCATCGACGCGGTCCGGCTCCAGGTGGAGGAGCCCCGGCGGGCCGAGCTGGAGGCCCTGGCGGAGCGGCTGCGCCGAAACCCGCTGCGCTGACGTCAGGGCGCTTCGATTTCCATGCGGTAGCCCACGCCGCGCACCGTCTGGATGGCGAAGCGCGAGGCGGTGTTCCACCCGAGCTTCTTCTTCAGGCTGGAGACGAAGTTGTCCACGGTGTGCGGGTCCACGACGACGTCCTTGCCCCACACCGCGTCGAGGATGTCGTCCCGGCGCAGCACGCGCTCGCGCTCGCGCACGAGGAAGGCCAGCAGGTCGAACTCCGTGCGCGTCAGCTCCACGGACGCGCCCTCGGGGGACTCCAGCTTGCGCCGGTCCAGGTCCATCTTGTAGCCGGCGAAGCGCACCGCCTTCGTGGCCGCCGCGCCCCCGGAGCGACGCACCAGCGCGCCCACCCGGGCCAGCAATTCGCGCAGCCGGTAGGGCTTGCCCAGGTAGTCCTGCGCGCCGGCCTCGAAGCCGCGCACCACGTCGTCCTCCAGCGTGCGAGCGGTGAGCATCAGCACCGGTGTCGTCACGCCCTCTTCCCGCAGCGCACGGCACAGCGTGTAGCCGTCGCCGTCCGGCAGCATGACGTCCAGCAGGACGAGCTGGAACGTGCGCTTCGCCAGGTGCTCTCGCGCCTCGCGCACGCTCGCGGCCTCCTCCACCGCGTAGCCGCCCTGGTTCTCCAGGTTGTCGCGCAGCGCGAGCCGCAGGTTGGTGTCGTCCTCGACGAGGAGGATGGCGGGGATGGGGGTGGTCATGTCGTCACCGTGGGAGGAAACGCGAGCTCGAAGGTGGTGCCCTCGGGGCTGGAGGCCGCGACGCGCAGGCTCCCCCCATGCAGGCGCATGATGCGGCGGCAGAGTGCCAGACCCAGGCCGCTTCCGGGAACGTCTCTTCCCTGTCCGGGCAGGCGGACGAACTCCTCGAAGGCCGTCTCCCACTGCGCCTGGGGGATGCCGATGCCGTTGTCGGAGAAGCGCACCCGCCCACCCGGCAGCGCTTCGATGCGCAGGCGCACCGGAGTGCGGGTGTTGTAGGCACAGGCATTGCGCGCCAGGTTGGACAGGAGCAGACGCAACAACTGCGCATCCGCGCGGAAGGCCTGCTCCCCCACCTCCGCCTCCAGCTCCACCGGCACCTTGGACCAGGCTTCCAAGTCACGGCGCAACAGGGACACCAGCTCGTCCAGACGCACGGGCTCCAGCCTCGGCACCCAGCGGCCCTTGTCGATGCGGTTGAAGGAGAGGAGGTTCTCCACCAGGAAGTTCAGCCCGTCCGTCTCGCGGACGATGCGCGCCGGGTAGTCGCGCGCGTCCGTGCCCTCCGCCAGCCGCCACTCCAGCGTCTCCGCCAGCAGGCGGATGGAGGCCAGCGGCGTGCGCAGCTCGTGCGACACGGTGGCCACGAAGTCACTCTTCAGCTCCAGGAAGCGGTACTTGCGGTGCTGCGCCACGAAGGCCAGCGCGGCGATGCCCAGCGCCAGCACCGCGCACAGCGCCACCATGCCCGTCTTCAACCGGTAGCGCCGCTCCAGCGCGCCCTGCGCCCGCGCCCACTCGGGCGTTTCCACCGACAGGGGCAGCCCGTCCAGCGACAGCACCTCCGCGTCGCCCAGCAACCGCACCTGCCCGTCCACCTCGAGCAGCCCGCGCTCACGCATCTCGCGGGTGAGCGATTCCAGCAGCGCCGCCGCGTCCACCGCCACGCCGCGCACCTGGCTGCCGCCGCGCGGCTCCAGGTACCAGCCGGCGCGCACCAGCACCGGGCCCGGGAGCGTGCGGGGCAGCGGGAGCGGCTCCGTGGCCAGCTCACTCGCGCGCGACTCGAAGTCCGCCACCGGCGCGCCCACCCGCGCGGAGAGGGCGGCCACGCGCTCGCGCAGGAAGGCGAAGTCCGTGGGGGTGAAGCGCGAGCGGCGCAGGAGCAGCAGGCGCTGGAGCCCTTCCAGCCGCCCTCCCCTTCCGTCCGCCAGGCCCTCGCGCACCAGCGCGTGCATGAGCTGGGGCACCGGGTCTCCCCGCTCCGCCAGCGACTCCAGCACCACCAGCAGGCCGGGCACGTCTCGCGTGGAGGCGAGCACGTACTGGGCGCGGTGCTGCAACAGCGACATCAGCGCCACCGTGGAGGCGCGCCGGTCTCCCCGCGCCAGTGCGCCGTCCACCGCGCGCACCAGGGCGAGCCGCTCGGCCCAGGGGTCCTCTTCCTCGTCCGCGCGCTCGGTGCCGGCCCGCAGCCGGGCGTAACGCTCCTTCGCGGGCGAGTCCTCGCCGGTGTCGTGGTGCGACAGGCGCGGCAGGAGCTGCTCCCCGCGCTCGCGCAGATACAGGCCGGCGGCGGACACCAGCGGGTCCACCACCGCGGCCTCCAGCGCGGGGCGCGCGGACTCCAGCCTGTCCCTCAGCGACTGGGCCAGCGAGGCGCGGGCGTACTGCTCCAGGGCCTCTCGCCGGGAGTCGAGCGAGGCCTGGGCGTCCTCGCGCTCGGCGGCGAAGATGCGCTGGAGGTAGCCCAGCCCCCAGCCGAGTCCGGCGAGGCCGGCGACGAGGGCGATGAGCGTGGGCAGCAGGCGGCGGAGCATCGTCGCGAACTAGTCTCCGGTGTCCGGCGCGTTGTCGTAGTCCATGGCGTTCACCGGAGCGACACGCTCGAAGCGGTCCTTGCGCTTGTCCAGCGCCTGCGCCTTGCGGATGAGCGTGCCCAGCGCCACCACATCCGGACGGCTCCGCAGCGGCTCGCCCACGTCGTCACAGAGCGAGGCCAGGCGCGGCCAGTCCAGCGTGCGCGTCCAGTAGGAGCCGCGCAGCTTCTCCGCGAAGGCGGAGGCCACGTACGCCAGGCGCGTCGTGGGCGCGGCGCGGGCGTAGGTCGGGCGCAGCACGCTGGAGGGCAGCAGCTTCTGCACCCGCCTCCAGCTCTTCGAGCCGCCCTGCTCGTAGTGGATGCGCAGGGTGCCGAAGGCGATGGCGGGCCCGCGCACCTTCACCTCGTAGATGGCGGTGACGGACTGTCCCGCGAGCAGCGGGGTGAGCTGCTCCTCGAACTCGTCGAGGGACTCCGGCGCGGGCGCCGCGCGCTCGTAGCCCACCAGCCGGTAGCGGGCGACGGACTGGCGGTCGAACTCCACCTGCGCGTCCACGTCCGTGAGCGCCTCACGCGCCTTCAGGGAGATGCGCACCACGTGGTAGCCCTTGCGGCTGGGAGAGGGGAACCCCTCCACGTCGATGATGAAGGGCCCGTGCGTGTCGCCTACGTCGCCGTAGTCGAACGCGTTGATGAAGGCCTCTGCCCAGACGGTCCGCTCGTCCGGGAGCACGTCGCGCTCCAGGTAGTCGCGCGCCACGGCGTAGGGGGTCGGGTCCACGCCGACGAAGAAGACGGAGAAGCGGTCCTCTTCCGTGTCGATGGTGGGGTTCACCCCGTTGCTCCCAGGTGCGGCCTCGGAGCGGGGACCGCGCTCGGGCGCGCGGTAGAGGTACTGGGATTCACCTGCCTGGCCGAGGACGGACATCTGGTGCAGCGCCCAGGCCGGGGCTCCCTGTGGGGGGCTGCTCGGCGCGGCGTAGGGGACGGTGGGAGGCAGGTAGCGAGCCACGCCTTCCGCCTCCGTGCGCAGGGGTGGGGCCAGCGGGCCCACGGACTGGAAGGCACGGGTGGGGTCCTGTGGAGTGACGGGCCGCTCGACGGTGATGCCCCGGTCCGGCTCCTGGAACAGGGGCGGTGAGCCCTTGTCGACGGTCGGCGCGGTGGCTGCGGACTGCGCCTCCTGGGAGCGCGATGCCGAGGTCAGCTCCACGTTGAAGCGCACGGTGCCCTCGGGCTGCAGCCGGACGGCCGCGCGAGTGAAGGTCCGGAAGGCCTCCTTCTCGAACCGGAGCGCGTAGACGCCCGGAGGGAGCTGGGGGAGGCGGTAGTTACCGTGGGCGTCCGTCAGCACCACCTGCTCCGCCTTGAGCGCGGGCGAGGTGGCGGTGACGCGCACGTCCGCGAGGGGCTTCTTGCCCACGCTGTCGACCACGGTGCCGTGGAGGACGCCGCTCTGGGCCAGCGCGGGCGCGGAGAGGAGCAGGAGGACGCCACACAGGGCTTTGAAGGGGACGGGCTTCATCGTGGGGCCAGCGCGGACACCGGGGTGTGGCCATCCTTGAGAGGGCCCCACAGCGTGCCGCAGGTGGGGCCTCCAATCATCACGGTTTCATCATGGCATGGCGCTCTGGAGGACGCCTGCCCACCGGGCGGGCGCGACCGGGCGCGTGAAGTGTCAGCGCCCGAAGTCCGGGCTCCAGGTGGCCCCGGAGGGCGCCCGATAGACGAGCTGGGGTGTACCGTCCGGAACGAGCACCACCATCCGGGAGAGCATCCAGGAGGGAGTGCTTTCACGCGGGTCCGGAGGACAGGGCTCCCGAATCTCGCATTCGTCCATGCTGACCAGCCTGCAGCACATGACGATGCGCCGGAGGAGCTCGACATCGAGCTTGCCACCCGGAGCAGCGGTGCCCTCCTCGATGTCCCCTGCTACGCCGGTCGGCGAGGAATCAGCGGCAGCCGACGCGGTGGAGAACAGCAGCGCACAGAGCAGGGCACTTCGAAGGAGCGGCGTCATGGGTGTCACCTCATGGTTCAGGGTGACACCATGTTCTCCAACCGGCCCGCGCCCCGTCGCACGCGAGCCTCCGTTCTTCATCACCGTTCCATCATGGAACCCGGCGAAGCGGCCTTTCAGGCGCGTACAGCTCAAGACGGCTGAAGGTCGATTTCGATGAGCTGCGGCAGATGGTCCGACACGACCGCGCGGTAGGCGATGAGCTGCCGCACCTGCATCCCGGTCTCCAGCGCCGCGAGCTGGACGCCGACATCGTCGACCAGGTCCACGAGGTCGGCGAGGCCTGTCCCGCCAATCCTATCGGTCTTCTGCTGCGTCGCCGCATCCACGAACAGCTTTCGCCACGTCAGCATCGCATCGGAACCGCTTGCCGCGGCCCACTTGCCGGTCGCGCCGTTCGCGCAGTTCTTCACGAACCACTCCACGCGCGGCCCGACGAGCTTGTCCCACGCTTCGTACAACTCGTTGATCTGGAAGATGAACGTCAAGAGCTCCACGGACGGGTTCTTCGCCCCGATGGCGCCCATCCACGGTTTGAGGTCCTCGATGGCCCGGTAGATGCGTCGCAGGAGGCCGCGGTACACGCGCCCGAGCTCCACCCCGAGCGCCTGTGCAACCGGCCACGTCACGAGCCCCGACGGCGCATCGTCCCCGGGCAGGTCCGGCGCGTCCCCGCCCACATCCTCGGCCTCCCCCGCGTCCGGGTCGACCACCTGTCCGCCGGTGGCCTGCGAAGGAATGCCCGTAATCTTCTCCCCCATCACCGAGTCGACGAGGAGGCCCGAGACCTGCACGACACCACTCGACGGCGAGGCCCTGCCTCGTCCGTAGTCGAACGGCTGGTAGGTGCCGTCGTACGGCTCGCTCTCCGCACCATCGCCGCGCGCGATGGACGAGTAGGCCTTGAGCGTCGTGGCGGGATAGCCATCGTCGGGCCTGCCGTCGGTCGAGTGTCGCAGGTAGCCGCTCAGGGCCATGTTGCCAAAGAAGCCCTGGCGCATTCGCGTCCGGCGCGCGTAGGCCTCCAGCGTCTTCTTGGCCTTCGACTTCGGGGGAGGCTCCTGGTTGAGATACTCGTCCGGCACGTTGAAGTCGCCCGCGATGAGCGGCGGCCCCAGCGCCGGATCACCGGGAAGGACGGCTCCCGCCATCATCTCGACGCTCCTGCACCGCGCGAGGATGGTGTTCTCGGCCGCGGTCAGGTCAGGCTCCATCCCGCTTATCTCCGCCGTGCCGCTGTAGCGCGTGTGGTAGACGACGAGAGGCAGCAAGACCGTGCTGCTCGCGGGCACCGTGATCTGCAAGGCGGAGCGCCAGTTGAGGAGCCCCCCGGCTGCCTGAATCGAGAACCCGCCTCCCGCGAGGGGCGCCCGGATGATGCCGTAGCGCGCGGCAGCCTGGTCCGTGCCTCCCGAGAAGCCATGCGAGCTGACGCCCCGCTCGATGAGCGTTCTCAGTGCGCCGTCGAACGGCTGCCGGTAGACCATGCCGTACGTCTCGATGTGCCGCTCGACGGCGCCAATGCGCTGGAGCGCATCGAGCAGCACGTCATCATCGAGCTCGCCATTCATCGGGCCCTGCTTGCGGTCGATGGCCTTCATCGTGACGCGCTGGGCGCCTGTGCAGAGAAAGACCGCGAGCGGAATCAGGCAGTACTGTGTCGAGTCGGAGCGGAAGACGCGCCCCTCGATTCCCGTGGTCGGAATCCCACCCGGCTGGCTCTTGATGAGGAACAGCGTCAGCAGCTCGAGCGCCTGGAGGCACCCAATCCCCTGGTCGATGATGTCCTGCTGGAATGACTGCTCGACCTCGATATCGTAGAGCTCGGCGATAGCGTCCCTCGCCGACAGGACTGCGTACGCCAGGTGGCTCAGCCCGGTCTGGAGGTCGCCATTCGCGAGCTCGTTCACGACCGAGTGCAGCGCGTCGTGGACCATCCTGACATCCTGATCGAGCGACCCGCCCACCGTGGACGCCACCTGCATGGCGGTGCGCTCGAGCAGGCCCACGAGCTTCATGAACAACTCGTACGACGGTGCCCCACGGACCATCGCCTGCTCGGCCGTGAACTCCAGGAACCCGCGGAGGTGATGGCCCACCTCGGGAGAAGCGGTACAGAGCGTCGCCCAGGCGTCGACGAGCTGCTGGCCCGTAACGGCTCCCGGCACGCCGTCATACCGGGGTGTGACCACGTACACGTCGAAGAGCGTGCGCAGCGCGACGGCCTTGAGTCCCGAGGGACGCCCGAGCGAGTGGTTCGCGTAGGAGGCCCGCACTTCCGGAAGCGCGCCGGTGGGAGGGCTCACGAGCGGCTCCCACCCGCGGCGGTCTCTCACCTTCTCCGCGACCCGGGTGGCGATGCGCGTGGTGACCGTGCCGACGTCCGTGCCGGTCTCCATCATCAGCAGGAGGTCGATGTCGAACCGGGCGAGCACGTCCGCGACGATGGCGGTGCGCGCCGCGTTGCGCATCGAGTCCAGCGGCTGCGCGCCCCGGGGCCGGCGGTCGCGGGTGAAGTTCTCCAGATTCCAGACGAGGATCCGGAAGTACCGTGGCTGAGACGACACCGTGTTGAAGGTGTTCGACGGGATGAAGGACAGCGAAGACGCCGAGCCCATCCCCTGAGGGGGCCGCGGCTCCTGGCTCTTCTTCCAGCGCGCGACCGCCTCCTTGAGGCGCTCGGTGAGGTCGACGTGCTCGCCCCTGTGCCGCTGCAGGATGGGCTGGAACGTGCGCGCGCGCGCCTCCTCGATATTGCGCGCGACCAGCACATTGTAGTCGCCAAGCCTGGCCCCGAAACGGCGTGCGAGGTCCAGCTTGGCCTCACCGCCCAGGAGCGCTGACTCCACGAGCTGCGTGAGCTCCCGCGGCAGTGTCCCCCTGAGGTGGGCGACCTCTCCCTGGATGGGCACCGGCAGCGTCCCTGGGTCCGCGAGCAGGAGCGGCCCGCCCGGCCCCATCCCCCACCGCGAGTCCCACACCGCGTCTCGCAGCTCCTGGGCGGCCCGCGCGCGGACGTCCTGCTCGACCTGCCGCGCCGTCTCCTCCAACTGGGAGCGGTGCCGTGCGAGGAGCGCCTGTTCCTGCGCCTTGCACGCGGCTTCGACTGTCTTCCCGTCGAAGGGAGGGCAGTGCAGCCGGCGGATGTGCGGACCGAGCGTGCCGTCGTCGAAGATGCTGGGCATCACCCACCTGCCTTCGCGGCGGCGGCGGTCAGCTCCGCGAGCTTGCCCGGCTGGTCATGGCAGTCGGCCAGGGCCGCGCGCGTGCGGTCGTCGGGCTCTCCGGTGGGTTCCAGCCCCACCAGCGCCTGGAACGCGCGCAGCGCCGCCGCGAGCCGCGCATGCAACTGCCCGTCGATGGCCCCACACTCGAAGCCCAGGTTCGCGAGCCGCTTCTGGACTCCGGAGAGCTCGGTGATGGGGTCCATGTGCCCGAACAACACTTCCATGTCGAGCTGGCCGCCGCCCACCACGAGCCTCCCGCGCTGAGCGCGGGTGGGCAGGTACAGCTCTATCTTCCCCTCCGCGTCCGTCGTGCCCGTGTAGCGCTTGCCGTCGACCTCCAGCTCGTACGACTGGTTCTTGCGCGGCTCGTTGCGCTCGAACAGCTGCACGCGGAACAGCATCGGCACGCCGCGCCTGCGGAACGTGTGCCGCTTGCCGGTCGGGCACCGCTCCACGCGCTCCCGCAACTCGGGGACCACGACGACGTCGCCAGGCGCGAGGACGTTCATGTCCTTGCGCAGCGCCTTGAGGTCAGCGTTGTCCGGGTGATTCCAGAGGGTGTCGGGGAAGAAGCCGTGCAGCTGCGCGAGCTTCACGATGCTGTCGCCCTGCTCGATGCGGTGCCGGCCCATGGGCGCAGTATACCCGCCTGCTTCGCGCCCTATACCCGACTCTCCCAGGCTTCCTCATCCAGGCCCGGGAAGGTCACCTCACACTGCCCTGCCACGGTTCCCTCGACACGGGCGACCCCGCGCGCATCGAGGGTGCCCTCGACGACCCTGCCGTCTGGCATGACCACCCGGTAGCGCTGGCCGGCGATGGGCAGGTCGTCTTCGCCCACGAGCTCGATTTCAATCCAGTTGAGCTCACATGGAAGAACCGCGCCGCCCGGATGCTGGGAGGCCAGTTGGTCCATCTGCTCCTTCCGGATGGTCAGCATCGTGGTCTCCGGGCTTGCTACTTCTTCGCGTCGAAGGGCACGTCCAGCACGGGGCGCGTCTTCGCGTCCGGCAGGTCGTAGTGCCACCACTCCATGCGGTTGGGCGTGAAGCCGGCGCCCTCCATCGCCTCACGCAGGATTTCACGGTGCTTGCGCGAGGCCTCGGTGCCGCCCTCGTAGCCGTGGTGCGCTTCCTTGGTGAACGAGTCGAAGGCGGTGGGCATCTCCACCTCCTGGCCGTCCAGCGTCACCAGCGTCAGGTCCACCGCACCGCCCCGGTTGTGGTTGGAGCCCTTGCGCGGGTCCGCCACGTAGCCGGGCACCGGCATGATTTCCCACATCTGGTACTGCACCGCCCGGGGCCGGTAGCAGTCGTACACCTTCAGCCGGTAGCCCTGGGGCCGCAGCACGTCGGCCGCCTTCTTCAGTCGCTCCGCCGACTCGGGCAGCAGCAGGCAGCGCGCCGAGTCCGGGTACACCTTCTTCTTGAGGAAGTTGTCCGCCGTCGCATAGCGCAGGTCCTCCACCAGGTCCGTCACCACCGTGTTGGCCTGGACCAGCGGGGCCTTCTTCGCCTTGGCCTTGGGGGCCTTCGCGGGCTTCGGCGTACCAGCGTCCTGCGCCAGCCCGAGGCCGCTCACGCAGAGCCCCAGCCCCACCGCGCCCACCGTCCAGGTCCGCATCGTCATGTCGTCTCCATGTAGCGGGTCGGGTCCGGCACGCCGGCTTCCTCGAAGCCCTTCTTGCGCAGCACGCAGCTGTCACACCGGCCACACGCGCGACCCTGGGGGTCCGGGTCGTAGCAGGAGTGCGTCAACCCGTAGTCCACGCCCAGCTTCACGCCCTCGCGGATGATGTCCGCCTTCGTCAGGCCGGACAGCGGCGCGTGCACCGTGAAGCGCGCGCCCTCCACGCCGGCCTTGGTGGCCAGGTTCGCCATCTGCTCGAACGAGCGGATGAACTCCGGCCGGCAGTCCGGATAGCCGCTGTAGTCCACCGCGTTGACGCCGATGTAGATGTCCGTGGCGTCCACCACCTCCGCCAGCCCCAGCGCCAGCGAGAGGAAGAGCGCGTTGCGCGCCGGCACGTACGTCACCGGGATGCCGTGGCTCATCTCGTCCGCCGGCCGGTCCTTGGGCACGTCGATGTCCGCGGTGAGCGCCGAGCCGCCGACCTGCCGCAGGTCGATGCTGACGATGCGGAAGTCCTTCACGCCCATGGCCGAGGACACCTTGCGCGCCTGCTCCAGCTCCACCGCGTGCCGCTGGCCGTAGGCCACCGCGAGGCACACCGGCTCGAAGCCCTTCGCCTTCGCCATGGCCAGACACGTCGTCGAGTCCAGGCCGCCCGAAATCAACACCACCGCGCGCCGTGCCATCAGTCCCTCCGCGCGCCCTGGATGGTGTAGGCCGTGGTGCAGGTCGACGGCTGGCAGTTGCAGTTGCGCGTGCCCGGCAGGAAGACGTCCGTCAGCGAGCCGCACGCCAGCGACACGTCGTAGCCATTCTCCGTGGGGGCGGGCGGCGTGCCCTCGGGGATGCCGCCGTCGTGCAGCTTGCAGTCGCGGTTGAGGGTGCGCGCCTGGCTGTCGCTGAAGAGCGTCACCTTCAGCGTCTCTTCAATCGCCGAGTCCTCGCAGCCCGAGCCGCAAGAGGCGCGAGGCGCGGTGGCCCGGAGGGTGGAGGTGACTCCCTGCCCTTCATAGCCGGCGTCGCGCGAGAAGCCCTGCACCGTGAGGTAGCCGGTGCCCGCGTCCGTGTCGCGGGAGAAGGTGCCTTCGAAGCGGAAGAGGCCCGCGTCGTCCAGCTGCGCGAAGTCCCGCACGGAGGCGTCGCACGTGGTGCGCGCGGGGTCCAATCGCGCCTCGAAGCGGAAGGTGCCGAGCACCTGGTTGCCCGGGTACACCGGGTCCGAATAACAGGCCATTGCCGCGGCGACGGCCGCGACGGGGAGGACGGAAAGAGCAAGGCGCTTCAGGAACATGCGCCGGGAAGGCTACACGGCTATGTGCCTTCGAGCACGGAAAGGGCCAACGCCCGGAAGACCCCGCCCCGAGCGAGCACGGGTCCTACCTCCACCTTCGCCGGATCTCCTCCGCGCACCTCCGGGTCGAGCCGCGCCAGCACACGCCCGGCCGCCAGCGAGGACGGCATCGCGCGGAAGGCCGCCACCGCCGCGGCCTCCAGCTCGGGCACCGGGCCGGGCCGCGCCAGCTTCACGCCGGCCTCGCCCAGCGCCAGCGCCAGCGCGCACAGGTAGCCCAGCTCCGTCGCTCCGAAGCAGGACAGCGCGCCCGCGCCCAGCACCAGCGCCTCGGAGTTCGCCAGGTACGCCTCCACCCCGCCCACCGGGTCCACCACCACGCGCAGCCCGCCCGCGCCCAGTGACGACAGCAGCGGGCGCAGCGCGGCGGCCAGGCGGGGGAAGCGCTCCGACGTCACCGGCACCGCGTCCGGGGACACCGGGTGCTGGAAGCCGGCGGGCACCGGCAGCACGGTGACGGGCGCCATGCGCGCCGCCGCGCTGCTGGAGTCCAGCGCCGCGCCAATGCCGTCGGCGCGCTCCGCGGCCTCCACCCGGCCCAGCCCGCGCAGGGCCTCCGCGTAGAGCGTCCACCCATCCACGTCCAGCGGCTGCGCGCGCAGCAGCTCCGGCCAGATGCGGGCCGCGAGCGTCGCGCCCTCGGGCGCCGGGGAGAGCCGCTCCGCCGACATCCGGGTGACTTCGGCGGACAGCACGCCCGCGTCGAAGAGGCGCTCGGCGAGCCGGGCCGCGGGCGACACGAGCTGCGCGTCCAGGTAGCCGCGGAGGATGGACTCCAGCACGGCGGGCTCGTCGGTGAGCCGCTCGCGCAGGCGCAGCGCTTCACCCACGAGGCCGCGCTCCTCGGCGAGCCGGGCGCGGCGGGCCAGCCGCTCCTCCGTCTCCGGCAGGGCCTCCAACTGCACGGCGGCGTCCACCACCATGCCCAGCGCCTCGTAGGCGTCCGCCAGCCGCTCGCGGTAGGGAGCGCTCGCGTCGGGGCCCTCCTCCACCGACAGCCGCTGCGCCAGCGCCACGAAGACGGCGGGCTCGGCCGTCACGTCCACCAGCGCCAGCAGGTTTCGCAGCGCGGGCAGGTGCGCGCCGTCGTCGGCCAGCGCCTTCTCGAACGCAGCGCGCGCCGCGTCCGGCAGGTCGAGCGGGCTGAGCAGCAGCTCGCCGTGCTCGTGGTGCAGGGCGGCGCGGACGTGTGCGTCCTCCTCGGCGTCGATGAGGCGGACCAGCGTCTGCGCCGCGGCGTCGAAGCGGCCCAGCTCGAACTCCAGCGCGTGGCGCTCGCGCAGCAGCGCCTTGCGACGGGAGGGCCAGCCGTCCGCCGCCATGGCCAGCGCTTCCACCCGCGCGGCCTCGGGCTGGGCGCGCACCTTCGCCAGCACCGCCTCGGCCAGCTCCACCGGCAGCTTCTCCAGCACGGGCAGCAGCAGCGTGAGGCGGGTGGCGAAGCCCGCGTCCGTCGACAGCTCCTCCAGCGCGCGCAGGCGGGCCCGCACGGGCGCCTCCACCGAGCGGAGCACCTCGTCGAGCAGCGACACCGCGAAGGCGGCGTCACGGGAGGCGGACAGGCCCGCCAGCTCCAGCAGCCCCTCCGTCTCGCCTTCCGCGCGCAGGCCGTCCGCCAGGGCGGAGGCATGGGCGGAGTCCACGTCCGGCAGCGCGGCCAGCGCCCACAGCGCCTCGCGCGAGCGCGCCGCGTCTCCGGCCTGCGCGGCCATGGCCAGCGCGTCCGTGTAGTCGCCCGCGGCCATGGCGGGCGCGAAGCCCACGTCCAGTGCGCGGGTGAAGGCGCCGAGCCGGCCGAAGCGCTCCGCCAGCTCCGACGGGGGCAGCATGTCCGGCGCCTCGGTGGCGATGCGCTCGATGACCTCCAGCGCCTCGCCATGCTCGCCGGCCTTCTCCCACAGGCCCACCGCCTCCAGCAGCAGCGGCGGACGCTCCTCCGGCGCCGCCTGCCGGGCCGCCTGCATCAGCGCCCGCGCCGCGCCCGGGGAGTCTCCAGAGGCGCGGTACAGGTGGGCCACGCGCAGGGTGGCCTCCACGTCCGGCTCCACCGACGCCGCGGCCTTCGCGGCCTTCAGCGCATCCGGCAGCCGGCCGGCGGACTCGAAGGCCCGCGCCGCCGCCATCAACAGCACCTGGCGCTCACGGCCGGACACCAGCTCCGCGCGAGCCACCTGCACCTCGGCCCTGCGCCCGGGGGCGTCGCCCAGCAGCTTCTCCAGCGCCTCCAGCGCGTCGGCGTAGCCGGCGCCCGAGGCCCCGCGTGACACCACCGCCTCCAGCGCCTCGCGGGCCGCGTCCTCACGGGCGGCGCCACGAGCGAGCGCGGCCAGCTCCAGCCGCAGCACGGACGCCTCGTCCGCGTCCTCCAGGCGGGGCACGAGCCGCTCCAGCGCCTCCAGCAGCCGCGTGGACTCGTCGCGCTTGCGCAGGCCGTCCACCAGCGCGCGGAGCGCCGTCAGGTCTTCCGGGGCGGCCTCGGCCGCACGCTGGGTGAGCGACCAGGCCGCGTCCTCGTCCGCCAGGGACTCGGTGGCGACGGAGGCGGCGGCCAGCAGCAGCTCGGCGGCGCGCTTTCCTCCCGCGGCCTCGGCGCCGGACGCGTACACCTCCAGCAAGTCACCGTGCCGGCCGAGGGCGCGCAGGCCCGCCACCGCCCGGTCGATGACGGCGGCGTCCGCGGGCCGCAGCCGCGCCAGGGGCAGCAGCGCGTCGATGGCGTCCTTCGGGTCGTCGAAGAGGTCCGCCGCGCGGCGGTAGAGCACCTCGGCCGTGGCCGCGTCGTCCGCGCGGCGCGCGAGCTGGAGCGAGGCCCGGTAGAGCCCCGGCCCGTTGCCCGTGCGCGAGTGCACCTCGGCCAGCAGCGACAGGGCCTCACGGCCGCGCTCGCCCTCGAGCTCCAGCGACACCACCGCCTCGAAGGCATCCGCCGCGTCGTGGTACGCGCCCGCGCCGAGCGAGGCGTGCCCCAGCCGCAGCCATGTGCGCGCGCGCACCGGCACCGGCAGCGCGTCCCCACCGGCCGACAGCAGGCGGCGGTCATACGGACGCGCGGCGATGGGCCCGCCGCCCTTCGCGGCCAGCTCGGCGCGCGCGGACAGCGCCTCCACGTCGTCTCCGGCGCGGGAGAGGTACTCGTCGAAGGCCTCGGCGGCCAGCAACACCTCGCCCGCCTCCAGCAGGCCGTTGGCGCGCTCGCGCAGCAGCGGCAGGGCATGGGGCGCGGGCAGCGCCTCGGCGCGCAGGGCCAGCAACTCCGAGAGCCGGCGCACGTCTCCGGCGGCGCGCTCGCGCACGCGCTCGAAGGCCTCCTCGCTGGCGGGGCTCAGGTCGAAGGCCTGGTCCTCGCACAGCAGCGCGCGCTCCCGGGCACCACCCGCGCGGAAGGCCCGGGCGGCGGCGAGGTAGCTCTCCGCGGCGTCGGTGGCCTCCTGGCGCTGGGCCCGGCGCAGCATCAGCTCGGCGAGCGCCTGGTGGTCCTCCGTCTCCTCCAGGAAGGCGAGGTGACGCGTGAAGATGGGCTCGCGGAACGGGTCCGCCTCCAGCAGCACCGCGTCGAACTCGGCGGCGTCCGCGTGGCGCTTCACCTCGTGCAGCAACTCCGCGGCCTGGGCCGTCAGCTCCAGGTCATCCGGGCGCGCGGCGCGGGCGGCGATGAACGCGGCGGCGGCGGCATCCGGGCGCCCCGCCCTGTCGCGGTAAAGCACCGCGGCGCGCTGGAGCAGGTCCGCGCGACGCTCCGAGTCCGTCTCTCCCTCGGCGCACTCCTCGTACCAGGCCGCCAGCTCCGCCAGCCGCCCGTCGCTCTCCAGCAGCTTCGCCAGCAGCGCCTCGGCCTCCGCCAGCGAGCGGTCCCCGCGCAGCGCCTCGCGCAGGAAGTCCTCGGCCTTCGCCACGTCCGACAGCACGCCCAGGTGCAGCCGCGCCAGCCGCAGCCGCAGCGTCGCCGCCTCCTTCGCGTCCCGCAGCAGCGGCAGCGCGCGCTCCAGCCAGCGGGCCTCGGCTTCCGAGTCGTCACGCCGCTCGGCCAGCGCCGCGCCCAGCCGCGCCGTGCCCAGGTCCTCCGCCAGCGCGAAGGCCCGCTCCAGCGCCGCTTCCGCGGCGGTGGGGTCCAGCTTCACGTCGCGCAGCAGCTCCGCGCGCCGGCGCTCGCAGGCGGCGGCCTCGGCGGCCTGCCCCTTCGACTCCAGCACGTCGCGCGCGTCCGCCAGGGCCCGCAGCGCGTCGTCCGCGCGGCCCACGTCCTCGGCGAGCCGGGCCTCTTCCGTGTACGCGGCGAGCGCCTCGGCCACGTCTCCGGCCTGGAGGCTGAGGGTGGCCACCTGGCGCAGCTCGGTGAGCAGCTCCAGCGAGCGTCCCGTGTCTCGGTAGAGAGCAGCCAGCCGGCGCCGCAGCGGCAGCGGTTCCTTCGACAGCTCCGCCGCGCGCGACAGCAGCGACGCCGCCACGCCCGCGTCCGCCAGCGCCGCGCGGGCACGCTCCGCCAGCGCGACGAGCCTCCGCACCGTGTCCTCGGAGGGCGCCAGGGCGCGAGCGTGGGCGACGAGCACGTCGAACGCGCCGCGCGGGTCATCCTTCTCCAGCAGCGCGGCGAGCCGCTGCACCGCGGCCTCGCACAGGGGGCGCTCGGAGAGCAGCTTCCGGTACGCGCCCACCGCGCGCTTCGTCTCTCCGGCCTGCTCGGCCAGCTCGCCCAGCCGCAGCCACGTGGCCTCGGCGGCGTCCGGCGCGGCGCGGAAGTCCGCCCCGGCGGCGAGCGTGTCCTGGAGCGGCAGCGCTTCCAGCACCGCGCCGCGCAGGTAGAGCAGCTCGGCCAGCGACGCCAGCTCCGCGCCCTGCGCGGGCACCAGCGAGTGGGCCTTGCGCGCCAGCTTCAGCGCTCGCTCCAAATCCTGAGCGCTCCGGGCATACCCGGCGCCCTCGCGAAGCAGCACGGCGGCCTCGGAGGCGGAGGCGCTCTCGGCGGCCGTCTCCAGCAGCGCGGCGGCCTCCCTCGGCTCGCCCCGGCCCGCCACCAGCGTCACCAGACGGCGGCGCACGGCCGCGTCGGCGGGAGACAGGCGCAGGGCCTGTCGCAGCGCCGCCTCGGCGGGGATGGGCTGCTCCAGGCGGTCCAGGTAGAGGTCCGCCAGCTCCGCGTACATCGCGGTGGCCTCGGCGGGCGGCGTGTGCGCCGCCTCGGAGGAGAGCAGCTCCGCCAGGGCGGCCCAGTCCTGCTGGGCGCGCAGCACGCGCTGGAGGGCGATGGTGGCCTGCGCGTGGCGGGGCGCCAGGGCGAGCGCGGCCTCCAGGCTCTGCCCCGCATCCTTTATATGTCCTCGCGCCTCGAGCAGCGTGGCGCGCGCCAGCAGCGCCTCCACGCGGCGGGGCGTCGGGCCCTGGCGGGCGGCCTCGGCGAGCGCGGCGGCCTCGTCGTCCGGCTGCGCGTCGCGGTGGGCCAGCTCGGCCAGGGCGAAGAAGGCGTCACAGCGCTCGGCGGCGGGCGGCTCCAGCGCAATCGCGGCGCGGAGGGCGTCGCGGGCGGCGCCGCGCACGTCCTTCTCCACCAGCACGGCGGCCAGGGCCAGCAGGCGCTCCCGGGCGCGCGTGGAGAGGTTGGCGTCGGCGGCGACGGCGCTGCGCCACACCTCCAGCTCCGCCGTCTCGTCGCCCGACTCGCGGGCCAGCTCGGCCAGCGCCAGCAGCAGCGGCGCGGGGCGGCGGGAGAGCTTCGCGGCCTCGGAGAAGTCGTCGCGCGCGGCGGCCATGCGGCCCGCGGCGCGGTGGAGCACGGCGCGACGGGCGAGCAGCTCCGCACGGGCCTCGCCCGCGGCGGCGGCCACGAGGGTGCCCAGCAGCTCCAGCCGCTCGGCCTCCTCCTCCGTCGTGCCCGTGCCCGGCGGGGGCAGCAAATCCAGCAGGGCCTGCGCGGCCCAGGTGTCGTGGGGCTCCTCCAGCCGCAGGCTGCGCAGCGAGTCCACGGCGGCGCTCGCACGGCCCAGCCCCAGCGACAGCTCCGCCAGCTCGCGGCGGGCGGCACGGCGCGGGTCGCCCGAGAGGCGCGGCCACAGCTCCACCAGCAGGTCCGCCAGGGCCTCGCGGGCGCCGGCCTTGCGGTGCAGCGCGGCCAGCTCCAGCCGGGCGTCCAGGTCCTCCGGCGCGCGGGCGCAGTACTCGGCCAGCAGGCGGCGCGCGGCGTCCGTGCGGCCCGCGCGCACCGCGGCGGTGGCGGCCTTGCGCGTGAGGGCCACGCGCTCCTGCTCACGAGGCGCGTCCGCGTCCACCGGCGGCAGCGCCAGCACGGCCTCGAAGTCCTCCAGCGCGGCGCGGGCGTCCGTCGGCAGGCGCAGCTCGCCCCGACGCTGCCGCGCGGGGGCGAAGGAAGCGTCGCGCTCCAGCGCCTCGGCGAGGAAGGCCTCTTCCCGGCTGGTGCCCGCCGCCAGCAGCGAGGCGCGGTAGAGCAGCTTCGCCCCGGTGCGCGCGTCCAGTACCAGCGCGGCGCGGCGCGCGTACAGCCTCGCGGCCTCCAGCTTCTCGCCGCGCTCCAGCTCCAGCTCGGCCAGCGACTCCAGCACCTCGGCGGCCAGCGGGCCCTGGGGGCTCGCCTCCAGGGCCGCCGTCAGGCGCAGCAGCGCGGCGGCCTTCTCGCCCCGGTCCAGCAGCGCGCGGGCGCTCTGGAGGAAGAGGGGCGCGGCCTCCTCGGCGCGGTCGGCGCCCATCAGCGCCTGCGCGCGGCTGGCCCACAGCTCGGCCAGGGCCTGCGTCTCACCGGCCTCCGTGTAGAGGGCCTCCAGGCGCGCGGCCAGCGCATCGTCCAGCCGGCGCAGCGGGAAGGCCTGCGCGTAGGCGGCGATGGCGCCGTCGCGGTCGCCCAGCATCTCGCACGCGCGGCCCAGCCGGGCGCGCACGTCCGCCAGCTTCTCCGGCGCCGCCGTGCGGGGCAGCGTGGACAGCAGCGTCTCCAGCGCGCGGCGGGCGTGCTCGGGGCGCTCGCAGCGCAGCGACAGGTCGGCGAGGTCCAGCAGCACGGCGGCGTCCGGCGCCAGCCGCGCGGCCTTCTCCAGCGCCACCAGCGCGTCGCCCACGCGGCCCAGGCGGGCCTCCAACACTCCGGCCAACTCGCGCAGCGCCGCGGCCGCGAGCCGCTTGTCGTTCTGCGTCTCCGCCACCCGCGCGCGGACTTCCAGCGCCGTCGCCAGCCCCGCCATGTCCGCGCGCTTGCGCTGCAGGGCGCACAGCTCGCCCAGCGCGGGCAAATCGTCCGGCTCCGCGCGCAGCACTTCCTGGAGCGCGTGCACCGCGAGGTCCAGGTCGAAGGCCAGGTCGCGCGCGGCCACCGCGAGGCGGCGGTACTTCTGCGCGCGGTCCTTCAGGTCCGTGGACAGCCGCGCCAGCGAGGACAGGCAGCGCGTCAGCAGCGCGCCGTCACGCCGTGACTCGGCGAGCGCCAGCAGCGACTCCAGCGCGGGCCGGTGGTCGCCGTCGGCTTCCAGGGCCAGCAGGAGGAGGCGCTCGGCCTTCTCCGGCTGCTGGAGCTTGCCTCGGTACAGCTCACCGGCCTCGGCCCACAGCGCGGCGCGCTTGCCGGACTCCTCCTGGAGCGCGGCGGCCTTCTCCACCGCCTCGGCCAATTCCTGCGAGCGGCCGGTGGCGCGGAAGTACGGAATCAGCTCCTCGAGCGCCACCGCGTCGCGCGGGTCCAGCGACAGCGCGGACTCCAGGTGCTCGCGCGAGCGCGCCGGGTCTCCCAGCCGCGTGCGGTACAGCCGCGCCAGCGCGTGGTGGCTGGCGTGCGCGGCCTGGCGCACCCCTTCCGAGCGCGGCGCCGGCCCCGCCAGCTCCAGCGCCTGCTGGTAGCCCGCGAGCGCCTCCTGCAAGCGCCCCAGTCCCTCCGCCACGCGGGCGGCGGCGAACAGCGGCTCCGGCTCGCCGGGCAGCAGCGACACGGCCTCGCGGTAGCGCAGCAGCGCGTTGTCCGGCTGCTTCAGTCCCTCTTCCCACACGCGGCCGGCGAGCAGGTCCGCATGGCCCACCCGGTCCAGCTCGTGCCGGGCCATGGCGACTTCGCGCAGGCGGTCCAGCGCCTTCAGCGCGCGCAGGTGCTCTCCGCCCCGGTGGCACAGCTCACCCAGCAGCAGCAGCGCGTCCGGGTGGTCCGGCGCCAGCCGCAGCGCGGCCTCGCAGTGCAGCCGGGCTCCGGCGACATCGTCCTCCGTCTGCGCGCACAGCCGGGCGAGGTGGACGTGAGCGTCCGCGGCCTCGGCCGGGTCTCTCGCGAGCGCCGCCAGCCGGCGGTAGGCCCGCACCGCGCCGGCCCTGTCGCGGGCCTGGTCGGAGGCGCGCGCCAGCGCCTTGAGGGAAGGCAGGTGGTCCGGCTTGAGGCCGAGCAGCTCGTGCAGCGCCTTCACCGCCACCTGCGGCGCGGTGTCGCGCGAGCAGCGGGCGGCGGCCTCGGCGGCGAAGAAGGCCGCGGCCTCCTCCGAGGTGCGGCGGGCCAGCGCGCACAGGGCCAGGTAGCGCTCGGCGGCGCGGGCACCCTCGCCCCGGCGCTCGCGCACCACCGCCTCGCCCCAGAGGGACGCGGGGCTGCGGTCCCTCCGGCGCTGCAGGGTGGCCGCGATATCCAGCGCCAGGTCGTGTGCCTGCGGGTCCGCCACCATGAGCGACAGCAGCCGCTCGGCGGCGAAGGGGTGCGCGTCCTGCGCGTCCCCGGCCTGGAGGTACGCCTGGCGCGCCTCGGCCAGCCGGCCCTGGGCAATGAGTCCTTCCGCGTCCGCGAAGGCGCGAGCGCCCTCCAGCGCGAGCATCAGCTCCTCGTCCGGCGCGGCCGGCGGAGGCAGGCCCCCGGCGGCGAAGCGCAGGCGCAGGCCGGTGCCGGAGACTTCGGCGGCGGACAGGCGCGCGGTGTCCAGCGAGGGCATCTTGTAGCCCCGGCTCACCGCCGCGAGCTGGCACAGCGCCGGCAGCACGCGCGTGGAGAAGCCGGTGGCCCCGCGCACCTCCACGTCGGGCACCAGTCCCAGCGCGCCCACGGCGGTGGCCAGAATCCCGGGCACCTGCACCGAGGGCGTGGAGGAGAAGCCGTACAGGCGCACGTCGTACAGGTAGACGGCGAGCTTCTCCCCGTCCGCGTCGAACGCCACCTTGAAGGTGAAGGGCGTGCGCTCCGGGGCCGGCAGCCGCCCCTGGCCTTCCAGGTAGCCGGGGCGGAAGTGGAGGCGCAGCTCTTCGATGCCGGCCAGTCGCCCGGCCAGCTCCGCCACCCGGCGCGTGACGACGTCCGCGTCGACGGACAGCTCCAGGAAGCCGAAGAGCAGCTTCTTGCGCTGGTAGCGCGTGGCGCCGGCGCTGACGTTGAAGGGGAAGCTGACGTCCGGAATCTGCAGCGCGAAGTCGGAGACGCGCACGCCCGGCAGCACCTCCAATGCCGGGAAGCCCACGAACGCCCTGCGGTCCAGCAGGCGCAGCTCGGGGGCGGCGGCGCGCGCATCCTGCGCCGCGGCGGGCTTGGAAGAGTCGCTATCAGTAGCCATCGCAGAAGCGGGGAGGGTACCACGCCACCCAAGCCCCCGAAATTTCTGACAATCCCCCCGCTTGTGGAGCAGGCAACGAGGCGTGATGACTGGCGCACGACGTGCCGGAGGAACGACATGCACCCCGGACGGAAGTCGGACTATATGCGTCAGACGTGTTGGCTCCCGACTCCCTCGTCCTCGAAGGTCGCTTCCGGGTGCTCCGCCCCCTGGGCTCGGGTGGGATGGGAGAGGTGTACCTGGGTGAGCAGGTGTCCCTGGGGCGCAAGGTGGCCATCAAGGTCCTCCACCAGGACCTGCACGCCCAGGCCGGCATGGCCGAGCGCTTCAAGCGGGAGGCCCGCCTCCTGTCCGCCGTGGAGCACCCGGCGGTGGTGCACATCGTCGACTTCGGCGAGTCCGGAGACCACGCCTGCCTCGTCATGGAGTTCGTGGAGGGTCAGAGCCTCTACGACGTGCTCATCCCCGGCCCCATGCACCCGGGCCGCGCGCTGCCGCTGCTCCATCAGCTGGCGGAGGGGCTGGCCGCCATCCACGACAAGGGCATCATCCACCGGGACTTGAAGCCGGAGAACGTCTTCATCTCCCCGGGAGCGCGCGGGGAGCAGGCCCGGCTCCTGGACTTCGGCATCGCCCGGCTGGTGGAGCCGGAGGCTGGCAGCGCCGTCAGCCAGGTGGGCGTGGTGCTGGGCACGCCGGAGTACCTGTCCCCGGAGCAGGCCGTGGGCGCGAAGGTGGACACGCGCAGCGACCTCTACTCCTTCGGCGTGCTGATGTACCGCGTGCTGGCCGGGCGGCTGCCCTTCGACGGGCCCGCGCCGCGCAACTTCCTCGCGCAGCACGCCTCCCATGCGCCGCTGCCTCTCGACAGGGCGGCCCCGTCGCTGTCGCGCTTCATCGGCCTGCTGTCGCTGGTGATGCGCCTGCTGGAGAAGGACCCGCTGAAGCGACCGCAGAGCGCGCACGAGCTGGCGGACGCGCTGGCGGCGGCGCACTCCGCGCTCTCCGCCTTCACGCCCGGCCTGGGCACGCCCGTCTATGTGCCCCAGGGCGGCGGGCCGTCCTCCGGCACCTCCGTCTTCGGCACGGGTGAGTCCGCCGTGGTGTCGGCGGGCCCGAGCGGCACGGCCGTCTTCGCGGGAGGCGCGGCGCCGCCACAGAGCAGCGGCACGGCTGCATTCGGCGCGGGCGCCGGTGCGTACGGCACCGGTCCCGTGGGCTCTGGCCCCATGGCACCCGTGGCGATGCGCACGGGGACGGCGGCCTTCGGGACGAAGCCGTCGGGCAGCGTGGCGACGGTGACGGGCGGCGCTTCGTTGGTGAAGCCGCAGAACCTGACGGTGATGCTCACCGACATCCAGGGCTTCGCCGAGCGCACCAGCCGGCAGACGCACGAAGAGAACGCGCGGATGCTGGAGACACACGACCGGCTGCTGACGCCCCTGGTGAAGGAGCACGAGGGCCGGCTGGTGCAGAAGCGCGGCGACGCGCTGCTGGCGGTGTTCCGCTCTCCCACGGCGGGCGTGCTGTGCGGCATGGCCATGCAGGACCGGCTGTGGCGCCACAACCAGACGGTGCCGCCGGAGGAGCAGTTCCACGTGCGGGTGTGCCTGCACGCGGGCGAGGTGCTCCTCACGAGCGACACCGTGCTGGGCGAGCCCATGGAGGTCGTGGCGTCGGTGGAGCACGTGGCCGCCGCGGGCGAAGTGACGTTCACCGAGGCGGTGAACCTCGCGCGCAACCGCGCCGAAGCCACCGCCGAGCCGTGCGGCACCATCACCCTGCCCGGCCGCGAGGAGCAGCTCCAGCTCTACCGCTGCCAGCGCGCGGCGGAGGGCCCACCTTTCGGTGACCGCTTCGTCCCCGCGAGCGGCATGGGTGCGAAGCTGGCGTCGTTGCTGGGCCGGGTGAGCGGAGCATTCTCCCCGCTCGGAGCACGCGTGGCCGCCCTGCCAGGAATGGCCCGACTGAGCGGAGCCTCGCGGCGCCTGACGGAGTGGCTGCGCTCGGCGCTGACGGTGCTGCGCACGAATCGGCGCGCGCAGCTGGTGGTGCTCGTGGGCGCCCTGGCGCTGCTGGGCGCCGGCGCGGCGTGGCTGGTGCACCTGAACGACCCGGTCGTGCGCGCCTACGCCCTGCTGGAAGAGGGAAAGAAGGACGACGCCCAGGAGCAGCTGGAAGCGGTGCCGGAGGAAGCGCAGAAGGAGCCTTCCTGGCGGCGGGCGCGCGCGGCGGTGTACCACGCGAAAGGTACCCACAAGAGCGAGTACTTCCTGCTCTCCAAGCTGGATGACGAGGGGCGCGCGCAGGTGGAAGCACCAGTCCTCGACGGGCTCGCGGAGGACTACGGCCGGGGCGGTGGCGCCACGATGGAGGCCCTGCTCGACAAGTTCCCCAAGGAGTCCGTGCTTGGGCACTTCGAGGACCTCGCCGAAGAGGAGTACTCGCTGCGACAGTGGGGCGCGCTGCGCTACCTGGAGTACGTCAAGGCCACGGCCAGCGTGGACCTGGTGGACGCGTACAGCCGGGCGCTGGAGTCGGAGGACTGCGACATCCGCGCGCAGGCGGCAGTGCGGCTGGCGGGCCTGGGCAACCCGGATGCCCTCCCCGCCCTCACCCGTGCCACGCAGCTTCCCAGGACGGGAGTCCTGAACTTGAGCTGCGGCCACAACGAGGCCGGCGCCGCCATCAAGAAGCTCTCGAACAAGCGCGACTGAGGGTGATGAGCGAGGCTGGGGGCCTGGGCATTCTGACAATCCCCGCCGCGGGCTCAACACCCCAGCGCGCCGCTAATCGAGGAGGCGGCGCTCCCAGCGGCGCATGTCATCCTCGGTGAAGCCGGTCCACGGCGCGCGCTCGCGGTAGAGCCAGGGCTCCACACGCGGGCCAGCTCGCGGTACGGGGCCAGGGTGCGCTCGGGTTCCACGTCTCCGAATTCGGGCTGCTTGCCCAGTGTCACCACGACGCGGTCTTGTCCCAGGCCCTGCACGGCGGTGTTGGGCGAGTGCAGCCGGGAGCGGAGGCCTGTCGCGCCGCCCAGCTCTCCGAGCACCGGCTGGCCGAGGAAGGTCAGCCAGTGTGCGCCCTTCACCCGGGTGCCGATGTGATTGGCCAGCTCGTTCTCCCTCACTATGTCCATGCCTGGGTAGGCGAAGCAGGCTGCGCGGACCTCAGCGTGCGTCATCGGGTCGAAGTACGACTGTAGGAACAGGCCCGCATGGCCGGAGTTGAAGGGAAGCCGGGAGGCAAGTTCCAGCGCCAGCTCCCGCACCCAGTCGGGACCACGTTCCTCCAGGTATTCGGTCGGCAGCCAGAAGGAGACGGTGGAAGACTCGTCGGGCCAGGTCCTGTATCCAGGGAAGTCGTAGAGTCGGCCGAAATAGGTGAACGCGTGCCCTGGCGTCACCGTCGCCCACTCACGCAGGACGACGCTGCCGCCGCCTTCCGGATCGAGCAAGTCCTCCCGGACCGCCGCCCAGCCCTCGTCGTCGAGAGCCTGCCAGTGTTCCGAGTAGCCCCCATAGGTTGACAGTCTATGACGGCCTACAGCCTGGCAGTAGACCTCCAAGGCATGCGTGATGTCATGCCTCACCTCACTGTGGGGACGCCGCATGTAGAAGGTGATGTTCAGGCTGTCCCGAATGGCCAGACATCGTCTTGGCTCGGGGATTTCTGGCGGACATGCAGGGTAGGTCTCGTGGACGCGAAGCTTTGGATTCAAGGCTGCCATGGTGGTTTGATTCCAGCATGGGGCACCACCACGGCAGGCGTCCTGCCTCCCAATGACTCGTAGTACACCTGGCCTTGGTTCTTCCCGTAGAAGGGATGCTTGCGATGGTATCCATTCCATTGGGGAGTATTGCTAATTCTGGCGCGCGCACTCCAGCGCCACCGCGTGTTTCACCCGGCCCATTTCCTCCGCACGCGTCTCCTGCTGTCCCGAGGGGTCGACACCCGCTCCTGGCATTGCTCGGGAGTGGCTCATTTCCCCTTCCCGTAGCGCTGTTCATTGACCTGGCCGTTCGCTTCCGAGGCGCACTCCATCAGGATGGCTTCGGCGCGCTTGAGGTCCGCCTCCTCCAGCAGGCGCATCACCGCGGCGGTGGTGCGCGCCGCGCTCGCCGCGCGTGACAGCCACGGGAGGATGGCGTCCTCGCCCGTAGCCGTGTAGCAGGCGGGGGTGCGCAGGCAGGCGCTCGTCGCCGAGTCCATCGACTGCGCATAGTGGCGTGGCCCGCCGTGCCTGTTGGCGCGCGGGGCGCCGCACGCGACCAGCAACAGGCTGGCCATCAACACCCGGTATCTCGGTTCCCCAGTTCGAGGGGCCTGGCACCGGCCATGAGCCACGGTCGCTGGGGAGCACCGCGCCATGGCCTTCACGCCCACGTTCATTCCGCAGAATCATGGGTTATTTCGTGAATTGCGTAAATCGCCCCTTCCGTCGGTGGGCCACCCGCTCACCCAACGGGGCCGGTGGATGGCTCACACCGGCCCGCGAGCGGCCCCCATCAACCACACCGCTGTGCCAGGCCCGACGTGGACGTGCAGGCCTTGGGCGGCGCAGGGCGAGGCGGGGGCGTCCGGGGGCCTCCCGAGACGGGCCACGCGTAGGGTCCCATCGCGACGGAGTCGCAGAATGCTCCGCCCACGAAGGTGCCTGCCGGACCGGTCTTCAGCCCCAGCTTGTCCTCGGCGTCCAGGGTCCGAAGCTTTGCCTCCACGCCCCGGCAGTGGTCCTGGTAGGGCTTCGTGAGGAGCCCAAAGTTGATGCGGCTGCAGTCGCAGTCGGGCCCGCGAGCGACCTCGCCGCCGCCGCGAGCCGCCGCGAACAGCAGCCCCAGTCCGATGGCGAGCACGAGCGCCCCTGCGATGAGCACCGCCGGGCTGGCCACCGCCGCCGCGAGCAGGGCCCGGGGGAGCACCGCCGCCACGGCCCGGCCCAGCAGCGCGCCAACGGGTCGCAGCAGGGTCCCCGCCGCGCCCAGGGCCCGGCCCGCCACCGCGGCGGCCGGCCTCAGGACGGGGCCCGCCGCTCCGACCACGCGCGTCCCCATGGCCACCACCGAACGGGCCCCCGGCAGCCGGAGCGCCAGATTCCCCACCCGCGTCGCGGCTCGCATGGACACCGAGCCCGCCCGGGCCAGCCACTGGCCCACGAGGCCCAGCCGCGAGGCCACCCCGCGCGCGCCCTGGCTGGCAAACCGGACCACGCGCTCGGCCTGGCCGGCGAGGCGCCAGGACAGGGGAGGTCGAGCCCCACCCGCAACCCGGCGCATTCCCCCCGCGCGGCGGAGCAGGTTCCCCGCTCGCGAGGCGTCCCCCGGGGGCAACCTCCGGATGTGACGGCGCAGCTCCCGAAGCTGGCGCGCCAGCTCCCTGCGTCGCTCCAGCACCTCTTCCGACTCCTGCCACAGCTCCCGGAACACGCGCGGGTTGCGCGCGATCTCCTGCTCGAGAGCGGCCGCCTCCCCTCCCAGGTGCGAGCCTTCCAACACCCGCAGGCCCAACCGCAACAGCTCGTCCATGGCCATCCTCCTTCGTGTTCTAAAGACACGAACGCATGGACGCGCGAAAAGGTCTGTCGGGTCGTGCGGAAGGAGGCGCGGTTACAGGGCCGTTACATCCGCCGGTGCATCACAGGCGTCGCACGTGCCCGGTCGCTGAACGGCACGTTGCCGGAGAGGCCGCGGGTCAGCCCGCGACGCGGACGACCGACTGGCCGCGGCTGTGTCCCTCGCCCACGTGGCGCAGCGCTTCGGCGATTTCGCTCAGCGCCCACGAACGCTCGATGACGGGCCTGGCCTTGCCGACCTCCACCAGCACCTTGGGGAACAACAGGTCCTTCTGCTTCGGGGCCGCGACGAACGTCCAGAGCCGCTGGCTGGAGAAGAGAGACCGGAGTGCCATGCCTGCGAGCCGGGCCAGCGGCCCGAACCAATCGCCGCCGTCGCCCGCGCACGCGACGTAGACACCCTTCGGGTTCAACACGCGCAGGCAGTCCGACAGCGCTCGGTTGCCGCCGAGGTCTAGCATCACATCGAAGCGGGCACCGCCCCCGACGAAGTCCTCCTTCGCATAGTCGATGACTTCGGCCGCGCCGAGCGAGCGCACCCACTCCGCATTGCGCGCGCCACAGACAGCAGTCACTTCAGCGCCAGGTGCGCGCGCGAGCTGCACCGCCGACCACCAGGCACCCGGCGGCTCCCTAGCCTGTCAGCTCACCCGGCGCCCAGGTTCGCTCCACAGCCCTGGCGGGTCATTTCCAATCTCCCAATCACTTCCCAAACCCGACTTCAGCTTGACTTGAGCGATAGCAAAAGGCAAAGCCAATTGTCCGCCTGCATTCGGAAAGGGATTTCACATGCGAAAGCAGTCCATTGCCGCCGCTCTTGCCTTGGGGCTCCTGTCGTTGGGTGGTTCAGCCCAGGCATATATATACGATGAAGATGTCTGCTCAATGGGCTCGACGTCGACCTGGCCCCTGGGAACGACCCACAACATCTCCTTTTCCGCGGGCGCGCTTCGCACAGCGTCTGGCTACATTCCCGTCGAGTTCTATCTGTCGACGACCCCGACGCTGACAACCTCCAGCATCTATCTGAAGACCAACTACCAAGCCTACATCTACCAGCCCGGGCCCTATTGCTCGGAGATCGTCCAGGAATACCTCACCCTGCCTTCGACGACGAATGGCTCCTGCTTCGCGGTGGGCAACTATTACGTCGTCGCAAAGGCGGGAACCGACACCATGTCGGTCCTGTTGGCCGTCACCGCGGGGAACCAGCCGACCCTCACCAGTTTCTCTCCACCGTCGGCTCCAGTGGGCGGCATCGTCACCCTCACGGGCACCAACTTCACCGCCCAGACCTTCGTCACCTTCAACGGGGTGAGCGCCGCGAGAGCCATCCTGAGTCCAACGTCAATGATTGCCCAGGTGCCCGCTGGCGCGGCCTCGGGCGTCATCCGGGTCGGGCACACGAGCACGCCCAATCTGCGCATCTGCAACGTGCAGCAGGCCTCCACCACGAACTTCGAGGTCGACCCCTATTGCCAGTCCACTGCGGACTATCTGGCCTATGGCGCCATTGATTACGTGGCCACGTCCGAGTTCGTCAACGACACGCGTGGGGGTTCAACCTGCCCCGTCTATACCAGGAACACGCAGCTCGTGACGTCCGCCACCGCGGGACAGGTTGGCAAGCAGATCGACATCGCCTTCGGCTCCTGCGGGGGGGCGAACTACGAGAAGCTCTTCAAGATGTACGTTGACTGGAATGCGGACAATGACTTCACGGATGCGGGGGAGCTCATCATCGACGCCCCCTCTGTTTCCAGCGACGTCACCTACACCATCACGTTCAACATCCCGGCGTCGGTGCTCCCAGGCAACAAGCGGGTTCGCTTCGTCACCGCCGTCTACGACGGAACCACGGTGGTCGACCCGTCCGACGTTTCTTCCTGCGGCATCTACAACTACGGCGAAACCGAGGACTACCTCCTCAACGTGCTCCCCATGCCCGCATTCACGTCCGGGGTCCGGGCCCAGGATTCCAAACCGGCGTCGCTCACGGTGTCTGGGCCCCGGAGCCAGACGGTCCAGGGTGTTCCCGAAGCGTCCCGAGAGCGTCCGTTGACGGTGCTCCCCGCTCCGGGCTTCGCGGGGGAATAGTCCGGCGCTTTCGAGCTGAGCCGGAAGTGAGCCTCGAGCCTCAGCGACAGGTGCCCCAGCGCATCCACTCCCTCTCCAGCAACTCGCGTCGGAGTCCCACGCGGCACGAATGGGGGCCCTGGAGCTCCTCGCAGGCCTGTATCCGGAGGGAGAGCTGGATGTGCGGCTGTTGCTCGTCCATGAGTACCGTGACATCAGCTACATGGATCCGAGTGCCACGGTCGATGATGCCCGGCTGAAGGAAATCGAGGAGCAGATGGGGATTCCACCGGACAAAGCCCGTCGGGGCTTCGAGTCCCTCGTCCAGAAGATCCCCCTCAAGCTCGGCTGGCAGGTGCCTACTCCTCCCGCAGCACGGTAAGGCCCGTATCGGTCAGGACATACAGCATGGCAGGCGTCACGGTGGGGTCATACACGAGCCGGAGCACCTGCGTTCCCTTCACCGTCTCCACGCGGGTGAGCGTCTCGCCGTCCTTCTCGATGCGCCACAGTCCTTCGTCGTCGGTGCCCACGTAGACGGCTCCGCCGTCGGTGGCCGCCAGCGCCGTCACGTTGTCGGAGGGAAGGGCGGTGCAACCCGCAGCGGCTCAGGGCTGGCACTCGCGACCGGGACGGCCACGTCTGCCGGCAAGACGCCCAAACCCGGACGGTTACGTTCACCACCCGCAGCTCCTGCGCCTGGAAGTGCGCCTCGGACGTCACAACGGCCACCTGGGAGCGCATCTTGCCGAGCAGCTCGGTCTGCCGCAGCAAGCTGGCCTCCAGCGCGCCCGAGCCCGTCACCCGAGCGCTGGAGTCGCTACACGCGCAACTGGACGCCCGAGGGCCCCGTCCGTCTCGGCCCCTCACTGTCGGGTCGGGCGAAAGGAGGCGCGGTTACAGGGCCGTTACATCCGCCGGTGCTTCACGGGCGTGGCGTCGCACGTGCCCAGGCGCTGAGCAGCGCGTTGCCGGAGAGGCCGCGGGTCAACCCGCGACGCGGACGACCGACTGGCCGCGGCTGTGTCCTTCGCCCACATGGCGCAGCGCTTCGGCGATTTCACTCAGCGCCCACGAACGCTCGATGACGGGCCTGGCCTTGCCGGCCTCCACCAGTTCCTTGAGGAACAGCAGCTCCTTCTGCTTCGGGTCAGAGAAGAACGTCCTGAGCCGCTGGCTGGAGAAGAGAGACCGGAGTCCCATGCCCGCGAACCGGGGCAGTGGCCCGAGCCAATCGCCGCCGCCACCCCCGCACGCGACGTAGACGCCCTTCGGGTTCAACACGCGCAGGCAGTCCGACAGCGCTCGGTTGCCGACGAGGTCCAGCATCACGTCGAAGCGGGCACCGCCCCCGACGAAGTCCTCCTTCGCGTAGTCAATCACTTCGGCCGCGCCGAGCGAGCGCACCAGCTCCGCATTGCGCGCGCTGCAGACAGCCGTCACCTCAGCGCCAAGTGCGCGCGCGATTTGCACCGCCCACGTCCCCACGCCGCCGGACGCACCATTGATGAGAACGCGCTGCCCCGCGGTGACCTGGCCTGCTTCACGGAGCCCCTGCAGCGCGGTGGCCGCCCAGGGAACGGTCGCGGCCTCTTCCATCGAGAGGTTGTGGGGCTTGAGCACGAGCGCCGCCGCAGGCACCACCGCGTACTCCGCGAACGCGCCCGCCATGGCCTGACCGAAGACCTCGTCGCCCGCGCGGAAGCCCGTGACCTTCGCGCCGACCGCGTGGACGCGGCCCGCGAGCGCCCCACCCGGCACCTTGTTGCGGGGGCCTGGCAGGCCGCCGTACGGGCTGAGCCGGACCAGGTACGGCTTCCCCGTCACCATGTGATGGTCGCCGATGGTCACCGCGGCCGCGTGCACGTGGACGAGGACGTCTTCGTCGCCGGGGACGGGACGCTCCGTCTCCCCGAGCTCCAGCACGTCCGGCGTGCCGTACCGGCGATGGACGACCGCGCGCATGGCCCCGGCTGCGTCCCCGGTGGATGCGGCGGTGAGCGCCGCGGTGGTCTGGTGGGCTGCCTGCATGATGTCCCCCTCTTTCGGGCTACGTGGGTGATGCCCGTCGTGGTACTTACGGCGTAAGTAGCAATCGATTTCACCGACTGTCAATATTGACTTACGGCGTAAGTAAGCGTCTTCTGCTGGAGGAGTGATGGCGACGAAGAAGCGTGCGGGGCGGACGCCGCTGACGCCAGCGCGGGTGCTCGAGACCGCACTCAAGCTCGCGGACAAGAAGGGCCTGGACTGGTTGTCGATGCGCAACCTGGCCCAGGCGCTCAAGGTCGAGGCGATGTCGCTCTACAACCATGTCCCGAGCAAGGAGCACATCCTCGACGGAATCGTGGACCTCGTCGCTGGTGAGATTGCCGTCCCCCGGCCGGGCGGCGACTGGAAGGCAGCGATGCGCGAGCGAGCACAGTCCGCGCACGGCGTCCTCATGCGGCATCCGTGGGCGACCCTGCTATTCGTGTCGCGGCTCAACATCGGGCCGAACATGCTGCGTTACGTCGACGCCACCATCGGCTGTCTGCGAGCAGGGGGCTTCACGTACCCCCAGGCTGACTACGCGTGGAACGCGCTGGACGCATACATCTACGGGTTCACGCTGCAGCGGCTGAACTTCCCGCTGGACCCCGACCAGTACGCCGCCGCCGCGTCGAAGTTCCTGCCCATGATTCCGCCAGAGCGCTTTCCGTACCTCAACGGGATGTCGCAGGAGGTCGTCGCCGGCAGGCACGACGGCGTGCAGCACCTCGAACTGGGGCTCGACATCCTGCTCGACGGGCTGGAACGGATGCGGAAAGCGGGGTGACGCCTGCGGCAAGCCGCCGCACGGCAACTGCGTGGCCGTGAGCGCGGGAGCCGGGCCTCAGCCCTCCTTCTCCAGCGCGCGCAGCTCGAGCCCGAAGGCCGCCTCGGCCAGCCTCGCCACGATGCGCGCCGTCTCCACGCCCTCGCCCTTGCGGTTGACCACCACGATGACCGCGTCGCCGCGGCCGGGCAGCCAGGTGAAGAGGCTGGAGAATCCATCCGCCGCGCCGTTCTTGCTGACGACGAGCGCACCGTTGCGCCCACCCACGCGGCTCGCGCTCCAACCGAGCACCATGCCAGCGCCGCGCTTCTTCCCCGCCGGGTAGGGCGTGAGCATCTCCTCGCGCGTGGCAGCGTCGAGCGCGACGTTGCGCTCGAGGGCTGCGTGCAACCGCACCAGGTCGTCCAGCGTCGTGGAGAGGAACCCGGAGGGCACGCCGTAGGAGCCCTGGGGCTCGGGGAGCATCTCCCGCCAGCCGCCCTTCTTCCGCTCGTGGCCGGTGGCGAGGTTTCGCGCGGTGGCCGGGTAGCCCGTGTCCACCATGCCCACGGGACGCCAGACGTCCTCGCGCATGAAGGTGACGAAGGGCCGGCCGCTGGCCGACTCCACCAGCCTGCCGACCACCGCGTAGTTGAAGTTGGTGTAGTCGGTGCGCGTGCCCGGGGCGAAGGTGAGCGGCGCGCCCGCGTAGCCCGCGATTGCCTCCTCCCAGGTGGCCGGCTGGCCGACCTTGTCCCCGATGCCGCTCGCGTGCGCCAGGACCTGGCGCACCGTAATGGCGCGCCAGGCCGGGGGAAGCTCGGGCAGGTAGCGCGCGGCCGGCACGTCCAGGCCGAGCTGGCCGCGCTGCACGAGCGTCAGCGCGCCCACCGCGGCCAGCGCTTTGGAGAACGAGCCGATGTGGAAGACGGTGGCGGAGTCAGGCCGCTCGCCGCCGCCCCGGCGCTTCTCGCCGTATCCCTTCTTCACGACGACAGTCCCGCCACGCACCACCGCGACGATGGCGCCGGGCAGCTCCTGCCGCTGCATCTCCTCGTCGAGGATGGCGTCCACGCGCCGCTCGAGCTTGCGGTCGAGCGCCACGGTGGGCTCGACCCGCTGCGCAGCACTCCCGGGCGCACCGTCGGCGGCGCGCCGGGCAGGCGCCGGGGCGGCGTGCGGGTGCAGCGGGACGAGGACCAGCGAGGCCACCAGCAGGGCGGGGACGCGCACGGGGCAGGGCTCCGGTGAGAGAGGAGCGGCGAGCCTACCGCGCTTGGAAGCCCCGGCGGTGCGACTGGAAGGCCTGGGCGGCCCGGACGGCCAGCCCCGCCTTCCCCCGTGTCACGAAGCTTCCCTGGACGGGAGTCCTGGACTTGAGCCGCGGCCACCATGACTTGCCTGTCCAGAGGGGGCAGGTGGCACGAGCGGCGCCAGGAACCGTTCCAGCGCCACGCGCGTCCCGGGCCGGGAAACGTGCCCCACGTAGCCGTCCGGGCGCACCAGCACCAACGCACCTGTGCCCGCGTCGTAGGCCCGGTGCGCGTGTCCTCCGAGGTCGAGCAGGGACTCTGAATCGGCGGACGTTCCCCCCGCGCGGACGTGGATGGCGCGTACGAAGTCACCGAAGCGCGAGCGGGCCCACGCGGGTGCGTCCTCGTGCGCCGGCCCGAAGGCGAGCAGCGTCCAGTGGGAACCCCGAAAGGCCTCGAACAGACGTGAGGGCTTGCCTGTCGCATCCACGCACGGCGCATCGGGGGCCCGGTCTCCCGCGCGCAGGCGGGACGTGTCGCCGTCCGTCTGGGGCGCGAGCGGACCGCCGCGATAGTGCAACCCCAGTTGCCGTGTCTCGGCTCCACGCCGCTGGGAGCCCAGGCTGTTCTGGCGCATGCCCTGGTAGAGCTTCGTGGACAGGCCGAGCACGTGCGCGGCGATGGGCAGCCGCTCCGCTTCGTAGGTATCGAGCAGGTCCGGTGAGGCCCCGGCGAGGACGTGGCCCAGCTTCCAGCCCAGGTTGTAGGCATCCTGGACGCCGGTGTTGAGCCCCTGGCCTCCGGCGGGAGGGTGGACGTGCGCGGCGTCGCCCGCGAGCATGACGCGGCCCACGCGATAGCGGTCCACCATGCGCACGTTGGGGCGGTACACGGACAGCCAGCTCGCGTCGTGCAATCGGAGCCGGGGGCCGGGACGGGCGGCGTCCTGGAGGCGCTGGTTCAGGGCGGCTTCGGTGAGCTCCAGCACGGTGCCACCGGGCTTCACCTGGAGGGTGAGCTGGAAGCGCTCCGTGCCAGGCAGGGGACACAGCGCCACCATGCCGCCCTTCGCGAAGGGCCACACGTGCCAGTGGTCGCGGCCCAGGCCGTCCACGCGCACATCTCCCACGACCATGCGCTCCTCCTCGTGCGTCGTTCCGTGGAAGCCCACACCCAGGGCCTTGCGCACGCGACTGTGGCCGCCATCCGCGCCCACCAGGTACTCCGCACGCACGACCTCCGAAGCGCCGCCACGGGTGAGGGTGGCGCTGACACCGGTGTCGTCCTGGGTGAAGTCGGTGAGCGCGGTTCCGAACTCCACCGCATGGCCGAGCGCGGTGAGTCGCTCGCGCAGGATGCCTTCGGTGCGAGCCTGCGGCACGAGCCACGGGTCGGGATGGGGCACGTCTGGTGTCGCGGCATGGCGGGGAATCATCGTCCAGCGGCCCACGACGAAGCCCCGCCAGTGGATGCGGAGGCGGGGATATGCCGTGCCGGCCGCGAGCACCGCGTCGAGCACGCCCAGGTCCTCCAGCACCTCCAGCGTGCGGGGCTGCAGTCCCTTTCCACGCGAGCCCACGAAGGGCCCGGGTGCCGCGTCCACGATGCGGAAGGCGCTCCCCCGGCGTGCAAGGTCGCAAGCGAGCGTGAGGCCCGTGGGACCGGCGCCGACAATCAGCACCTGAGTCGCTACCCGAGTCATGGCTGTCTCCTGTCGCGAGAGGCCCTGGCGCCCCGGATGCGATGGAGTGGAGAATGTAAGGAAGTGCTTATGTTGTCAGCTTGCGTTCCCGTCCCAGGAGTCCGGCATGCCGCGCGCGAAGCTTTCCCCTCGGAAGACGCCTCTGCAGGAGCGCTCGCGCGCGACGGTGGATGCGCTGGTGCAGGCGACTGCTGACATTCTGGTGCGCGACGGGTACGCGAAGCTGACGACCAACCGCATCGCGGAGCGCGCTGGCGTCAACGTGGCCTCGCTGTACCAGTTCTTTCCCGGCAAGGAGGCGCTGGTGGCGGAGGTGTCGCGCCGGCACGTGAAGGAGCAGCGCAAGGCGGTGCGGGAGGTGATGGCGACGCGGAAGTTCCAAGGGCTGGAGGACCTCATCCGGACGCTGGTGTCCATGGGCTTCGCGGCCCACGCGGTGAACCCGAAGCTGCACCATGCGTTGACGGAGGAGCTGCCCACGCGCCGAGCCCGGTCCCTGGGGCCGGAGGACGCGCCGATGCTGGAGGCGTTCCGCGAATACGCCACCGACGTCCCGGATCCGGAACTGGCCCATTGGCTCATCGACACGGTGGCCCACGCGGTCATCCACCGCGCGGTGGTGGAGCGCCCCGAGGCCCTGTCCCAGGGCGTGCTCCAGGAGGAACTGGTGACACTCCTCCTGCGTTACGTGAAGCGGCAGTGAACTACGTCCACCGGATGCAGGGCCGGAACAGGTCCGGCTCCGGCGCCTCAGTGGTAGTTGATGCAGGACCTCACGCTGTCGTCCTGCGGATCCGCCACGGCCACGGGCTCGTTGGGGACGATTTCCAGGTCATCGAAGCTGGAGTCCGTCCCCACGCAGACGCCGCGCGCCAGGTTGAAGCCCGGCTTCAAGTCGTCCACGTTGACGATGCGGCCCCACTCGCGAAGTGACGCCTTCAGCGCCCCGGTGAGCTCGGGCGCGAAGAGGACCACGTGGTTGCGCGCCATGCCGCGCAGGTTGCTCCAGCGATTGGCCTCCTCGCCGTTGGGCACGCCATTCCCATCCAGGTCCTCGTAGACGATGAGGTAGGCGAACCCGATGAGGCCCGGATTGAAGTCGTTGAGCACTTCGTCGGGAGGGTTGTCGACGACGCGCAACTGGTAGTCGAACGGGGGATTCATGCTGGTCAGCTCCACGCTCTGGTAGGTGGTGATGTCCCCCTCCCGCGCCCAGTTGTCCCAGGCCAGGGTGACGCGCGTCGTCCCCTTCTCCGAGGAGGGCGCCAACGACTTCACCTCGCCCTGCACCACGTAGCGGGGCTCGCCGGCATACGAGCCATCCATCAGCGCATCCCCGCACCCGGCGGTGCTCCCCAACGCAAGCGACAGGGCCAGCGACTCCACGAACCGCTTCAGCTTCATGACAGGACTCCATCCACGTGAAGCGCGCATACCGCCCGGCCACCGCCGCGCGCCAGAGACACGGAAGAGACCCGCGAGCCCCACGCCACGGACAACCTCACCAGCGAAGCCCCGTCCCTGCCGCGAGCATCGGCGTCACCGGCGTGCGCACCTCCTCGCGTCCCAGCGACGACAGCACGCGCACCCGCGACGCACGCAGCCCCGCCTCCGCGCCCACGAAGAGGCCCCGGGGCAGGTGCAGGTCCGCGCGCAGCACCGTGTCCAACTGCGGCACCACCTGCCAGTGGCGCGGCGCCGTCCGCCCAAAGAAGCGCTGGTCCACGTACGACGCCCCCACCCGCACGCCTCCCGACAGGGAGAACCGCCCCATGTCGAACACCTTGCGAGCCCCCACCCGCAGCGCCCCGGAGGTGAGCCGCCGCTCGAAGCCAGCCTGGACGAAGCCCGCCAGGGCCAGCTCCACTTGCGCATCCAGCGTGAGCGCCGCCGTGTCCAGCGACGCCTGCACCGCGCCAGACGGAGAGAACGGATAGCCGTCCAGGAGGCTCGCCGTCCCACCGCCCCACCCGCTCAGTGCCCAGGTGGGCCGTCCACCGCCGCCCTTGCGCACGAGCTGGTCCAGCTCCACCACGCTCCACGCCGCCTCGGCCAGCTCCAGCGGGCGGCCCTCCTCCGCCACCACGCGCGCCTCGCGCAGCCGGTCCGGCAGGCGGTGCTGGACGAAGTAACTCCCAGGCACCAACCGCGCGGTGCGAGCCTCGCGAGAGATGCCCGCCTCCAGCACCACCGGGCCATCACGCCCGCCCTGCCGGAAGAAGTACTGCCCCGCCCCCTCCAGCCGCACCGCCGCAAGTCCCTGGCTGCGCCCCGGCCGCGTGAGCACCAGCTCCGAGCGCCCCTTCAACTCGTAGAGGTACGTGGGGTGCTGCACGCCGCCCACCGTGGCCACGGTGCTCGCCACCGTGCGGTCCGCGGCGTACTGGTACGCCTCCGCCAGGCTGACGAGCCCATCCGAGCTGGTATCCGCCACGCCGCGCAGCGCGGCCACCAGGTGGTGCGTGAAGAAGGAACCCTGCAGCGAGTCCGACTCCTGAGCGCTCTCCCCTGCCGCCGATGAGGAGAGAATCGCGAAGCCCTCCGGCAGTCCGTGCGATTCCACGTCCGGAGGCAGCGCGAAGGGCGCCGCCAGCTTCGTGCCCTTCACGCGCGTGGCCTGCCCGGAACGACACGCATCCACCACCAGCAGACGCGCCGCCGCCGCCGAGCCGGAGGTGAGGTTGCGCAGCTCCTCCCACGGCAGCAGCGTGCCGCCCAGGTGCAGCGACTCCGCGTCCGCATGGCCCGAGTAGAAGACGAGCAGCACGCTGGAGCGGTCATGCGCCACCTCCTCGCGGATGCGCGCGTTCATCCGCGCCAGCGCGGTGCGCATCCGGTCCGCGCTCGGGTCCGCGAGCACGGTGACGTTCTCCTGCGGGAAGTCGCCCAGGGTGACGAGCACCTCGCGCAGGCGCTCCGCATCGCGTCCGGCGAAGTGGAGCCGGGGCTCGTCCGCGTTGCCCTTGTGCGCGCCCACCAGCAGCGCGTAGCGGGCCTCTCCCGCCTGCACGGCCATGGGCACCACGGCCAGCAGCACGCCCAGCCACAGCGCCGCCACGCGGCTCACGGCGTCCCAGCCATGCCCCAGTCGTAGACGCGCACGCGGCACACGTCCTCCACCGGCACTCCAGGCGGAGGCTTCGCCGCGCACGTCAGCAGCCGCATCCGCGTGCGCCCGTCCGGCGTGACGGTGATGCCCATGGGCAGCCAGCCGCCCTGGGGCGCGAGGCCCTCGAAGTACGGGGTCCATTGTCCTTCCTCGTCTCCCTGGAGGATGAGCCACGCGGACGACTCCGCCCCCTGCACGCGCAGGCGCAGCCGGTCTCCCGCCCTCAGCCCCGCAACCTCTTCCGCGGGGATGCCGTTGACCACGAGCGTCCCCTCTCGCGCAACCGCCACGTCCAGTGACGCGCTGCCCTTCAATTGCACGCCGGGACGCTCCACCCCGGAGGGAGGCCGCACCGCGAGGAACACGCCCACCGCCAGCGCGGGGACGGCGAAGGCGGGCACCCACCTCCACGGAAGCCACCCCTGCCGCTCCGGACGCGGGGGCACGGCCGCCGCTGCCGCGAGCAGCGCCTCCGGCACCTTCTCGAAGGCCGCCGCGCGAGCCTGGGCATGCTCCACGTCCACCCGCTGCCGGCAAGACGCGCAGGAGGTGAGGTGCGCCTCGGCCGGCGCGCGCTCCTCGGGGGACAGCAGTCCGAGCACGACTTGCGAGACACACCATCCGGACAGGCAGTCAGCGGACGCCTTGGACCTGGGGAACGGCTCAGCCACCATGGCCTGCTTCCTTTCTCCGTACGCCTTGCAGCATGTGCTCGGCGTGGGCGCGGAACTTCTCCAGCCGGCGGCCCACGGTGCGGCGCGGGACGCCGAGCATCCCGGCAATCTCCTCGTGCTCCATGCCGTGGATGAAGTAGCAGGCGGCAATCTGCGCCTGCTCCGGGTCCGCCTCCGCCAGCACCTTGCGCAGCGCCAGCCCGTCCTCCGGGGAGTGGGGGCTGTGCGGCTCCCCGTCCGGCAGGTGCGCGTCATGCAGGCCCTTGCGGCGGCGAGCGTCGCGCAGCCGGTTGAGGGCGAGGTTGGTGCTGGTGCGGTAGAGGAAGGCGGCGGTGTCCTGCTCGCTGCCGCTGCGGTCCCGATGCTGCAGGAAGCGGATGAACACCTCCTGCGCGACGTCCTCGGCGGCGGCGGGCTCACCCAGGATGCGCAGCGCACAGCCGCGCACCAGCGCCACGTGGCGCCGGTACAGCGTGGAGATGTCGACCTGGGGAGTGGGAGTCATGACGCGGCACCCTGGAGACACCCGGGCGCGAATCCGCGGACACCCGTCGGGAAGAAAGGCACCGCCCGGCCTCCGGCCCCTGTGGGGCGGCGTGGGAGGGCCAGCCCCACAGGCGGATGCCAGGACGGGAGCAGCGCGTCAGTCGTCGTGCCTCGCGTGGCCCTTCTTCTTGCCCCTACCGTGGCCGTGGCGATGGTCGTCGTCATCCCAGTCGTCGTCATCGTCCCTGTCGTCGCGGCGGGCCTTCACCTTCTCGTCCACCTTGAGGAGGTTGCGAGACCAGGCGTCGTACTCCAGATGGAGGTGGCCCTTCGCGCCGTCAGCGAAGGCGTGGAACTTCACCTTCCACACGTCATTGCCTTTGCGGTGGGCCTCCTTCAGCCGGCACTCGTAGCCGCGCGAGCGGCACTGGCCGAAGCCCAGGTCCACGGCCTCGTTGTAGGACATGGCCGACGGACGTGGGGGCGGAGGAGGAGAAGGCTGGGGGCGCGGCGCCGGGCGCGGCAGGGGCCGCGTGTGGAGGACACAGCCCGGGGCAAGAAGCAGACCCCCAACGAGCAGCAGGGCGATTCGCATGCCGCGTATGACGCCCCAGCGCGGCGACTCTTCAAAGCCACGCCGGGTACGGGTGCGCCACTGTAACGTTACAGGCCCTCAGGCGAAGCGAACGCGGCGAACAGCTCTCCCGCGAGGTACGCCCGGGAGCCCTTGGCGGCGGGGCGGATGTAGTCATTCAGCACCGGCCCGCCCTGGCCGAGCTGGTGCTTCGCGGGGGCCGCCAGGTTGAGCCGCCCGCGCGCCACGCCCTTGCCGCCCCGGTGGATGAAGGTGACGGTGCCTTCGCCGTCCACGCCCTCCACGACGCCGATGTGGGTCATCCCGTCGTTGCGCCGGCCGTCGCGGTTGCGGTCATACGTCTCGCGGAAGAAGACGAGGTCGCCGGGGCGCGGAGCCTGGTGGTGGACGGTGCCCACGTCCAGGGCGCGGCGGAAGATGGCGGAGACGGCGTTCTCCCCCGCGAGGAAGCCGTGGTTCACCAGGTCGATGCCGCCCGCGAGGTACGCGAGCCGCACGAAGCCCGAGCAGTCATTGGGCACGCTCTTGCCGAGGGTGCGCGCGCCGACGAGCTGGATGGAGCGCTGGACGATGGAGCGGCTCAGCTCCGTCGGAGACAGCAGCTCATCCCAGAAGCGGCCCGAGGTGCTGGCGGGCCCCGTCACCATGGCCGCGGCCTGCAGCGCGGCGGCAATCACGCCCGCCGTCACCAGCCGCATCTTGTCCTGCGCGGCCCCCTCCACCGTGCCTGCCTGCCCTGCCTCTGAGTGAGGGTCGGCAAGCGCCACGCTGTTCTCCACGGGTGCTGTCGCCATCACCACCGGGGGCTCGGACGCCGAGGCGCGGGTCTTCACGGTGGCACAGCCGACGAGAGCACACAGGGGAATGGCGGCGAGCAGGCGAAGCAACAGCGGTCCTCCCGGGGATGGTTGGGGCTGCATTCAATGCCACCTCCCGGGGTCCGAGCCAAGAACTGACCGTGTCACCCCTCCCAGGTGGAGAGCAGCTCTCGCACCCGCGCGTACCTCTGGAGCAGGGCGGCGCGGTAGGCGCTGAGCATCACCATGGAGCCGATGACGAGCAGGCCCAGCATGAACAGCGACGCGGCGGCGATGCGGTGGTCTCGCATGCCGAAGCGCACGAGGTTGGCGGCGATGCACGTCACCAGGAACGCGGTGCCCAGGTACACGTACGAGCGGATGCGCAGGGCGATGCCGAAGCCCACGCCCACCACGCAGAGCACCACGCACAGGAGCATGGAGCCGCCGTCGCTGAACATGAGCGGCTTCCACGCGCCGGCCACGTAGATGCCGGTGACAGCAATCGCTCGCAGCCGCGCATACGTGTCCTCCTCGATGGAGGCGCGGAACACCCGCAGCAGCGCGAGCAGCGAGAGGCCCGCGGGGATGACGTAGTACTGCGGCTCCCCAGCGCCGGTGCCCTGCCACACCAGGAGCAGCGCCGCGTTGAAGGCCACCACCGACGCCATCGAGGCCATCCCCCGGCGTGTCGGGTGCGTACCCAGGGCGGCGAAGTGCGCGGCGTGGCCCACCAGCAGGGCCGCCACCTGGAGCGGCTCGCCCCACGGCGCGGACAGCAGACCGGCCAGCGGGAAGAGGAACGCGCCCACCAGCGCGGGCCGACGGAACGCCTCCAGCCCCGAGCCCTCGCGCTGGACGAAGAAGTAGAGGCCGGTGAAGACGGCACCGCCCACCAGCGCGGCGAGGCTGTCGGCGGGGCCCGGGCTCACGCCCATGCCCAGCATGCGCACCGACAGATAGCCCAGTGCGAGCACCCCTTGCGCGAGGAAGGCGGAGGTCTCGTCCGCCTCCACGGCGGCGCGGCGCACCAGCGCGAACAGCAGCACGCCCAGCGAGACGGAGGCGACGAGCGCCTCGCGCAGCGCGTCCCCGTGGGCCCCCAGCAGCGACAGGCCCAGCAGCACCTCGACGAGGGCGACGACGGCGAAGCCATGCCCCACGCCCCTGCGCCACTTCTTCCCCGCCACGAACAGCGCCAGGGTGGCGAGCAGCGCGCTGGCAGCGCCGAAGTGCGGGAGGATGAACTCCGAGCCCCGGCCGGACGAGTACACCGCGCCCAGGTGCATGAGCCAGCCGTGCACGGCGGCGAGCGAGGCCAGCCAGCCCACCACCTCACGCTCGCGGCGCCGCAGCACCACGGCCCATGCGGCGCCCAACGCGAAGAGGATGCTCAGCGGCGTCGCCGTGTGCTCCAGGTCGCGAAGGCCCGACAGCGACAGCAGCGCCAGCACCCAGCCGCCATGGTGCAGCGCCGCGCCCACGTGCACGCCGCGCCCGTCCAGCCACATGCCCAGCAGGCACAGCAGCAGCCCCGCCCCGCTGACCACCGCGGGCGCCCACGCCGGGGGCACCGCCGCGATGAGCGCCATGCCGAGCAACACCGTGGCCACATTGGCCATCCACCGGCTGCGCGCCACCATCAGCACGCACGCCGTCAGCCCCGCGCCCAGCGCCACCACCAGCGTCAGCGAGCCCGGCCCCGAGTCCAGCAGTCGCCCCACGAGCAACAGGCCCAGGGCCCCCGCGCCGCCCACCCACAGCGGCTCGCTCCAGGTGCCTTCGAGTCCCGGCAGCACGCGGGCGGACGCGGCGGCGAGCGCCCGCTGCACGCGGCCGGACTGGCACGCGGCGGACAGCAGCGCGGCGCCGAGCGCCACGGCGATGATGGGCAGCCCCGCCTCGGGCCGCCACTCCAGGAAGCTGGCACCGTCCACCTGCCCCACGGGCGCCAGCGCCAGGGCCCACACGGCGGGGGTGAGCAGCCAGCGTCGCGACAGCAGGAACGCGGCGGCGGCCAACACGCCCGCCAGCCCGGCCAGGCTCGACGGCGTGGGAAGTCCCAGCACGGGCAGCGCGGCGAAGGCGAGCGCCGTGAAGACAGCGGCGGGGCGCAGCGTCGCGTCCGGCGGGCTCCGGAAGAAGGCCCACAGCGCCTGGGGCCGGTGGTGCTCGACCAGGGCGAGCGCCAGCAGCAGGCCGGTGACGACGGGCCGCGCCTCCGGCACGAAGAGGAGGAACAGCGCGGCGCCGCAGACGCGCAGGAAGGGACGCGGCCCTGGCATCAGCGCCAGCGAGGCCGTGAGGAAGTACAGGGGCCCGGGCTCCACCCAGGACGACAGCAACAGCAGCGGCGCCACCACCGCGAGCGCGCCCTGCATCCACAGGGACAAGTCCCGCCGGGGCTTCTCCTCCTGCGAGCGCAGCAGCAGCGAGGCCACGGCCGGGAAGTGCTCCACGGCGCGCACCACGACCAGCACGAAGAGGGGCAGCACCTGCACCCAGGCAGGCCGCGTCCCGCCCACCACGGCGATGCCCACCAGCGTGTAGGGCACCATGAGGGCGGCGAAGAAGGGCAGCCGGCTGGCGCGCGTCCACAGCAGCGGCAGCGTCAGCGTGGCCGCCACGAGCAACGGCAGGCCCGCATCGTCCCAGTCCACCACGGCGATGCCCAGGGTGATGACGGAGGCCAGGGTGGCGACCAGGGCGAAGCGCTCGCCTCCCGCGCCGACGCGGAGCACGGCGGACACTTCCTCCAGCACGGCCAGGACGCCCAGCACCGCGGCCAGCCCCAGCAGCGCCACGGGGCCCACACTGGCGAGAGCGACGGCCGCGTACAGCGAGGCGATGGCGACGCTGAATCCCGCGGGCAGGGCGCGCGCGGTGAGCAGGGCCGCGAGCGCGGCACCCAGCATCAGCGGCACGAACCGGCCCGTCTGGGCGCCCGCCACCGTGACAGTCAGCAGGGGGAAGAGGAGCGCCACCATCGCGGCGGTGGTGGTGCTCGCGCTCCGCCCCGAGCGCACGGCGGTGAGCGAAGTGCCCAGGGAGCCGAGGACGAACAGCACCATGGACAGGCCCGGCGACATCCACCCGCCCCACGGCATGTACACGCCGCGCACGTCCGGCAGCAGCGCGAGGGCGGCGATGACGACCGCCAGCGGCCGCACGAGACGGAACGTGCGCGACGTCACGGCGACGGCGGCCGCGGCGGTGAGCACCACCAGACCCAGCCCCGGCACCTGGGACACCATGCCCCAGGGCAGCGCGAGCACGGCGTAGAAGACGGCGGGCACGCCGAGCAGCCGCGCCATCCTCCCGCGCTCCCCCAGCAGCGCGAGGCCGAGCGCGACGAGGGCGAGCGCGGGCGCCACCGCGTCCGAAGACACCTGGCTGGCGAACTTCGGCAGGGCCGCCGCGGCGAGGAAGGCGGCGACCGCCATGGCCGCCGGACTCTGGAGCGCCCAGGCGGTAATGAGCGCGGCGGCGCCGCACAGCACCACGCCCGTCAACGCCAGGGTGCCGCCCCCGAAGAGGCCCATGAGGAAGCCGGCGGAAGCCATCACCGCCACGACGGAGCCGAGCAGCCACCGCGTGCGCGAAGTGCACAGCAGGCACACGCCCGCGAGCACCAGCGCCATGACTCCGGACGTGACGGACGCGGCCGGAGCCCCCTGCATGGCGAGCGCCTGGAAGGGCAGGAACATCGCCACCCCGGCGCCCACGGCGGCCAGGTAGAAGCGCTCCACCAACAGGCCCACGACGAGGCACACCAGCGACAGCCCCAGCGCGCTCCAGAACGCCGGGCGCGAGTCGGGGCCGGACGTGCCGTAGAGCGCGAACAGCGGGCTGGCCACGGCGGTGGCACGCAGCAGCACCTCCGCGAAGGCGAGGTCCCGCGCGTTGCCCGTGCGCTCACCACGCCACAGCCGCGACACCGCGAGCACCGCGCCAGCGGCGACGAAGGGCAGCGCGGACAGGGCACCGTACTGAAGGGGCAGGTCGCCCGTGACGGGGTAGCCGAGCGCGGCCTTGAGCGCGTCGATGAAGCGCCGCACCGGACCGGGGATGAGCTGCGCGCTGGAGGCGTAGGCGAAGTACGTGCTCGCATAGGCGCCGTACACCCAGGGCAGCCGGGCGAGCCCGCCGCGCGCCAGCGACACCAGCGTCCAGGTGAGGACGGCGGCGGTGGCGAAGAAGCCAGGCGCGGGGGCCGTCGCGGCGGCGATGAGGCAGGCCACCTGGAGCGGCACCACGCCAAGCACGAGCGGGTCGGCGGCGCGCTCCGGCTCCAGCGTGCGGAAGCGAAGGGCGGTGGCGAACAGGAAGGCGACGAACGGGGCGTAGGTGCCCGGCACGGGCTCCAGGTCCACCTCCGCCAGCCCCACGTGCAGGCGCACCGCGTAGAGGACGAAGAGGTAGAGCGGCGCAGTCACGGCGAAGAACAGCGCGGGGCCCTTGCGCGGCTCGGCCGTGGGCCGGGAAGAGAGGACGAAGAAGAGCGCACACGGCAGGACGTTGAGCCAGGGCGCGAAGGTGCCGAGCTTCACGGCGAGCGGCGCCAGCCCCATCATCAACGTGCTGGCGGCGAGCGCGGCCTGCACGAGCGGGCGGGAAGCAGCGTCGAGGGCCTCCGCCGGCTTGCGGACGAGGACGGCGGACACGGCGGCCCACCCGAGCAACATGGGGATGAGCAGCACGGGGCCCACACCGCCGATTTGAAGCGCCTCGCCCAGGTCGAGCGGCCCCAGCGCGATGCCCGCGAGCGGAGCCACGGCCGAGCCGATGAGCCCGAGGATGTTGCCAGGGTTGCGCAGCGCCTCACGGCGGGCGAGGAACGCGCCCCAGATGGAGAAGCCGGCCGAGTAGCCCGCCGTCATCCCGAACACGGTGAGCGAGCGGACGCTGGAGGACATCCCCGCCCAGCTCTCGAAGACGAAGTAGAGGGTGCCCGAGAGGATGAGGAAGGCACCGATGAACCACATGATGCTCTCGTAGAGGAAGGGCCTCCACACCCGGTTCCAGGTGGAGGTCTCCTCGACGAGGCGCGCGGTGAGGTTGCGCGGCTGCGGAGGCTCGGCATACGCCTCCGCGGGATTCGGGGGCAGCGGGAGCTGAGGGCGAGGCAGGCCCCGAGCGCGGGACGTCCGCTCGCGAGCAGGCTCTTCCGAAGCGCCTTGAGCCTCTTCCTCCCCAGCAACGCTGGCGGAAGCCGCGGCCTGCGAGGACTCTGCCTCCTCGCGCCTGGCGGACTCCTCCGCCGGCATGGACACCGCATCCGTCGCCTGCGCCGGAAGTTCTCCGGCGGCACCTTCCGCTGCCACCTGCGAGGCCGTCACCCCATTCGACGCAAGCGCCTCGGCACTCCCCTCCACCTTCGCCTGCGCTACCGCTGCCACCTGCGACGGAAGCGCTTCGGTCCCCTCCTCCGAGCCTGTCTGAACGGACGCAGCGGCCTGCGCCAGTGACTCCACGGCGGCCGAGTCCACCTGCTGCGCGGAGACCGCCGCCACCGGGGCGCCCACCGCCATCACCTGCGCGGAGTCAGCCGCCGCAACCCACGCCTGCGTCCCCAGCGCCAACGCGGACTCGCCCATCACCGGAGGCGCAACCCCGGAAGCCACCTGCTCCACCGGAAGCGCGGCCGGAGCCACCACCGTCGCGCCCTGCTCCACCGAGACCGGAGGCAGCTCGGTGAGCACGGAGAGGAGGATGCGGACCTGTCGCTCGTACCTCTCGGAGATGAACCGGGAGACGTTGCGCGGCACCTCGGAGGTGTCCCAGCGCTTCAGCTCATCCAGGAGGAAGTGCACATGCGCGAGCTCCGCCTCCACGACGTTGCGCGTGCGCGCGTGCATCGCCTTGCCACAAAGCGCGCATTGCTGGGCGTTACCGAGCCGTTCCTGCCGGCAGTCAGGGCAGTACATGCCTTCCCCCCTCTACAACGGACATGCCACCCAGAATGCCCCGGAACCCGGGCGAGAGGGAAACCCACCCCCTCCGAAACGCCTCCACGGGTGCGTCGCCCCGGTGTCACCTGTGCATCCGGGTGCACAGCGGGTGCGAGGACCCTGACGCACCCGGGCGCCCCTGGCCCCCGGGCGCGGACTGTGGAACGTTGCTGCTCCCATGAGCACGAGCACGGAACCCTGGGTCCTCCGTCCCATCGAGCCCCGGGACGACGCGGCGGTGGCCTCCGTCATCCGCACGGTGATGCCGGAGTTCGGCATGGACGGCCCCGGCTTCGCCATGCAGGACCCCGAGGTGTCGACGATGAGCGCGGCGTACTCGAAGCCGCGCCACGCCTACTTCGTCGCGGAGCGGGGAGGCCGCATCGTCGGTGGAGGCGGCATCGCGCCGCTGGAGGGCGGAGACCCGGGCGTGTGCGAGCTGCGCAAGATGTACTTCCTGAAGGAGGCACGCGGCCACGGCATGGGCGAGCGGCTGCTGCGCCGCTGCCTGGACTTCGCGCGCGAGGCGGGCTTCCGACTCTGCTACCTGGAGACCACCACCGGGATGAAGCAGGCCCAGAAGCTCTACCGCCGCCTCGGCTTCGAGCCGCTCGACGGGCCCATGGGCAACACGGGGCACTTCGGCTGCGACAACTGGTACACGCTGGACCTGACGAAGCCGCCTGCCTGACCTTCCAGGTCACCCGCCCGCCAGAGAACCCTCGCCCCCCTGCCCTCCCTGCGGGCCCGGGAGCGAGCCCGAGCCATGTCTCGCCGCCGTCGCCACCTTTGGGAGACCAGGAGGCGAACCATGGCGAAGAAGCAGGACAAGGGACGGATGGGCGAGCCGGAGAGCCAGACCCGCAAGGCGAACTCCGGAGACGTGTCGGGCCAGGGCCGCGAGCGCCGGGACGACACGGACGTCTACCCCGCCAGCCGCAACGCGGGTGACTTCGGCACGCACGGCGGCCCGAACAAGAACGTCGAGAAGCGCTCGGATGACGTCGGCTCGGAAACCCAGGACAGCTAGCCGGCGAGCCCCCGCGCGAGTGAGCGCGAGGACGGCCCGCCAGCCCCCGGAACCGGAGCAGCCTCCGGCGCCGGGGGTGGTGGCCGAGCCTCCGCCCCGCCCGGACAAGGCCCCCTTCGACATCGACGAGGTGCTCGGCCGCATCCGCGAGGAGGTCCGCCACTTCGCGGACGCCGCGATGTTCGCGCTGGCGGCGAATGGCCATGACTCACTCTTCGAGCAGCTCGTGGCCTGCATCCTCTCCATCCGCACGAGGGACGAGGTGAGCCTGCCGGTGTCGCTCGCGCTGCTCGGCCGAGCGTCCACACCGGAGGCCCTGGCCCGGCTGACGCCGGACGAGATTGACGAAATCATCAGCCCCGTCACCTTCCACGAGCCGAAAGCCCGGCAGCTCCACGCCATCGCCGTGAGGACGCGGGACGAGTTCGGCGGGAAGCTCCCGTGTGACGCGGAGGTGCTCCAGTCCTTCAAGGGCGTGGGCCCCAAGTGCGCGCACCTGGCGCTCGGCATCGCCTGCGGGCACGAGGCCATCAGCGTGGACATCCACGTGCACCGGGTGACGAACCGCTGGGGCTATGTGCGGGCGCGCTCGCCGGAGGCCACGCTGGCAGCCCTGGAGACCCAGCTCCCACGCGCGTACTGGGTGGAAATCAACCGACTGCTGGTGCCCTTCGGCAAGCACGTGTGCACGGGCACGAGGCCCAAGTGCACCACGTGCCCGGTGCTCCGGTACTGCCGCCAGGTCGGCGTGACGGACCATCGCTGAAGCAAGTGCCGCCCCGCCGCGGTGGCCTACCTGTCCCGCCCCACCAACTGCGTGGCACGCCGGGCCACGCGGCGCCACGGGTTGGTGCGGCCCCCGTTCTCCAGGGTGATTTCCTTCGAGTGCCGCAGGTCCTTCGCCCAGCACCGCTCCAGCTTGCGGACGAACTCCGGGTCGTTCATCAGGAGCGAGCCCTCACCCAGCTTGTTGAGCGACAGCACGTCCAGGTTGGTGGAGCCCACCACCGCGAGCCAGTCGTCCACGAGAATCGTCTTCGCGTGCATCATCGACGGCTGGTACTCGTAGATGCGCGCGCCCGCGGACAGCAGCCGCTCGTAGGTGGAGCGCTGGGACGCGCGGATGATGGGCACGTCGTGGACGGGGCCCGGCCCCAGGATGCGGACCTCCACGCCCTGGCGAAGCTTCTCCTCGAGCTGCTCCAGCATCGCGTTGGGCGGAGTGAAGTACGCGTTGGCAATCCACAGGCGCTCGCGCGCGGCGGCGATGACCAGGCGGACCATGCGCTCGGCGTCGGTGACACCCAGCTTGCCCGCGCTGTCGACGAAGCCCGCGCTCGCCGGGCCGTCCGTCTCCTGTTCCTCCACCTCGGGGAAGGCGCTCGGAGGAAGCAGCCCGCCACCGGACTCCTGCCAGTGGCGCGAGAAGGACAGCTGCATGCGGCGCACCTCGGGCCCCTCGACGCGCACGTTGGTGTCGCGCCACTCCTCCTCCTTCAGCCCGTCGCCCTCCCACACCTTCCAGATGCCGAAGCCGCCCGTGTAGCCGATGCGTCCATCCACCACGACAATCTTGTTGTGGGTGCGCCCCAGCAGCCGGCCCATCACCTTGCCCGCGAGCAGCCGGTAGTAGTGCACCTCCACGCCCGCGTCGGTGAGGACCTTCTCCACCTTGAGGTCGAAGTCCTTGCTGCCGCGCAGCTCCTCGCTGCCCACCGGGTCCACCACCACGCGGCACTGCACGCCCGCGCGGGCCCGGTCCACCAGCGCCTCGATGATGCGGTCCGACACGTCGCAGGGACGCCAGATGTAGACGAGGATGTGAACGCTCTGCTTCGCGTTGCGGATGTCCTCCACCATGCGGTCGAAGACGGTGCCGTTCTCCAGCAGCTCCAGCCGGTGGCCCGGAATCAGCCCCACGCCGACGGACTGGTACAGCGCGAAGGAGAAGCCCGTGGGCCCGGGTGGAAGCATGAAGGGGCCCTGCATCTCGTGGCGGGCCCGCTCGCGGTCGCTCTCGAGGAAGTGGGCCCCGGCCTGGGGCAGGAGGTCTTCCAGCTGCTGCATCTCGTCCATGCGCGGCAACGTGGGGACGCTTCCCTGCCCCCGCCATGGCGTGCTCTCTCGCCTGCCCCACGAAGGAGCGTCTTCTCCCATTGCCGCCAGGGGCCGGGCTGGCCAGACTGCGCCCGTTCCCTCGCCTCCTGGAGAGCCAACCATGGTGGAAGACAGCCGTCCGACGGCGCACGAACTGCTCTCGCTGCCCCGCCTCGCGCCGCTGGTGCCCATGCTGTACGTCGCGTGGACGGACGGAGAGCTGACCCACCAGGAGATTCGGGCGCTCGCCGACGCGGCCCGCCAGCAGCCCTGGTTGGACCTGCGCTCCAACGTGGTGCTGGCGCGCTGGCTGGACCCGGTGTTCCCGCCGAGCGCCGGGGAGCTCTCGGCGGTGAAGGAGCACATCCGCCGCACCGCCGAGCAACTGTCCCATAGCAGTCACCAGAACCTCGCGGAGCTGGGCGCACGGCTCGCGGAGGTGGCCAACGGCACGGACGGGCTTCCCGCGCCCATGCCGGAGCTGGCGCGAGCGCTGACGGCGCTGGAGGAGTCGCTGGGCATCTCCGGCCGGGAGGCAGTGCGCTCCCTGGTGCCCGCCGCCGCGCCCGCGCCGCCGACCCACGGGCCCACGGAGACCACCTCCTTCGACCCGGAGGCGCTGCGCGCGGTGCTGGACCGCAAGTACCCGGAGGCCCGCCAGAAGGTGCGCGACTGGCTGGCGGACCCGGCCTTCCGCTACGGGTCCACGCGCGACACGGACGCCTACCGCGACCAGGTGTTCTCCTGGCTGAAGTCGATGGCGGACCAGGGGCTGGGGCGCATCGCCTTCCCCGAGGGGAACGAGACGAGCGCGGACCTGGGCGCCTTCATCGCCGCGTTCGAGACGCTGGCCTTCTTCGACATGAGCCTCGTGGTGAAGGCGGGCGTGCACTTCGGCCTGTTCGGCGCGAGCATCCTCTTCCTCGGCACGGAGCGGCACCACCGCGAGTACCTGCCGAAGGTGGCCTCGCTGGAGCTGCCCGGCTGCTTCGCGATGAGTGAGCTGCGCCACGGCTCCAACGTGCGCGACGTGGAGACGACGGCGCGCTACGACGCGAAGGCCGGCGAGTTCGTGGTGCACACGCCCGAGGACGGCGCGCGCAAGGAGTGGATTGGCAACGCCGCCCGGCACGGGCGCATCGCCACGGTGTTCGCGCAGCTGGAGGTGGACGGCAAGGCCCTGGGCGTCCACGCGCTGCTGGTGCCGCTGCGCGACGCGCAGGGGAAGGTGCTGCCCGGGATTCGCATTGAAGACTGCGGCGAGAAGATGGGCCTCAACGGCGTGGACAACGGCCGCATCTGGTTCGACCACGTGCGCGTCCCGCGAGAGAACCTTCTGGACCGCTTCGGCCAGGTGGACGCGAAGGGCCAGTACCACAGCTCGATTCCCGGGGACTCGAAGCGCTTCTTCACCATGCTGGGCACGCTGGTGGCGGGCCGGGTGAGCGTGGCGTGCGCGGGGCTGAGCGCGGCGAAGAGCGGGCTGACGATTGCCATCCGCTACGGCGACATGCGGCGCCAGTTCGGCCCGGTGGGTGCGCAGGAGGTGCGGCTGCTGGACCACCAGACGCACCAGCTCCGGCTGCTGAAGCCGCTGGCGAAGACGTACGCGCTGGACTTCGCGCTGGAGCACCTGGTGGAGCGGTACGTGAAGCGCACGGAGGAGGACGCGCGCGAGGTGGAGGCGCTGGCGGCAGGGCTGAAGGCGTACACGACGTGGCACACCACGGCGGTGCTCCAGGAGGCGCGCGAGGCGTGCGGCGGGCAGGGCTACCTGGAGGCCAACCGGGTGCCGGCGCTGAAGGCGGACACGGACGTGTTCACCACGTTCGAGGGCGACAACACGGTGCTGATGCAGCTCGTGTCCAAGGGCCTGCTGACGGGCTACCGGCAGCGCTTCGAGGACGACCGCGTCTTCGCGGTGCTGAAGCTGCTGGCGGACCGGGCGACGGGGGTGATGGAGCGCAACCCCTTCACCACGCGCCGCACGGAGAGCGAGCACCTGCGCGACGGCGACTTCCAGCTCCGGGCGCTGCGCTACCGCGAGGAGGACCTGATGGCCTCCGTGTCACGCCGGCTGCGCAAGCGGCTGGGCGCGGGGGTGGAGGCGTTCGAGGCCTTCAACCAGTGTCAGGAGCACCTGCTCGCGCTGGCGCACGCGCACGTGGAGCGGCTGGTGCTGGAGCAGTTCCTCCACGGCGTGGCGGCGGTGAAGGAGCCAGGGCTGAAGACGGTGCTCGGGCGGCTCTGCGACCTCTACGGCCTGTCCTGCCTGGAGTCGGCGAGCGGCTGGTTCCTGGAGCACGGGCTGCTGGAGGGCGCCAAGGCGAGGGCCATCCGCAAGGAGGTGGAGCGGCTGTGCGCGGAGGTGCGGCCGGACGCGGTGGCGCTGGTGGACGCGTTTGGGATTCCGGACACCTGCATCGCCGCACCCATCGCCCTGGGCCGGCTGGCGCCCTGAGGTGAACGTTACGGGCCGGGGAGCGCTGACGGGCTTGCGGTGGCCCGGGCAGACTCCCCGCGCCATGACACGACACGTGACGATGTTGCTGTGTGCCCTGGGGTGGCTGTCGGGCTGCGCCACCGTGTCCCCGGTGGAGCACGCCGCCGCGCTGGAAGCCCAGAACAAGGAGCGCGCGAGGCAGCTCACCGAGGAGCTCTACAACCTGCGCAAGCTCGACCGCATCCCCGAGTACATCGCCCAGGACTTCGTGGACCACTCCCAGGGCGCCCCGGCGAACGTGGTGGGCCCGGCCCTCGTGCGCCAGCAGGCCGAGGCCAGCTTCCAGCAGCTCCCCGACCTCAAGTTCGACATCCTCCACCTCGTCGCGGACGGCGACCTGGTGGTGGTGCACTGGAAGGCCACGGGCACGGACCCGAAGAACCTCGACGCGGCCGGCAAGCCCAAGGCCCTCACGCTCGACGGCCACTCCCTGTATCGGATGCGCGAGGGCAAGGTGGTGGAGGCCTGGGACATCTCGGACCGGCTCTCCCCACTCCTCCAGCGCGGCTACAAGGTGGTGCCCCCGAAGCCCTGACTCGACGTTCACCATTCTGGACCGACGCCCTCGGGTTTCCGCTGGGAGGCCACCACTTCAGCGGCTCGGCCTCCCTCTGGGACGCGTCAACCTGCCGAGAGTCGAGCCAGACGCCAGGCCGCGTCGCCAAGGGCCCGACTTTCCAGAGGGCAAGTGCGGAGCGTGTCGGTCATCCGTCTGAGTCGCCCGGAGTCCGCGCTCCAGGCTGGGAGCGCGAAACGCGGCAGGCTCCGAGGCAGTCTCAGGGAATGCCTGCCGGGCGGCCTGTCCGACAGGAGTCGGGCCCGAAGCCCCTGCGCCGGGACGCACCTTCCGCGTGGCACGTCAAAGCGCGCCGCCCCCGGAGGGCTTTGTCAGGCCATCCGTGGCCCCGTACGAAACACACCCGCCTGCAGGCGAGCCGCAAGGGCCTATGACCCGGGCCTTGTTGAGAGCGTCACCGCATGCTGGGTCCACAACCCGGGGCGTTGCAGGGGCGACACCCCATGTCGGACCCACCCGGTAGACAGGTGCCGGTGGAAGGAACGTTCCTTCCGCGGAGGTTCCTCCCCCGGGGGGAGCGAAGCGGAAGGACGTCTCGTTCGCGACAGCCAGTCGCCCGAGGGGCGGGAAGGGGGAGGGGGATGGATTTCCTGGAGATGATGCACGCCGAGTCCATGCGCGACGCGGCGGCGCTGTTGGCGCGGCGGGGCTACGACAACGTGCAGGCCGCGGGGCTGGCCGAGGCCATGCGAATGTCAGTGGGCTCGGTGTACCGGCGCTACGGCAGCAAGCTGGGCCTGGCTCTGGCGGTGCGCGACTTCACCGAGAAGCAACTGAGCTACCACGTGGAGGTGGCCTTCCTGTTGAAGCACGGCAGGCCGGGGGTGGACTTCGCCCAGGCCTTCCTCACCTTCTGGTGGGAGCTGGCCTGGTGGGCGCTGAGGCAGCCGGGTCTCTTCAACTTCACCTTCCTGCACTGGCACGCGCACGAGTACGGGCCGCACTCGCCCCCTGCTCCCGCGCCACGAGTGGCCGGGGCGCTCATCCCGCGGCAGTCGAATGGAGGCGCTACACGGGCCCTGGTCCGCGAGGTGCTGGAGAAGGGCGAGCGTGAGGGGGCGCTGGCGCCCGGCTGCGCCCAACTGGGCGAGGGGCTGGTGTGGGGCGCGTTGCTGGAGCTGGCACGCGCGGCTCAGCAGCGCGAGAAGGTGGAGGAAGCCGAAGTGCTCGCCCCAGCCCGCGCCCTCTGGCGTGCCCTGGCGCGCGAAGGAGACTCCGGCCCACGAGGAACCGGCGCGCCTTCAGGCGAGGGCTCAGGACCCCAAGGCGCAGGCACGGATTGCCCCGGCGAAGACTCCGTCCCCCGAGGCACGGCCACGCCTGCCCCAGGGAGCGACGTGCCGTCACCCGCCACACCTGGCAGGCTCGCGGCGGCGCCATCGACAGAGGTGGCTGAGTCGCCACGGGCCGACTCGCGCCCGCCAGATGGCGCGACTCGCGCTTCGCTCAGGCACGGGCCGTGTCGGCGGCGCTGGCTGCTTTCCAGGCTCTCTCCCCAACGTCTCCAGCGGCAGCCTCGACTCTCGCCAGGCTGGGGCGTCCCCGCGGGAGGCCGAGCCGCTGCAGTGGCGGTTTCCCAGAGGGAAACCCGAGGGCGTCGGTCCAGAATGGCGGAAGTCGAGGCTGCCGCCCGGAGGCCCCCGACTCACTGCACTCCGGGCGCGCGGAACACCTCGCCGTCGCGCCCTTCAACCACGAGGCTGGCGCCGTCCGCCGGCGTCACCCGCAGGGCCGCGCGCGTCTGCCCGCGCCGGTCCACCAGCACCAGGCCCGGAGAGCCATGCTCGTCCGCGCCCAGAATCGCGCGGGGCCGGCCATCCGCGTCCGCCAGCTCCAGCCGCGAAGAGCCATCCACCTGGAGGCCCACGGAGAACAGGTCCGCGCCACCGGGCGTGGACAGCGTCAGGCGCGGCGCCTCGTCCGAGTACACGGTCAGCTCCGCCAGCGACTCGCCGCCCGCGGTGGAGAAGCGCAGCCGGGGCGAGCCGTCCTCGCCCACGCCCAGCAGCGCGCGAGGCCGCCCCTCGACGTCGCGCAGCACCAGCCCCGACAGGCCCTCCTCGTCGGCCCCCAGGGTGGCGCGGGTGCGCCCCTGGGCATCGGTGAGCACCAGCCGCGAGGCCACCAGCTCCCCGGACGGCGTCGGCGTGTCCCGCATCGCCGCCACGCCCAGCCCCACTCCGGCCAGCGCGAGCGCCGCGAAGGTCAGCCCCTGCCATTGCCGGCAGCGGCGCTCCAGCCGCTCCAGCCGTGCGTCGAGCGTATCCATCCTCGAGCCACCTCCTGCCCGTGCAACCCCGCCCCGGGACGAGGAGAAGCTAACGAAAGTCCAGCCCGCCCGCGCGCCCGACTGTCCGGCAGTGACACCGCGCCCACACCGCCCGTGGCCGTCCCGGCGCCGCTGCCCTAAGTCGGACCCCACCCCGGGCCCGGCCCTCCCGGGGCGCGTCCACCCTCTCAGGAGGTCTCATGGCCCCACGACTCCGGGTGCTGCTGCCACTGCTCCTGCTCGCGATGAGCGCCTGTGTGCGCAACCCCGCCACGGGCAAGCGCATGCTGTCCCTCGTCTCCCAGAACGACGAGATTTCCCTCGGCAAGCAGGGCGCCCAGGACGTGCGGCAGTCCATCGGCCTGGTCGACGACGCGAAGGTGCAGCAGTACGTGTCGGCGGTGGGCCTGCCCATGGCGAAGCGCTCCGAGCGGCCGGAGCTGCCCTGGAGCGTGCAGGCAGTGGAAGACCCGGTGGTGAATGCCTTCGCCCTGCCGGGCGGCCCCGTCTTCGTCACGCGCGGGCTGCTCACCCACCTCAACTCGGAGGCGGAGCTGGCATCGGTGCTGGGACACGAAATCGGCCACATCACCGCGCGGCACTCGGTGGAGCAGCTCTCCAAGGCGCAGCTCGCGCAGGTCGGCCTCGTGGTGGGCAGCGTCCTCAGTGAGGACGTCGCGAAGTTCGGAGGCCTGGCCACCGTGGGCCTCCAGCTCCTCTTCCTCAAGCACGGCCGGGACGACGAGCGCCAGGCGGACGAGCTGGGCTTCCGCTACATGCTGGAGGCCGGCTACGACGTGCGCGAGGCGGCGGACGTCTTCGTCACGCTGGGCCGCGTGGGTGAGTCCTCGGGCGGCGGCTCCCTCCCTTCCTGGCTGGCCACGCACCCCAACCCGGAGGACCGGGTGGAGACCGCGCGAGCGCGCGCCGCGAAGGCCAACGTGGACTTCAGCCGCCTGAAGCAGGGCCGCGAGGAGTACCTCGCGATGCTCCAGGGCATGGCCTACGGAGAGGACCCGCGCCAGGGCTTCTTCCAGGGCAGCCGCTTCCTCCACCCAGGGCTTCGCTTCCAGCTCACCTTCCCGCAGGGGTGGAAGACGGCGAACCAGACGCAGGCGGTGCTCGCCGTCAGCCCGAAGGAGGACGCCATCCTCGGCCTCGCGCCGGCCGGCGACATCGCACCCGAGGAGGCCCTCCGGACCTTCCTCTCGCAGCAGGGCATCCAGCCGCTGAGCGCGGCCGCCGAGGGCTACCCCCGAGGCTCGGCGTACTTCCAGGCGCAGACCGAGCAGGGCGTCATCCGCGGCGTCACCACCTTCTTCAGGCACGCGGGCGCCACGCTGCAGTTGCTGGGCTACACGGTGGCGGAACAGCTCCCGGCGTATGACGACGCCTTCCGCGCCACCTTCACCAGCTTCGGCGAGCTGACCGACCCGGCCGCGCTGAACATGCAGCCGGCGCGAATCGAGCTGGTGAAGCTGGACGCGCCCATGACGGTGCGCGAGTTCCACCAGCGCTACCCCTCCACCATTCCCCTGGAGGAGGTGGCCCTCATCAACGGCGTGCAGCCCGGGGACTCGCTGCCCGCGGGACACACGGTGAAGCGCGTCACTGGCGGGGTGAAGCCCTCACGATGACGCGCGCTCCCGTGATGGAGCCCACACTTTCGGAGCCCCCCGGGCTGACAGCGACACCGTGCGGGCGCGACAATGCGGGAATGAGCCATCCCGAGAGAACGCGGTTGATGGAGGCCTACCGGACGACGCGCTACGTCGTCCGTCCCCATGCGTCCACCGGGGGGCACGAGCTGCTCCTGCGGGTGGGGGCGCTCCACCCCGCACTGGACGCGGCGCTCGCGGCGCGCGGCCACCGGGAGTGGAGCTTCCTGACGGCGTGGAACCCGGGCTCGCGCCCACGCGGCGAGGACGAGAACCGCCGCGCGCAGGAGCGCCTCGTCTCCCAGTTGGTGGCCGGAGGCTGGGTGGTGGCCGCGGCCATCGGCGAGGCGGAGGACGGGAGCTGGTCCGAGCAGAGCCTCTTCGTCCCCGGCCTGCCTCGCGCGGAGGCCGAGCGCTTCGGCTGCGCCTACGGACAGGTGGCGGTGCTGGTGGGCCGCACGGGCGCTCCGGCGGAGCTGCTCTTCTGCGACATCCCAGCTGAGCGCTACGGCTCCTGAAGGGCCGTCACCCCCTTCAGGGCCACCCGCGGAGGGGTACGCCACGAGGACCCGCGGCCACACCGCCGCCGCGGGTCCCTGTCAGCGCTCCGAGAGCGTGCGGACTACGGGAGCGTGCCGATGAACGCGACGAGGGTCTTGGTCTGCTGGACGGCCGACCGCAGGCCCAGGCCGACGAAGACCTCGTTGTCATTCGGCGTCTGGTTGACGGCGAGGGAGTCGAGCGTGCCGTAGGGGTTCACGCCGCCATGGATGGGCTGGTACGGGCCGCTCATGCGCACGCCGGCCGAGGTCACCACGACCTGGCGGGAGTAGCCGATGAGGGTCTTCAGGTCATGCGAGCTCTGCTGGCCCGCCGCCACGCCCACGATGGCGTAGCCGTCCGGCGCCTGCACCCAGGCCTCCGGGATGCGGTTGGGGTTGCTGCCCGTGCGGTGGATGGTGCGCGGCCCCATGGTGCCGTCCGCGTAGAGCTGCCGGTACTCGATGTGCAGCGTCTCGTAGTTGCTGTCGGAGACGATGGCACCACCGATACCGGTGACGACGAAGCGGTTGCAGCGGCTGCCCCCGAAGATGGTGACCTCGGCCTGCTCGCTCGCCTCACGGCCCGTGCGCTGCACGCGGTACTGGCTGATGAGCCCGTCCGCGGCCGTGCAGGGAGGAGGGGGCGGCGGCTCGTAGCACCACGCCAGCTCATTGGTCGGGTCGCAGGGCTCGCAGCCGAAGTCGTTCACCGGGTCGCAGATGCAGTCCGGGTCCCAGGGGAAGCACTCGCGGGGCACACAGAAGGGGTCATCCACCGGGCAGATTCTCGACACCAGCGGGGAGCTGGCCGTCTCCATGGACACGTCGACGAACTTCGCGTCCGTGGGGTAGTTGGTCGCCACGGGCTCGCCGGTGGCCGGGTCGACGACGGACGTCGCGCCATCCGCGGCCGTCTCGGAGCCGTCCGTGCCGCAGGCACTGAGAGAGGAAACCGCCACCGTTGCAATCACAAGCAGCATGCGTCTGATGTTCATTGCCATCTCCTGACAAACGAGGTCCAGGCATCCGCCAACCGGCAGGCGCTGGGGTGGGTGCAGCCGTGAGAGGTGTTTCTTGCGGAGCCCCACGAGAGCCAGCCGTCCGGGACTTCGCGCGCACACGAGTGCCCGGTCACCTGGCTCGTAACGCCAGACAGCGCGTGCGCGGCGCTGGCGTGGGCTCCTGACTCCGCTGAGCGAGGGACTTCAGCGGCGTCCCCGCCCGGGCCCCGTGTCCGGGGTCTCCAGGTGCGGACATCCAGGAAACGTAATGACCGGGAAATTGTCTCAGGCGCGGGCGAAAGAATTCGCCGCGTGCGCCGGGCCCGTCAGTCCAGCCGCACCTTCGCGGACAGGTAGTCCAGGAAGGCCCGCACGCGGGGAGGCAGCGGCCCTCCCGCGCCGAGGAACACCGCATGAATCGCCTCGGTGTCCCCGGGGTTGTGGTCCTCCAGCACCAGCACCAGTCGCCCGGCGGCGACGTCGTCCTTCACCTGGAAGGCCGCGAGCCGCGCGAGGCCGAGCCCCCCGAGCGCGAGCTGCCGCAGCGCCTCGCCATTGCTCGCCTGCGCGTTCCCGACGGGGGAAATCACCACCTCGGCGCCACGGTGCACGAAGGGCCACCCCTCCACCGCGCGCGCATAGCCGAACCGGAGCAGGTTGTGCCGCTCCAGCTCCCTCGGAGTCGCCGGAGTCCCCACGCGCTTCAGGTAGGCGGGCGCCCCGACGACGACCATCCGCGTCTCGCCCAGCTTGCGCGCGACGAGGTCCGAGCTCTTGAGCGGCCCGCTGCGAATCGCCACGTCCGTGCGCTCCTCCAGGAGGTTGACCACCTCGTCGGTCAGGACGAGGTCCAGGGTGATGGCGGGGTGGAGTGAGAGGAACTCCGGAACGAGCGGCAGCAGGAAGTGTGTGCCGAAGGGCACGCTGGCGTTGACCCGCAGGCGGCCTTGCGGCGCGGCGCTCGTGGCGGCCCCACGCTCGGCCTCCTCCAGGTCGGCGAGGACGCGGACGCTCCGCTCGTAGAAGGTGACGCCCTCGGGGGTGAGCTGGAGTCGCCGCGTCGAGCGATTGATGAGCCGGGCGCCCAGCCGGCCTTCGAGCCGTGCCACGAGCTTGCTGACCGCGGAAGGCGTCATCCGGAACGCGCGCGCCGCGGCGGAGAAGCCGCCGAGCTCGACGACCCGGACGAACACCTCCATCTCCCCAGAGCGGTTGACGTCCAGACGCGCCATCGTGAGTTCACCTCACAAGTCCTGTGCCGTGCGGCGGCATGGCCCACGAGCGATGCCGCGCCCATTATCAGGTGCGTTCGCGGTTGTCGCCGCGAGGCCAGCCTTCCCCGCCCGCCGTGCGTGGCCCCTCCGCCACCGCCGCACGGCAGGCGCCCTTCCCACAGGAGTGAGTCATGAGCACGCAGCGCAAGGTCGCCCTGGTCGTCGGAGCCCAGGGAGTCATCGGCCGCAACCTCGTCACCCACCTCGCGGCGCTCGGCGACTGGGACGTCATCGGCGTGTCGCGCCGGGGCGGCGCGTCCGAGGGCCGCGTCCGGTACCTCGCGGTGGACCTGCTCGACCGGAACGACACCCGCGAGAAGCTGGGCGCGCTCTCCCACGTCACGCACATCTTCTACGCCGCGTACCAGGACCGACCCACCTGGGCGGAGCTGGTGCCGCCGAACCTGGGCATGCTCGTCAACGTGGTGGACGCCCTCGAGCCCATCGCCCCCGGCCTGCGGCACGTCAGCCTGATGCAGGGCTACAAGGTCTACGGCGCGCACCTGGGCCCGTTCAAGACGCCGGCCCGCGAGACGGACGCGCACCACATGCCGCCCGAGTTCAACGTGGACCAGCAGGCCTTCCTGGAGTCACGGCAGCGGGGCAAGGCGTGGAGCTGGTCCGCCATCCGCCCGTCCGTGGTGTGCGGCTTCGGACTGGGCAACCCGATGAACCTGACGATGGTGATTGCCGTGTACGCGGCCATCTCGAAGGAGCTGGGGCTGCCGCTGCGCTTCCCGGGCAAGCCGGGCGCCTACGACAAGCTGCTGGAGATGACGGACGCGGACCTGCTGGCGAAGGCCACCGTGTGGGCGGCGACCGACGAGCGCTGCGCCAACCAGGCCTTCAACATCAACAACGGCGACCTGTTCCGGTGGAGCGAGCTGTGGCCGAAAATCGCCCGCTACTTCGAGCTGGAGGTGGCCCCACCGCTGCCGATGTCGCTCGACGTGGTCATGGCCGACAAGGAGCCGCTGTGGAAGGCCATGCAGGAGAAGCACGGGCTGGAGCGGCACCCCTACAAGGACGTGTCGTCCTGGCGCTTCGGCGACTTCGTCTTCGCCTGGGACTACGACGTGATTGCCGACGGCACCAAGGCCCGCCGGTTCGGCTTCCACGAGTACGTGGACACCGAGGCGATGTTCCTGCGCATCTTCGACGACTTCCGGCGGCGCCGCGTCATCCCCTGAAGTCTGGCGGGGCGGACGACGCGGCCGTTAGCATGCCCACGACCGCGGCGTGGCACCTCGCTCGCGGCAGGAGGAACGCAGTCGTGGCGAAACAGTTCCCGCACCTCGAGCCCACCCACCGTGAGTTCATCCAGCGCCAGCGGCTGTTCTTCACCGCCTCCGCCGCGTCCACCGGGCATGTGAACCTCTCGCCCAAGGGGCTCGACGCGCTCCGCATCCTCAGTGACACGGCGGTCGCCTACCTCGACCGCACCGGCAGCGGCAACGAGACGGCGGCGCACCTGCTGGCGGACGGGCGCCTCACCCTCATGTTCTGCGCCTTCGAGGGGCCGCCCCTGATTCTGCGCCTCTACGGACGCGGCCGCGTGCTTCCTCGTGGCGGCCCCGAGTACACCCGCCTGCTGGCCTCCGACTTCGGCGGCGTGGAGCCCGTGGGCGCCCGGCAGATGGTGTGGCTCGACCTCGAGCTCGTGCAGACCTCCTGCGGCTATGGCGTCCCGCTCTACGAGTACGGCGGCGAGCGTCCCACGCTCACGAAGTGGGCCGAGGCCAAGGGCCCGGAGGGGCTGAAGACCTACCGGCACCAGAAGAACCTGCTCAGCATCGATGGCCTGCCGACCGGCCTCGTTGAAGCGGAAGACACCGGCCACGAGAGCCCGGCCACCTGACGTCAGGGAATGGGGCCCCTGCTGCCCGGGTCTCCGCTCCCGCCCACAGCCGCGTCGCTGGGCAGGTCACGCGGGATGACTTCAATCTCCTGGGCGCGCGTCACGCGGCGGGCCAGCTCGTCGAACTCCAGCTCCAGCAGGCGGCCAGGCTGGTCCGGGAGCCCGAAGCGCAGCCGCCAGTAGTTGGGGCGTATCTCGATGGCCTCACTGGCCTCGGCCACCAGGAGGCTGTTGTGCCGGGCGTATTCCTGCCCCGCCTGGATGACGTCCCGCTGTCCGAGCTCCTGCTGGATGGTGTACGCCGAGGGCGGCTCGGGCGGGCGGCCCGTGGGCGTCGTACCGCACGCGAGGCCGGCCACGAGCGCGGGCACGAGCGAAGCGAAGGACAGGAGTATGCGGGGCGGGGGCATGCCTGAAGCTTGAGCATGCGCCATGCCACGCGCAGCCGAGGGAGCGGGCGCGCGGACCGCGCAGAACCTGCGCCTGCCAGGGCCTCCAGCGCGGAGCCTGCGCCACGAAAATGGCGGGAATGCGAGGCGCCGGGCAGGTGCACCACCACGGCCACGCCTCAAGCTACGTATGACCGGGGGCGGGCGGCCTCGCCCTGCCTGGAGCGAACCCGGTCGGCCCGGCCCCCGCTCGGCTGGAGCGGGGGCGGCGGGAGCCTACTTCCCCGGGGTGGGGGTGATGACGCGCTGCTTCTCCACCACCTCGTCGATGAGGCCGTACTGCCGGGCATCCTCGGCGCTCATGAAGTAGTCGCGCTCGGTGTCCTTCTCGATGCGCTCGATGGTGTGGCCCGTGTGCTTCACGATGAGGCCGTTGATGTAGGCGCGGAGGCGGAGGATTTCCTTGGCCTGGATGTCGATGTCCGTGGCCTGGCCCTGCGCGCCGCCCAGCGGCTGGTGAATCATGATGCGGCTGTTGGGGAGCGCGTAGCGCTTGCCCTTGGCCCCGGCCAGCAGCAGCAGCGCGCCCATGGACGCGGCCTGCCCGACGCAGATGGTGGACACCGGACACTTCACGTACTGCATGGTGTCGTAGATGGCCAGGCCCGCCGTCACGGAGCCACCGGGCGAGTTGATGTAGAGGTTGATGCCCTTGTCGGGGTCCTCGGACTCCAGGAACAGGAGCTGGGCGACGATGATGTTGGCCACGTCGTCGTTGACGGGCGTGCCCAGCATGATGATGCGGTCCTTGAGGAGCCGGCTGTAGAGGTCGTACGCCCGCTCGCCGCGGTGCGTGGTCTCAATGACGAAGGGGACGTTCATGGCCTCAGTACCCTAATCTCCCTCCCCCCGACGCGCCCGTCCCTTCTTCCCGGAGCGTGCGCTGCACCACGCTTGGGGCCTGCCTCCCCGGAAGGAGGGCGAGGCCTTCGAGGCCTGGAGGTCAGGCCCACCTTCCCGCACACGCCCCGGCGCGGTGAAGCGGGAGCGCGCGAGAATCAGTCCTTCTGCCCCGTCATCGCCTCCGGGCGGACCCACTGGTCGAACTGCTCCGCGGTGAGCAGGCCCAGCTCGACGGCGACCTCCTTGAGCGTCTTGCCCTCCTTGTGGGCCTTCTTCGCGATTTTCGCCGCGTTGTCGTAGCCGATGTGCGGGTTGAGGGCGGTGACGAGCATCAGGCTGCGCTCCAGGTTCTCCCGGATGCGCGGCATGTTGGGCTCGAGTCCCACGGCGCAGTTGAGGCGGAAGCTGCGCATGCCGTCCGCCAGCAGCCGGCAGGTCTGCAGGGTGTTGTGGATGATGAGGGGCTTGAAGACGTTCAGCTCGAAGTTGCCGGACGCGCCGCCCACGGTGACGGCGACGTCGTTCCCCATCACCTGGGCGCACAGCATGGTGAGCGCCTCGCTCTGGGTGGGGTTCACCTTGCCCGGCATGATGGAGCTGCCCGGCTCGTTCTCCGGAATGGTGATTTCTCCCAGGCCGGAGCGGGGCCCGGAGGCCAGCCAGCGCACGTCATTGGCCACCTTGAAGAGCACCGCGGCCAGGCCCTTCAGGGCGCCGTGCGCCTGGACGAGCGCGTCGTTGGCGGCGAGCGCCTCGAACTTGTTGGGCGCGGTGACGAAGGGGTGGCCGGTGAGGCGGGCAATCTCCTTCGCGACACGCTCGGCGTAGCCCCTGGGCGCATTGAGGCCGGTGCCCACGGCGGTGCCGCCCAGGGCCAGCTCGTACAGGTGCGGCAGGGTCCGCTCCAGGTGTCCCCGCGCGTGCTCCAACTGGGCCACGTAGCCGCTGAGCTCCTGCCCCAGGGTGAGCGGCGTCGCGTCCTGGAGGTGGGTGCGGCCAATCTTGACGATGTCCTTGAAGGCGCGGGACTTCTCCGCGAGCACCTCGCGGAGCGACTTCAGCTCGGGGAGCACGTGCTCGACGAGGGCGGTGGCGGCGGCCACGCTCATCGCGGTGGGGAAGACGTCGTTGGAGCTCTGCCCCTTGTTGACGTCGTCGTTGGGGTGGACCTTGCGGGCCTCGCCGCGCTCGCCGCCGAGCAGCTCCGAGGCGCGGTTGGCCAGCACCTCGTTGCAGTTCATGTTCGTCTGGGTGCCGCTGCCCGTCTGCCAGATGCTCAGGGGGAACTCGCCGTCGTGCTGGCCGGCGAGGACCTCGTCGGCGGCCTTGACGATGACCTCGCCCTTCTCGCGCGACAGGGAGCCGTTCTCCATGTTGACCAGCGCGGCGGCCTTCTTCACCAGCACGAGCGAGCGGATGAGCGCGGGCGGCATGCGCTCGGTGGAGATGGCGAAGTTCTGGAGGCTGCGCTGCGTCTGCGCGCCCCAGAGGCGCTCGGCGGGCACCTCGATGGGGCCGAAGGTGTCCTTCTCGATGCGAACGTTCTTCGTGCTCACGCGCGGGACTCCTCGAAAGGGTGGAAGGCGGGGCGTCAGCGAATAACAGGCCGGGCTCGCGACCACGAGCCCCGCCTGACTACCGTTGTCCCGTGAGCACTCCCACCACAACCGGAGCGCCTAGACGCGCTTCTCGACCTCGGGGGAGTCGGCGTTGCCGAGGCCGCCGAGCCAGTCCACGGTGCGCTGCAAGGGGGCCGTCCCGTGGAGGGAAGGCGGCGTGAAGGCCCACAGCAGCAGGTACACGAGCATCGCGGTACCGAAGGACACGGCCAGCGCCACGACGAAGCCCACGCGCACCAGGGCCGGGTCCACGTCGAAGTGGTGGCCGAGCGCGGCGCACACTCCGAACAGCTTCCGCCCCTCGACGTCCCGGTGCAGTGGCTCCGTGCGCGAGCCGCAGTGCGGGCACTTCCGGGCCTCCACCCTCATCTCCTCCGCGCAAGCCGTGCAGCGCTTCATTGCGTCCATGGTGCGTCACTCCTCTGCGGGCCCCCTTGGCGTCAGCGGCCCGCATTCCTACCTACGGAGGCTGGCGCTCCCGATTGCGCCCCCGCTCGCCCCCTCCGGGTGGGTGGGTTGCCCACAGCGCGTTTGTTGATTTACAGATTTAATCCCATCCCTGTTGACAGGATTACAGGCAAGCAGGCAGAACTTCACCAGCACTTCCATTCCTCCCTCGGAAGATCCATTTTCCGAACCGTCGAACCGATTTACAACGCACCAAGCCAAGGAGTCCGGATGAGCCCCGCAGCCCCTTCGAAGCAGACCCCGGCCTTCGGCGCGGGCGTGGTGGTGAAGGGGCCCTGGCACCCCGACTACGCCGAGGTGCTCACCCCCGAGGCGATGGAGTTCGTCGCGAAGCTGGTGCGCACCTTCGGAGAGCGCCGCGAGGCCCTGCTGGAGCGCCGCAAGGTGGTGCAGCAGGCGTGGCGCAAGGGCGAGCGGCCCCACTTCCTGCCGGAGACGAAAGCCATCCGTGAGGGGAACTGGACGGTGGCTCCGCTGCCCGAGGACCTCCAGGACCGCCGGGTGGAAATCACCGGCCCGGTGGAGCGGAAGATGATCATCAACGCGCTCAACTCGGGCGCGAATGTCTTCATGGCGGACTTCGAGGACGCCAACAGCCCCACCTGGGACAACGTGGTGCGCGGGCAGCTCAACCTGCGCGACGCCGTCCGCCGCACCATCAGCTTCACCGCCGAGGGGGGCAAGCACTACGCCCTCAACCCGAAGCCGGCCGTCCTCTTCGTGCGTCCCCGCGGCTGGCACCTGCCCGAGCGCCACGTCGAAATCGACGGCAAGCCCATCTCCGGCTCCCTCTTCGACTTCGCCCTCTTCTTCTTCCACAACGCCCGCGAGCAGCTCGCGCGCGGCACCGGCCCGTACTTCTACCTGCCGAAGATGCAGAGCCACCTGGAGGCCCGGCTCTGGAACGACGTGTTCCACCTGGCCCAGTCGGAGCTGAACATCCCGCGCGGCACCATCAAGGCCACCGTCCTCATCGAGACGCTGCCCGCCGCGTTCGAGATGGACGAAATCCTCTACGAGCTGCGCGAGCACTCGGCCGGCCTCAACTGCGGCCGCTGGGACTACATCTTCAGCTTCATCAAGACGCTCCAGTCGGACACCGGCGTCGTCCTGCCCGACCGCGGGCAGGTGACGATGGACAAGGCGTTCCTCAACGCCTACTCGCAGCTGCTCATCCAGACCTGCCACCGCCGCAACGTGCACGCCATGGGCGGCATGGCGGCCTTCATCCCCATCAAGGGTGACGCGGCGGCCAACGAGGCGGTGCTGGAGAAGGTCCGCACCGACAAACTGCGCGAGGTGAAGAACGGCCACGACGGCACCTGGGTGGCCCACCCGGGCCTCGTGCCGGTGGCGAAGGCCATCTTCGACGAGCACATGAAGGGCGCCAATCAGCTCGCCAACAAGCGCGAGGACGTGCGCATCGGCGAGGCGGAGCTGCTCAAGGTGCCGTCCGGCACGCGCACCGAGGACGGCCTGCGCCACAACATCCGCGTCGGCATCCAGTACACCGCCGCGTGGCTGGGGGGCCTGGGCTGCGTGCCGCTCTACAACCTGATGGAGGACGCGGCCACCGCGGAAATCTCCCGCGCCCAGGTGTGGCAGTGGATTCACCACGACGCCTCGCTGGACGACGGCCGCAAGGTGACGGCGGAGCTGTTCCGCACGCTGCTCGTCGAGGAGATGGCTCGCATCGACAAGGAGGGCGCGAGGGAGCGCTACGGCGCCGCCCACCTGGAGCGCGCCCGCGTCCTCTTCGAGCAGCTGTCCACCGCGTCCACCTTCGAGGACTTCCTGACCCTGCCGGCCTACGAGGCCCTGGACTCGCGGGGATGACCCAGCAGCACCTTCAGTCAACCACTTCAAACTGTAGCGAGGAGCCTGCGATGTACGACGCCACGCCGACGACCACCGAAGCCTCCCCTCACGCCAAGCTCCACGCCCAGCGCTTCGAGGGAATCACCCGCAACTACACGCAGAAGGATGTGGAGAAGCTGCGCGGCTCCATCACCGTGAGCTACACGCTGGCGGAGATGGGCGCCAAGAAGCTCTGGGAGCTGCTCCACACCGAGGACTACATCAACGCGCTGGGCTCGCTCACGGGCAACCAGGCGGTGCAGATGGTCCGCGCGGGCCTCAAGGCCATCTATCTCTCCGGCTGGCAGGTGGCGGCGGACGCCAACTCGGCCGGGCAGATGTACCCGGACCAGAGCCTCTACCCGGTGGACAGCGTCCCGGCCGTGGTGAAGAAGATCAACAACTCGCTGCGCCGCGCGGACCAGATTGACCACGCGGAGGGCCGCGATGACCGCTACTGGTTCGCGCCCATCATCGCGGACGCGGAGGCCGGCTTCGGCGGCCCGCTCAACGCCTTCGAGCTGATGAAGAGCATGATTGAGGCGGGCGCCGCGGGCGTCCACTTCGAGGACCAGCTGGCCAGCGAGAAGAAGTGCGGCCACATGGGCGGCAAGGTGCTGGTGCCCACCAGCCACTTCATCCGTACCCTGACGGCGGCGCGCCTGGCGGCGGACGTCATGGACGTGCCCACGCTCGTCGTCGCCCGCACGGACGCGGACAGCGCCAAGCTGCTGATGAGCGACGCGGACGAATACGACCACGCCTTCATCGACAAGAAGGGCGGCCGCACCCCCGAGGGCTTCTACCGCCTCAACGGCGGCCTGGACTGCGCCATTGCCCGCGGCCTGGCGTATGCCCCGTACGCGGACCTGGTGTGGTGCGAGACGAGCACCCCGGACCTGGCCCAGGCGAAGAAGTTCGCCGAGAGCATCCGCGCGAAGTACCCGAACAAGCTGCTGGCCTACAACTGCTCGCCGTCCTTCAACTGGAAGAAGAACCTGGACGACGCCACCATCGCGAAGTTCCAGCGTGAGCTGGGCGCCATGGGCTACAAGTTCCAGTTCGTCACCCTGGCCGGCTTCCACGCGCTGAACTTCGCGATGTACGAGCTGGCCCGGAAGTACAAGGACCGCGGAATGGCGGCCTACAGCGAGCTGCAGCAGGCCGAGTTCAGCGCGGAGAAGGACGGCTACACCGCCACGCGCCACCAGCGCGAGGTGGGCACCGGCTACTTCGACCAGGTGGCCGAGGTCATCTCCGGCGGCAACGCCAGCACGCTCGCCCTGCACGAGTCCACCGAGGCGCACCAGTTCTAGGACTCCCGGGGGCCTGAAGGGCCCCGGAAAGCCACACCCGGAGGCCGTGGACGGCGGGCAGCACGCCCGTAAGTCCGCGGCCTTCGGCCTTTTTCGGGGGGACGCAACTTCCGGCCGGTCCGGGCGATAATGTGGATCAGAGGCCTGAAGCGCGCGAGGTGTGCGCTCCCCGGGCCGCGACGGAGCCGCCATGAGCCGCATCAACTCCTTCACGAGTCCCCGGGTCCAGACGCCCGCCACCCAGGCCAGCAGCGGCCCTTCCCGCACGGGCTTCGGCTCGCTGGTGCAGCAGGGCGGGATGTCGGCGGCGGCCAACCGGCCGGGCGACCCGCTGATGATGTCCGGTGGCGCCGTGGTGTCCTCGGCGCTGGCGTCGGTGGGCAGCTCGCCGCACAGCGGGCTGATGAACTCCTACCTGTCGGCCGTGGGCCGCAAGCCCATCGCCCCGGAGGGCGCCGCGGCGCAGACTCAGGGTGCCACCACCGCGCAGCCGGGCTCGGAGCAGGCGAAGCAGGAGCAGGCCATGATGGACCTGGCCGCGCTCTCCGCCGCGACGCTGGGCAACTCCATCATCCACATGGGCAACAAGAACAAGATCAGCCTCGACACCTGAGCTGTTCCTCGAGTCGAAGGTCTGAAGGGCGGGAGCGCACCACGCGAGTGGTGGCCCCGCCCTTTCGATTTACAGGGGCCCTGGCTAGCCCTTCTTCTTGTTGCTGCTCTTGTCGTACTTCTTCCGGTACTCCTCATGAATCTCGGAGGTGCCGTTCCACGGCAGGCTGGCTTCGGTGCGCTGACCGCCGTGCTGCTCGGAGATGTCGTTGAGGTACTCGGCGCGGCCCTCGGCGGGCACCTCGTCCCCCGCCGCCTCCGGGTCCTTCTGCTTCGCGGGGTCCAGGGGGATGCCGACGCTGCGCTTGAGGTATTCGTCCTTCGGGTCCATGCGGGGCTCCTTCGGGAAGGGGACGTTGACGCCTTGCCTCGAAGGTGGGGACGGACGCCCACCCCGCGCAGGGAGCGAGCCGCCTGACGAGCCCCCGCTGGACTAGTTGAGGTACTTCGGCCGGGGCGGCTCGGCGGGCTGCTGCTTCATCATCTCCAGCCCCTGGCGGGTGAGGACGAAGCGCACCACGCCCGAGCCCCGCTCGGTGTCGATTTCCGCCTCGAAGGCCGGGCCGTAGATGCCACCCAGCGACACGTCCTTGCGCAGGTTCACCACCCGGCCGCTCAGCATGTCGCCCGCCACCTCCTTCATCCCGTCACCGCGCTGGTGCAGCTCGTAGGCGGCCTGGTGCAGCGTCATCGCCAGCGCCGGCGTCAGCGGCTGGGAGCTGAACAGGACGGAGATGAGGACCCAATAGGGAGGAGCCTGGTCGGAAGACATCGCGCTCCCATCCTAAACGCCTCGGGGGACGCGGGCCCGAGGAAGTGCCGGGCTCAGGGGGTGGAGGCCCGATTCGCCCGGGGCTTGCGGCGCGAGACGATGCCCTCGGCCAGCACGGCCTGGTGCTTCCAGTGGCCATACAGCCGGCCCTGCGAGGCGAGCCGATCCAGCTTGCGCTGCGTCTCCCCGTCCACCCGGCCGGCGGGGGCGTCGCGGTAGGGCGTGCCGGGCAGCGGCATGAAGGTGTGCCCGTGCACGCGGGCGCCCAGCGCGGCCAGCCGCTCCATGAGGGCCACGGTGGCGTCCACGTCCGCGGGCTCCTCGCCGGGCAGCCCGAGGATGAAGTCCACGTTGGGCACGAAGCCTCCCTCCACCGCGAGGCGGGTGGCGCGCACCACCGTCTCCACGTCGTGGCCCCGGCGGGTGCTCTGGAGGATGCGCTCGGAGCCGGACTGCCCGCCGATGATGAGGTTGTCGTTGTGCACGTAGCGCTTGAGCAGCGCCAGCGCCTCGGGGGTGACGTGCTCGGGGCGCACCTCGGAGGGGAAGGTGCCGTAGTAGATGCGCCCGTCGGGAGCCATGGCCTCGCGCACCGCCGCGAGCAACTCCTCCACGGCGGACAGATTCACGGACTCGTCCGCGGTGCCGTAGGACATGGACGTGGGGGTGATGAAGCGGATGTCGCGCCGGCCCGAGCGCCGCAGCTCGCGCGCCCAGTGCGCCACGTTGGCCACGGAGCGGTGGCGGAAGCGCGCCTTGCTCATGAAGGGCGTCTGGCAGAAGCGGCAGGCGTAGATGCAGCCGCGCGTGATTTCGATGGCGCCGTACATGGCGTTGCGCGCGGCGAAGGGAGGGAAGTCGTCGAGCTGGACGCCCTCGCCCCGGCCGTTCTGCGCCAGCTTCCCGTCCTTGAGGTACGCGACGCCGTGCGTGGCGCGCGGGTCTTCACCGCGCAGCACGCGGCCGAGCAACTCGCGCAGGGAGTGCTCGCCCTCGCCCACGGCAATCACGTCGAAGCCGGCCTGGAGCGTCTGGAGGGGCTCGGCGGTGGCATGGACGCCGCCAGCGATGCAGAGCACGCTCCGCCCGTCCAGCCGCTCACGGACCCAGGCGAGCTCCTCCACCGCGGGGCCGAAGCTGGCCGAGTAGAAGGACCACGCGGCCACCACGGTGTCCCCGGCGTCGGCGCGCTCGCGCACGGTGGCGAGGAGCGTCTCGCGGTCTCGTGGGAAGTGGAGCGACACGTCCGCGAGCGCCGGGTCCGACTCCACGGCGCCGGCCAGCACGGTGAAGGCGTACTTGCCCGGGTATTGGTAGCTGAGGACGAGCGCGACGCGGCGGTGGGGCTCCATACAGGGAGGGCATGATGCCACACGGGCCGCGCCGCAACGCTTTCAGTGAGCGGGCGGGCAGGCGCACCGCCGCCGCTCGACCGGGGTTCAGCCCGAGGCGGCGGCGAGCGCCTCCCAGGCGGCGCGCACGTGGCGCTCCTCCGTGTACGTGCCCCCAATGGCCATGCGGAGCACGTAGCGGGCCGGCCGTCCCTCCACGGAGGGCAGCACCGTGTGCGTGAGGAACAGCTTCCCCGAGGCGTTCACCCGCTCCAGCAGGGCGCGGTTGCGCGCGTCGGTGGCCTCGGGCGTCTCGCCCGGCTCGGGCTTCAGGCGGAAGCACACCAGGGAGAGCGAGCGGGGCGCGGCGATTTCGAAGCGGGCGTCGTGGGACGCCCAGGACTCGAACTGCTCGGCCATCCGGATGTGGCCCCGCACATGGGCGCGCAGGCCGCGCGCACCGTAGTGGCGCAGCACGAACCAGAGCTTCAGCGCGCGGAAGCGGCGGCCGAGGGGTACCTGCCAGTCGCGGTAGTCGATGACGGCGCCGCTCGCGCTCGCCGCGTTGCGAAGGTACTCGGGCGTCACGCTCAGTGCGTCGAGGAGGGCACGGCGGTCTCGCGTGTAGAAGGAGTTGCAGTCGAAGTTGGTGAGCAGCCACTTGTGCGGGTTGAAGGCGAACGAGTCCGCGACCTCCACGCCGTCCAGCAGGCCCCGGTGCTCGGGGCAGACGAGCGCGGCACCCGCCCATGCGGCGTCCACGTGCAGCCAGCCACCCGCCGCGGTGACGCCCGTGCGCTCCAGCACCGCGCCCACGGCGCGGACCGGGTCGAACGCTCCGGAGGAAGTGGAGCCCAGGGTGGCGCAGACAAAGAAGGGGCGCCGGCCCGCCGCCAGGTCCTCGCGGATGGCGCGCTCCAGCACGTCCGGGCGAAGCGCATAGTGGGCGTCGGTTTCGAGCTGCCGCACGTGCACCGTGTCATCGGCGCCCCGGGCGACTCCGCACAGCATGGCGGCCTTGAGCACGGACGAGTGGGCCTGCGTGGAGGAGTACGCGACCCACTCGGTGTCAGCGGGTGCGCCGTGGCGGCGGACGCGCTCGCGGGCAGCCACCATGGCGACGAGGGTGGCCTCACTGGCGGTACCCTGGATGACACAGCCGCCGGTGGCGGAGGTGGAGTAAAAGGACGCGGGCAGGCCCGTCAGCTCGGCGAGCCAGTCGAGCACCCGCGTCTCCATCTCCGTGGCGGCGGGGCTGGTGGACCAGAGCATGCCCTGCACGCCGAGGCCCGCGGACAGCAGCTCGCCGAGCACGGCGGGGCCGGAGGCATTGGCGGGGAAGTAGGCGAAGAAGGAGGGGGACTGCCAGTGCGTCAGGCCGGGCAGCACCACGTCCTCGAGGTCTCGGAAGACAGCGTCCCAGCCCTGCTCACCGTCGAGGCCCTCTTCGGGAGGATGAATGGGGAGCTTCGATGCGACGCCGCCCGGGGCGACCTGGGAGCGGACGGGGAAGGACTCCAGGCGGGACCAGTAGTCGGCAATCCAGTCGACCATCCGGTGCCCGAGCTTCCGAAACTCCTCCGGGCTCAGGTGGGGCACCGCTCCGTCAGCGTCACGCGCGTCGTGGCTCATGGGCGCGGTTCCTCCCACGGGTGGCGCAAGGCTTCAAGCGCATGGGTGCGGAGGCGGAGTGCTACTCAGGGTCGAGGGCCCAGGTACCCTCCTCCCACCGCTTCAGGGCCTCGGAGGCCGCGAAGGAAACCATTCCTTCGCCCCCTGCGGCTTCAGAGAGCACCGCCTTCGCTTCATCAGTTCGGTGGCGGAGTAGGAAGGCCGCCGCTTTGACCCGTACGTCCATTCGGGGATGGGTGAGCAATGCCGCAAGCGCGTCCCTTCCGGCGTTCCCATGCGCGCACAACTTGTCGAACGCGATGTTGACCTGCCTGGCGTACTTGTTACCGGTCCTGGCATCCCCCTGCCAGATGGCATCGGTCTGCGCGGCCGCATGGCGGGCGAACTCTTCCACGAGTTCGGTGAGCGCGGCTTCCAATGGGTCATCCATCGCAGGCAGCAAGAGTCAGTCCACGTCCAGGGTCCACGTACCTTCGCTCCAGTACTTCAAGGCTTGGGCAGCCTCGAATGGAATCATCCCTTCGCTCTTCGCTGCATCTTCCAGCACGGGCCTGGCCTGCTCAGGTCTTTCGCTGAGCAGGTAGATTGCGGCCTTGACCCGGACATCCATCCGGGGGTGGGCGAACAACGTGGAGAGAGCATCCATCCCATCCTCACCATGTTCGCGGAGCTTCTTGAACACGGCGATGTACTTCCTGGCATGCCGATTCCCTGTCCTGGCATCCCCGTTCCAGAGCGCATCAGTTTGTGCGGCCACGCCTGCCGCAAACTCTTCTGCGAGGTCTTCCAGTTTCATCTCCAGAGTTCCTGCAAACAGCGAAGCCCTCCATCCTGCGTCGCTACTCTGGGTCAAGCGCCCATGTGCCCTCTTCCCACCGCTTCAGGGCCTGGCCGGCCTCGAAGGGCACCAACCCTTCCCCCTTGGCCGCATCTTCCAACACGGCCTTGGCTTCAGCCGTCCGGTAACGGAGCAAATGCGCTGCGGCCATGACGCGCACATCCATGCGCGGGTGCTTGAGTAGTACGCATAGCGCGTCACGACCTGCGTCGCCTTGAGCGAGAAGCTTGTCGACAGCGGCACCATACTTTCTAGCGTGCTTGTTACCGGTCCTGGCATCACCTCGCCAGATGGCATCGGTCTGCTCGGCAACATGCTCCGCGAACTGCTCCACAAGTTTCTCGAGAGTCATCACCAGATGCCCTTCCTGACATTCTCGATGGCGAGCAACCCGAAGTCGCGCTGCACCTCGTACGACTTCGTCCTCAGCCATTGTCGCACGGTCAGACTGCGCGAACTGGTAATACCTCGTCGGATGGATGAGTAGAGCGCGCTGACTCGGGTGTGAAGCGCCTCGTCCAGGGGGATGACGTTCCGCGTGTTGTGGATGGACTCGGGCCCGAACCGCTGCACGTTCCCCGGCGTCTGCTCGACAATGTGGTGCCACTCCTTCCCTGGGCCCGCCTTGCCCATCGCCTTCTTGAAGCCGCTGTGCGACTTCCAGGCCCTGACTCCAGGCGGCTGGGACGAAGCCGATGTGCCCCCGCCCCGCGTCCCACGGGCAGCCATCGCCACGGCACCCGGCGCCAGCCCCAGCGTGACGCCTTCAGCCGTCACCGCCACCGTCTCCACCTGCCCCACCGCTCCGTAGACGAGTCCGGCCTGCGCCTCGGCCCGCACCGTCGCCTGCGCGGCCCCTGGCAGCTTCGGCAACTTCGCCGCGAAGGCCGTCGACGTGCTCCCCATCGCCGCCATGGCCAGCATCGCGAACGCCCTCGCCGCGTTCCTTCCCATCACCTTCCCGTACCGCTCCCCCGCTTCGCGCAGCTCATCGAAGCTCGTCGCCCGCTCCGACTCCTCCCAGAGCCGCTGGAAGCCCAGGATGAGCCCCCTGAACGTGTCCACTCCCACGTAGACGAGGAGGGACGCAGTCAAGGTCGCGGCCAGGCCTTTGGAAAAAGGCTCCGGCACCGTCCACAAGATTGCGTACATCGTCATCGTCCACAGAGCCGCGGCCACCATGGCCTCCGGGTCCGCCATGTCCTTGAAGGCCTCCAGCATCTCCTCCAGCACGGCCCCTCGAGCCATACCCAACGCCAGCGCGAAGCGCCCATCCCCGGTGACGACAGGACTCTCCACCAGCAGTCGCAGGCAGTCGCCCTGCATCCCTGTCCGCTCGCACCAGGCCAGATAGGCGCGCGTCAGTGACACCTCCGCCGCTGGCAGCTCCGCCTCCAGCTACTCGCCCGGCTCCACCGAAGTGCGGCGGCGACTGCGTGGCTCAAAGGTGTACGTGCCGCCGCGCGCATCCATCTCGAACAGCCGCCGCGCTGCCTCCTGCGGCCGCACTGGAGGACGCACATCGCGCGCCAGCTCCGCCACGCCCTCCTGGAAGTCGTCCTCGTCCAGCGACACCGGCGCGGCGTCCGCGTCACGCGGAACATGGACGAGGGGAGCACCCTCCCCGGTCTCCAGACGCACGACCTGCCGGGCTCCGCCACACGCGGCCAACAGCACCCACAGCAGCGGCCACCATCCGAGAGACTTCACGTGAACCCCTCCAACCGGGCGCCTGCGTTCGAGCCGCGCCACTCCAGAAGGAGGGGTCCATCAAGTCAAGCTCGCGGCGGGCGACCACGGGCCCATGCCACGCGCCTTCACGACAGAGGCGCGCGAGCCCACGGCTCGCGCGCCCCGTAACTCCTCAGCTCCGCCGACGCCGGACCCGCGCCAGTCCCAGCAGGCCCAGCAACGTGAAGGCCGCGAGCGGTACACCTCCGGCACTGCTGCACCCCACCTCACCGGCAATCGCCTCCTCCGTCGGGAAGCCCTGAGCGGGCGGCACGCCCGTCCCCGGCATCGGCTCCGGGTCCTCCGGGGCCTCTTCCACCGGCGGCGTTCCCGCATCCACGTCACCCGGCTCCTCGGGAGCACCGGCATCCACATTCCCCGGGCTCCCGGCGTCCACGGGCGGCGTCCCGGCGTCCACGGGCGGCGTCCCAGCGTCCACGGGCGGCGGCACCACCACCGGCATCACATCCGCCAGCGTCGTCGCCTGCACGAAACCGTCGTGATAGACGACGCCCACCGGCTTCACGGTGTCATTCCGATACAGCCCCAGCTTCAGATAGTTCTTCTGCCCCGAGTACATCGTCACCGCGCCCCGCTTGGGCAGCACGAGCTCCTTGTTGTGCCACAGCTCGATGAAGCCCGTGTTCGCGGTGGCACCCCACTTCACGTGCATGATGAACTCGTGCCACACGCCGCGGACCAGCTTCGTGCGCCAGGGCACCTCACCCGTGCCGGGGAGCGACAGGCGAATCTCCTCGCCCCTCACGTAGAACTCCACCGGCGGCGAGCCGCAGCACCCGTCATGGTGCCACTGCGTGAAGAGCTGCCACGTGTCCACGCTCGGGAAGTCCGTCGCGAACATCACCTTCCAGCGGTAGTAGTACTCCGAGCCCACCGCCTCCTTGCCCTGGTACACCAGCTCGTTGCGATTCCCGCTGGAGTTGATGGGGTCATCGCCCTGCCGCACCGTCGCCTTCAGCGCGTACTTCCCTTCCGCGACTGGCGACGTCACCACCTGCAAGCGGTCCGCGCTCACCATCTGCGTGCCCGAGTACTGCGAGCGGTCTCCCGACTCGAAGTCACCGCGCCACACGATTCCGGCCGAGGCCAGAACAGGAACCAGGCACATCGCAAGCGCTACGGGGACGAAGGCTCTCAATGCTGTGTCCTTGCGAAGGTTTGACATCCAACGATTGACACACCGTAGCGCAAGGCATTCCGCACTTCATTCCGCCGCCCATTCCTTCCCACCTGCCTGACAACAGGGCAGCCAACCAGACAAGCCCCCGTGCGGCGTGAAACATGTTTCACCTCCGGAGCCGTCCGAGGCCACCCCCCAGGCGGCCCGGCCTGTCAACCCGTCAACGCAGCGCGCCACCGACAGGCCGAGCAACCAAGGGGCTGACTGACGGCAGGCGTGGTGTATGGTCCCCACCCTTCCGGCACCCCCTCTGAAGGGGGCGTCCCCGGTGCACCCATGCTTGTCCTGCGTGACGTCCAGAAGACCGACCTGGCCGGCCTCAAGCGGCTCGCCGCCGTGCTCAACACGGTGAACCTGCCGAACAACGAAGAGACGCTCGAGGCCATCATCGACAAGTCGGTGAAGAGCTTCGCGGGAAAGGTGAAGAACCCCTTCGACCGCGAGTACCTCTTCGTCCTGGAGGACGTGCGCAACAACCTCATCATCGGCACGTCGATGATCATCGCCCAGCACGGGACGTACGAGGCCCCGCACATCTACTACGAGGTGAGCGAGCGCGAGCACTACTCCGCGTCCCTGGAGCGGCACCTGCGCCACAAGGTGCTCTCCATCGCCTACAACTACGAGGGCCCCACCGAAGTCGGCGGCCTCGTGGTGGACCCGCCCTACCGCGCCACGCCGGACAAGCCCGGCAAGCAATTGTCCTACGTGCGCTTCCTCTTCGTCGCCATGCACCGGCGCATCTTCCGCCCGCGCGTGCTGGCGGAGTTGCTGCCGCCGCTGCTGCCGGACGGGCGCAGCCTGCTGTGGGAGGCGTGCGGCAAGAAGTTCACCGCCCTCACCTACCAGGAGGCGGACCGCCTCAGCCGGCAGAACAAGGAGTTCATCAAGGAGCTGTTCCCCTCCTCGGACATCTACGCGTCGCTCTTCCCGGACCGCGTGCAGAAGGTGCTCGGCGAGGTGGGCCCCCAGACGCGCGGCGTGCAGCGCATGCTGGAGCGCATCGGCTTCAGGTACGTGGAGCGCATCGACCCGTTCGACGGCGGCCCCCACTTCGAGGCCAACACCGCCGACATCTCCCTGGTGCGCAAGTACCGCACGGTGAAGCTGGCCGAGGAGGACTTCGAGCTGGAGGGCGATGACGTGCTCGTCGCCTTCGAGCGCGACGCGGGCCGCAACCGCTTCCGCTCCGTGCGCTGCCAGGCCCGTCTGGACAACACCGTGGCCTACCTGCCCGCCCGCGCCAAGGAAATCCTCGGCGCGGAGCCGGGCGTGAAGCTGTCGCTCATCCCCTTCGAGTAGCCCGCCTCGCCGTCACGGCCGGCGCACCACCCGGTGCGCCCCGCGCAGCAGGGCCAGCCAGCGCTGCCCGGCTTCCAGCGCCGGGCCTCGCGCGTCCGCCAGCGCCAGGGGCAGGTGCGTGTCCGGCATCACCGCGTCCAGCGACGTGGGGTCCAAATCCAACGTCCCGCCCCGCGCCAGCGCCACCCGCACCCAGGCGTGGGGGCGCGCCGGGCCTCCGTCCACCACCAGCAGCCCGTGCACCAGCGCCACCTTCACCCCGCGCTCCCGCGCTCGCGCCGCGAAGCGCAGCGCATGGGCAAGGCACCCGCCCGCCTCGCCCTCGCCGTCCTCGTTCCAGTCCGCCGCGCCCGGCGCCTTGTCGGTGAAGGCCGCGTGGACCCGCGCCGCCAGCGCCTTCGCCGCGCCCGCCTCCCAGGGCGTCATCGCCTCCAGGCGCTCGGGCACCGGCAGCGGAGGCTCCAGCGCCAGCGGGCCTCGCGCGCCCTCCACCGGCAGGCCCTGCGCGAAGAGCTCCGGCGGCGCGCGCAGTCGCTCGTCGGGTGCCGCCGCGGTGAAGCGGGAGTCGCCCACCTCCAGCGCCTCCAGCCGGCCGCTCTCTCCGTAGCTCGCACGGAAGGGGGCGCCCAGCAGGGTGCCCTCCGCCCGATGTCCCTCCGCCCGGGTGACGCAGTGAGGGCCCTCGCGGCCGGACAGCTCCTCTCGCGCGACGACGCAGCCCACCGCTGGCGGTCCGCGCCACAGCCACAGCGACTGCGGCACCACCTCTTTCGCGTCAGGCCCGCGTGCCGCCTCGCCCGCCTCCACGCCTGAGCCGCGCATCCGTCCCGCCTCGCCTGCCTTCGCGCCCCGCTCCTCCTTCACCCGCCCCGCGGCATCCACCGCCAGCGTCACCTCGCGCCGTCGCTCGCCCGGCTGGCCGTCGCGCGTGTGCAGGTGCTGGCTGGCGTACGTGAAGTGTCCCTGTGACAACTTCAGCGTCACCATCCCCACCGGAACTCCACGCCAGGCGAAGACGAAGCGTGCCTCTTCGCGAGGCGCGGGCGACCCGCCCTCCGCACCAGGGTTCACGGGCTTCACGGGGAGCGCGAGGAGGAGGAAGGCGAGGAGGGCGGCCACGGACGTCAGTGTGCGGCGTTTTGAGGACCGGCGCGAGAAGGCGGGGTAGCGTGGCGTCCGTACATGGGCGCAAAACGGTACCTGTTCGCTTTCGGCCTGGCGGCAGGCCTCATCTCCGCGCTCGTCCTGGGGGGACTGCTACGGGCTGTTCACGGCGCCCCGCTCCCAGGCTCGACGTGGGCGGTGCTGCTCGTCGGCACGCCGACGCTCTACCTCGTGGGCGGTTACCTCGCGTGGTTCCGCTGGGCGGCCCGCCGTCGGCGCGTGCGCCAGCAGGTCATGTCCCGGCTCGCGGAGGGGGACCTCACCAACACGGTGAGCACCCGCTACGAGGGCCACGAAGACATGCGCCGGCTCATCCTGTCGCTGCGCCGCGCGCTGTCCCAGGTGCAGCGGGTGACGGCCAACCTCCACCGCACCAGCAACGAGGTGAGCGAGCAGGCCCGCATCCTGCTGGAGGCCGCCCGCCGCCAGGGCGGCGCCGTGGAGCGCACCCTCGAAGCCGTCAGCGGCATGGGCGGCAGCCTCCAGGTCGCCGTCAAGCGCGTGCACCAGCTGGAGGTCTTCGCCGTCGACACCACCGGCGCGCTGCTGGAGATGACCGAGCGGCTGGAGCAGGTGGTGCACGCGCTCGAGCAGGTCAACAGCTTCGCCCACAACACCAGCGCGCTGATGCAGGCCATGGCCGAGCGGCTGGCCAACATCGCCTCCTCCGGCGACGAGCTGGGCCGCTTCGCCAGCGAGGCCGAGGACTTCGTGGCCGCGGTGGAGGGCGGCATCGACTCCGTGCGCCGCCGCGCCAGCGAGACGAACCAGCTGGCCATCGCCGTGACGGCCACCGCCGAGCGCGGCGAGGTGCTCGTGGGCGACAGCGTCCAGGGCATGTACCGGGTGGAGGAAACGGTCCGCAAGGCCGCCGAGCTGATGGGCACGCTGGGCACCCGCTCCACCGAGATTGGCCGCATCGTCGACGTCATCCAGGAAATCGCCGACCAGACGAACCTACTCGCCCTCAACGCCGCCATCATCGCCGCCCAGGCAGGCGAGCACGGCCGCCCCTTCGGCGTGGTGGCCAACGAGATTCGCAACCTCGCCGAGCGCACCACGCGCTCCACGCGCGAAATCGCGAAGATGGTGTCCGGCGTGCGCGACGCGGTGCAGACCGCCGTGACGCTGGTGCAGGAGGGCCGCGAGCAGGCCACCGCCGGCGTGGCGCTCGGGGACCGCGCCGCCGAGGCGCTGGTGGAGATTCGCACCATTACCCAGCGCACCTTCACCGCCGTGGAGGCCACGGTGGCGGAGACGCAGCGGCTGGAGACGCAGGGCGCCACCGTCGTGGAGGCCAGCCGCCGCGTGGCCCGGCGCGTGGAAGACGTCACGCGCATGGCCATTGAACAGTCCGGCCACGCCCGCGAGCTGGTGCGCCAGACGCACGAGATGGCGCGCGTGGGCCAGGGCGCCTCGCAGAAGGCGGAGGCCCAGGCCCGCACCGGACGCGACTTGTCCGATTCCGTGGTGCGCCTGAGCGCGGCGATTGAAGAGCTGCGCTCCGCCAACGTGGTGCTCACCAAGGGCGACGCCTCCATCCGCGAGGAGGTGGCGCAGGTGCGCGAGGATGCGCGCCGGGTCATCCGCATCGGCGACGGGCTGACGCGCACGGTGGACCAGCTCGGCCACGAGGCCGTGGGCCTGGAGACGGAGGTGTTCCGCTTCAAGCTGCCCACGCCCCGCGCGGGCGGCACGCTGCGCGTGGGACTGCACCAGGCGGCGTCCCTGCGCAACCGGCAGGCGGTGGACCCCCTCTTCAGCGTGGAGAACCAGGTCGCCGAGCTCACCTCGTGCGTCTTCTCCAGCCTGCTGCGGCTGGAGGACGGCGGGCTGGAGCCGGACCTCGCCGAGCGCTGGGACGCGGACCCGTCCGCGCGCCGCTACCGCTTCTACCTGCGCCGCGGCGTCACCTTCCACGACGGCACGCTGCTCACCGCCACCGACGTGAAGCGCCACCTGGAGCGGCTGCTGGACCCGGCGGTGCGCTCGCCGGACCGCAGCCTGCTGGAGGACGTCGAGGGCGCGCCCGAGTTCACCTCCGGCCTGGCCCGCGAGGTGTCCGGCCTCGAGGCGCTGGACGACGGCACCCTCGAAATCCGCCTGCGCGAGCCCAAGGCCTTCTTCCTGCACCTCATGGCGCTCACGCCCACGGCGATAGCTCGGACGGACTCGAGCGGGCGGCTGGTGGGCACCGGCCCCTTCCGCCTCATCTCCCTGGACCCGGAGCGCGCGGTGCTGGAGCGCAACCCCGCCTACTGGCGCGCCGGGGGACCGCTGGTGGACCGGCTGGAGTTCCAGCTGCTGAACTCGCGGCAGGACGCGGTGACGCGCCTGCGGCAGGGCGCGCTCGACCTGGTGTCCTTCCTCGCCGCCGAGCACGTCGAGGTGCCCGGCCTGGAGTCCTTCCAGGTGGTGGCCAGCACCACGCCCTCCACCGCCTTCGTGGCGCTCAACCAGCGCGAGGCCCCGTACGACGACGTGCGCGTGCGGCGGGCCCTGCGCGCGGGCATGGACATCCGCGCCATGGTGGAGCAGTTCCACCCGGGCGCCCGCCTGGCGCGCACCCTGACGCCCCCGGAGCTGCTGGACGACAGCGAGGTGGGGCCGACGCCCGCTCCGGACGTGGGCCTGGCGGAGCAGCTACTGCGCGACGCGGGCCTGCGCCGGCTGCGGCTGTCGCTGCACCAGCCCACCGGCCGGGACACCTCCGCCGAGGACGCGGTGCTCTTCCGTCCGCTGTTGCAGGCGGGCCTGCTGGAGCTGCGCCACGTGGAGCTGACGCCGGAGGAGTACACGGCCCGGCTGCGCGAGGGGAAGATTCCCGCCTTCCGCACGCTGTGGCTGGCGGACTTCCCCGACCCGGACACCTTCCTCTACTTCCTCCTCAACTCCAGCGCGCAGACGGTGTACCCGCTGGGCTACCGCAACCCGGAGCTGGACCGCATCACCACGGAAGCGCGCGTGTCCATCGACCCGGGGCTGCGCCTGCAGCTCTACGTGCGCGCGGAGAAGCTCTTCCTGGAGGACTGCCCGCTCATCCCCCTGTACCACGACCGCATCCACGCGGCCGCCACGCCCACGGTGCAGAACCTGCGGCTGCACCAGACGCCGCCGCAGGTGCGCTTCGAGGACCTCTGGGTGGACCCGGGCGCGGCCTCCTGAGGCGCCTGAGTCAGGGCGACTCGCGCCGCGCCCCACCCGCGCCACCGTGCCGCTGGGGCCAGCCGAGCGTCTCCGCGCTCCCGTCCACTGTGTAGGACTCCAGCAGCCACGCGCCGTCGCGCTCCGCCAGGACGTACAGCCGGTTCTCCACGAAGGCCGAGCCCGCCACGCGCGGGCGGCCCGGCAGCGGGCACATGCCCAGCCGCTCTCCCCGGACGAAGAGCTGGTACCAGACGCGGGGCCCGTCCTCCTGCTCCGCGGCCGCCAGCACTCCCACCGCCCCGCCCCGCACCAGCGTCGCGTCGTGCAGCGCGCCGGGCAGCTCCAGGTCCGGCAGCGCGTCCACCTCCCAGGCGAGCTGCCCCGTGTCGGAGTCCACCGCGCGCAGCACCACGCGCTCCTCCTCGGGCGTGCAGGGCACTCCGTCCGTGCGCTCACACGCGCGCGCGAAGAGGTAGCCGGGTGTGCCCGCCACGGACAGCAGCGCCGGCTCCGCCAGCGGCACCCGCGTGCGAGTGCCAGCGTCCCAGTCCACCGTCACCACGGCGGCGCCGCCGTCCGTGCCGCCGTCTCCGCGCTCCGTGGGCACGAAGGCCCGGCCGCCCACCAGCAGCGTCCCGCCCGCCACCGCCAGCGACGCGCCCCCGTCCGGCACGCCGCCGTCCACCCACGAGGACAGCAGCAACGCCGTGCCGCCATCCTCCTCTGCCTCGGCGCGCGCCAGCCGTCCGTCCACCGAGTAGAGGAAGGCCTCGCCCGTCACGTCCAGGGCGAGCCGCGCCTCACCGGGCCACGACTCCACCGGCGACGCGCGCAGCAGCGTGCCCGCGTCACCACTCCCGGCCAGCCACACCAGCCGCGAGGCCTCCGGCTCCGGCAGGGGCACCGGGTCTCCGTCCACGCCGGCATCCGGCACGGCTCGCCAGTCCACGTACGCCAGCACGTCGCCCTCCACGGTGACGGCCACGCGCCCAGCGCCCGTCCCGCCACGCCACGTCCCCGCGTCCGAAGCGGGCGGCGTGCCCATGGCCTCCCACGTCGACTCCCACAGCCGCGCGCCATCCTCACGCGGGGCGTAGCCCTCCAGCCCTTCCGGGCCTAGCACCACCACGCCCGCGCCCGAGACAGCCAGCAGCGAGCGGGCGCCACCATCCGGGTAGGGCGACTCGAAGCGCACCAGCCCGCCGGCCGTGTACGAGACGAGCCGGCAGCCCGCATCACCGCCACACACCGAGGCGAAGAGCGCGCCGTCCTGGACGAGCAGCACGGGCGCGCCGGGCGCCTCCACCGGCTCGCCGTCCACCTGCCGCTCCCACTCGGGCTCGAGGTCCCCCGCGTCCGGGCGCTCGCACTCGCCCTCCTGGCACGTCCCCTCGCCCTGGCAGGCGGTGGCGGGGGCGCAGACGGTGCCATCCGGTGTGGGCACGCCGGTGCAGCGTCCGCTGACACAGACATTGGCCGTCTTGCAGTTCACCGGGCCGCAGGGGCTGAAGTCGTCGGCGTCCACCTCCGTGCAGCCCTCGTCGCGGTCGCACAGGCCCACCCTGCAGGGGTTGCTCGGCGCGGGGCACGCCACCTGCGACGTCACGCAGCCCTGCGTGGGAGAGCATGCGTCCACCGTGCACGGGTTGTTGTCATCACACGTGCGCGGGCGGCCCACGCAGACGCCCGACTCGCAGAGGCCGAGCTCCTCGCAGCGGCTGGCGGGAATGCAGCTGGCGCCGTCCTCGCGGGGCGTCTCCACGCACTCGCCGGACTCCACGTCGAAGCGCGAGTCACGGCACTGCGGGGCCGGACAGGGCTTGGACGGCACGCCGATGCCGGTGAGGCGCACGGACTCCGAGTCTCCGCCGCCCTCCAGCGTCAGCGTCCCCTCCGCGACGCCGTTGCCCGCGGTGAACACCACCTCCACCGTGGCCGTGCCGCTGCCCGGCACCGTCACTTCCGGCGTCGCCACGGAGAAGGGGGCGTTCGCGGACGCCGTCACGGTGATGCTGGCGCGGGCGGTGGCCAGCAGCGTCACCTGGCGGCGGGCCTGCTCGCCCTGCAGCACGCGGCCGAAGTCCACGGACTCCTCCTGGGGACGGAAGCCCTCGCGCGTGCCGCCCAGGCCCGGGTCGCCGCAGCGGCAGCCGCTGACGACCACGAGCGCCACGAGCAGGGGAGTCCAGATGCGGGCAGAAAAGGCCATGGCCCCGACTCAAGCGCGCCCGCCCGGGGCACGCAATCCCGGCCTTCCGCCGCGTCCTACCCCCGGACTCAGGGCTCGGGCGCGGGGGTGCGACGCCGGGCCAGCATGCGCACCACCACCGCCACCACGCCCACCCCGACCAGGCCCACCACCGCGTACTGGTAGCGGCTGACGAGCGAGGCCAGCCGCTCCAGGTTGCCGCCCACCGCCGCGCCCAGCGCCAGCACCAGCGCGGTGTGGGCCATGGCCGACAGTGTTCCCAGGAGCAGCGCGTTGAAGCGGGGCATGTTCGCGGCGCCCGCCGCGACGAAGATGAGCCCGCGGATGCCCGGTAGGAAACGGTTGGCCAGTAGCAGCCACGGCCCGTTGCGCCGCATCCTCGCCTGCACGAGCTCGAGCCGGGCGTGGGTGATGCCGAAGAAGCTCCACTCGGGGTGGGCGGCGAAGCGCCTCGCCAACCAGTGGCCCACCCAGTAGTTGATGGCCGCGCCCGCGACGCTGCCCGCCGTCACCACCAGGAAGACGAGCGGCCAGGGCTGCGTGCCACGCACCGCGTACACCCCTCCCAGCAGGGTGACGGTGTCCCCAGGGAAGGGCGGGACGATGTACTCCAGCGCCGCCGCGAGCCCGAGGACCAGCAGCCCCAGGGGCCCCAGCGAGGAGATGAGCTGGTCGATGTATTCCACCATCCGCGCGTGCGACCTCCGGCGACCCGACCCTGGGGCAGACTTAAGGCCGGGGGGCTCGGGGGGAAAGAGACATCCGCTCCGGCCTGCCGGAGGTGAACACCGTCAGGCGGGGGTGGGTGCGAGGGGCTCCAGCACGGACGTACACGCCCGGCCGCGCCTCCAGGGGAACAGTCTCGGCGACGCAGGAGACCGCCGAAAACGTCATCCAGAGCATCATGCAGGCCCCCACGAGAACCCAAATTGGGGGAAGACCGTCGATGTTCATGGCCCCGACCAGATGGGACTCCGCTTCAACAAGTCGACTGGCGAGTTCATTGGCTTCCTGGAGGAAATCCTTTGCGTCGCGATAGCGGAATGGAGTTGGACGCGCGAAAGCGGCCTGAGCTGTTTCGATGGAATGGTCCGCTTTCTGCTCAAGCACTGGAGGGGTGGGTCAGGAGCCACGGACCTGTTCCCGAGGAGTTATTGTCGTTCTGGACCTCGACGGGGGGAGGTGAGGTGTTCGAATCAGAGACCCTCCTCTCACCCCTGGGCGAGCCGGCCATGGGTGACGATATCGACAGCGTCACACGCGTGCATCGAGAGAAGGGCCTCTCCCAAGACTGGGTTGTGTTCCACGTCGGGCTCGGAATGTCCGCCTTCCGTGCGAGTGACGGGCGCTATGCATGGTTCGAAGGCCAGAGTGACGCACCGTCCCAGCTCTTCGACTCGCTGGATGACTGGTATCTCGGCACCCTGCGTGCCGAATACACCGGGCGCTATGGCCTCTGACGCCCCTGGTGCCGAGCTTCATGCCGGGTGAAGAGGCCAGGCCCACCGCGACGTGCGGCGCTGCAGCATCTCCGTGGCAAATCCACGACTGCACGATGCCCAAGGGCAGAGCCCTGGCCCTCGGCGAGCTCCCGCTGCGTCAGCCCGCTCGCGTAGAGCTCCGCGGCAACGTTCAGGCGGGTGTGGGTGCGAGGGGCTCCAGCACGGACGTACACGCCCGGCAGCGCCGCGCCTCCAGGGGGACAGTTTCCCGGCACTCCGGGCAGACCCGCGTCGAGGGCGGTGGCGGCGCCTCCTTGCGGCTCCACAGCGAGCCCACCTTCACCACCACGATGAACAGCACCAGGGCGATGATGATGAAGTCCAGCAGCGCGCCCAGCAGGTGGCCGAGGCGCAGCTGCAACGGCGTGACGGTGACGTTGCGCCAGTCCCCGCCGGGCAGCACCAGCCCCACCACCGGCATCACCAGGTCCGCCACCACCGCGTTGACGATGGAGGTGAACGCGTTGCCGATGACCACCGCCACCGCCAGGTCCACCACGTTGCCCTTCAGCGCGAACTGCTTGAACTCCGAGAGCACGGACATGGAAGAGCTCCACCAGGAGCCGCGTGCCCCCCGGCGACGGCCGGCGGCCCGACTCCACGCGGCGGCACCCTACCCGGCGCCTCGGAGCTGAAGCGCCAGCCCACCGGGGCGGATGTCACGTGGTGGTCAGGGCGTCGTGGGCCCTCGGACCGGGGGCGACCCTGAGAAAAGCCCCATCACGACATCCCGGGCTCCCTGGTGATTCTCCGCGTGCCGCTCGGCACCGGGTCACCCGCCTGCGCCGACACTGCGTGACAGGCGCCGCGTGCGCGCCGGAAGCAGCAGGAAAGGCGGATTCACGGCGTGTCTGAACCTGGACCCACGTCTCATTTCTCGGACGATGTCCAACGCAGCGCTCGCACATCCCGCCCCTTGCACCTGACGCCACAGCCAATGGCGCACCCGTTGCACATAGTCGGTTCGCCAACGCTCACGGGTACCTCCGACCCGTTCCTCCGCAGGGCTTGAAGAAGCCGTATTCCAGCCCATCAGCAGGCGTGATGCCCATTCGGTGCTGCCCGAAGACGGCACCGAAGCCACGAAACGCCTGCTGTGAACGACGCCGTGGAGGAAATGCAGCCAGTTGGCCACAGACGAAAGCGCTCCATGTCCTCAAAGAAAAACGTCCTGGTGCCAGGATGTGGCCGTATCCCTATCGCGTTGGTGCTGGCGCTCACAATGACCGCGTCCTGGGCTTTGGCGGCCAGCGAGTCTCTTGCCGGAAATGGTGGAGATGGAGGGACGGATTCCGGCGACACCTCACTCTGTCCGCTCAACGGCTGCGAGCCACCACCTGAAACCATCTGCGAACCGGAGATGTGTGACGGGTTCGATAACGACTGTGACGGTCTCATCGATGAAGGCGTCCTTCGCAACTATTACCGCGACTCTGACGGGGACGGCTACGGCGCAGGAGCCCCGATGGGTGCTGCCTGCACCGTGCCCGCCGGTCGGTCTCTCAACAACCAGGACTGCAATGATGGCAATGCAGCCGTAAAGCCCGGGGCGTGGAAGACATGCGGAATAGGCGCATGCGCCGACAGAGTCCAGGCTTGCGTCGACGGGGTGGAACGACCATGCAAACCTGGCCTCCCGACCGCCGAGCAGTGCGACCGCATCGACAACGACTGCGACGAGCAGGTCGATAACGTGCCTGCCCTTCATTGTGGCACGGGAGCCTGCGAGCGCACCGCTCCCACGTGTGCCAACCTCTGTTGGATGGAGGAGACGCAAGACGGCAAACCTCCAAGGCAGGTCTGCGAGTGGGGCGAGCACGGCGTGTGCAACCCAGGACTACCAACCGCAGAGGTCTGCAACAACAACATCGACGAGGACTGCACCGGCGCCGCAGACGACTCGACGAACCCCACGGCATGGGTCACCTTCTTCACGGACCGGGACTATGACGGTTACGGCTCCTCCAGCGAGCCACACCGCGCGTGTCGGAGGCCGGCGAACACCTCCGCCAGCGCAGGGGATTGCGACGACGCAGCTCCTGACGTGGCGCCGGGCACCCCCGACGTCTGTGACGGTCAGGACAATGACTGCAATGGGAGCATCGACGAGGCGGGGGTGTGCCGGGCAGCAGCCGTGTGCGCGGAGCGAGGCGCGGTGATGCTGCGCGGCGTCTCCAACAAGTGTCTCGACGCCGATGGGAACTATCAGGGGGCGGATGGCGTCCCCACGCAACTGTGGGACTGCCACGGCGAGGGCAACCAACGCTGGACGCTGCAGTCGGACGGCACCGTGCAGGACCCGGGTGGCAAGTGCCTGTCCGTGGACTGGCGCAACGGCATTGCCAACGGCACCCCGGTGGTCCTGGGGCAGTGCACCGGGACGTTGAACCAGAAGTGGCTGCGGCAGGCGGATGGAAGCCTGCGCGGTGCCACTGGCAGATGTCTCGATGCCTTCTGGAACGACAGTTGGCCCAACGGCACACGGACGGTGCTGTGGGATTGCAATGGCGGCCTCAATCAGAAGTGGACGGTAGTGCCATAGCAGCACGAGGCAGCCCCCGCTGTAGACGCGCGGGCCTGCGATTCATCTTCCTCTTCCATTCTCTGCTTGAGGTACACCTCAGTGACGCTTCGAAAGACTTCTCCACGTTCGGAAACGCGAGTGATCCGTCGCAAATGGGCTGCTGGCATGTTGACCCTGGTGTACTGGGTACAACTTGTGAGCTGCGGCCCCAATGGGGCAATGACCTACGATGAATCGATTCCGGTCGGAACGAGCTCGGGGCGTATCGTCGTCGCGCTCGACGCGAACACTCCCAAGCTGTCCGTACCTTCCGATACGCTGCTACCTTCGGCCCCCGCCGAAACCCTGGCGACAGGCACCACCCCCGTACATGCAGATGTGACGGCTGACGGCGCCGCCTCCGTGGTGCTACCCCTGTGGGTGCCGCCCGGGCGTGCGGGCATCCAGCCAAGCCTCTCCCTGTCCTACAATAGCCGGGCGGAGGACGGTTGGCTGGGCGTGGGGTTCCAGCTGGCTGGACTGTCTCAGATTGTGGGCTGCCCGCAGACGACCGCACAGGATGGCATTTATGCACGTCCCGCCGCGCCCCTGTGTCTGGACGGCATGCGACTGGTGCCCATAGCGGCGGACGAGTATCGCCTTGAGGTAGACTCCCATACTCGGGTGCGTTCGACTGCATCCAGCTTCGAAGTGAGCACACCGGACGGGCGGATCTCCACCTACGGAAAGGACGGAGCACGCGAAGACGCCGTCTGGCGTGCGCGTCTGTACCCGACCCAGGAGAATAAGGTTCTCGCCTGGCGACTCTCCAGCGTGCGCGACAGGTGGGGCAACCGGATGGATGTCTTCTACGAATCCGCCCCCCCTGAGGACGGACACGGTTCCTGGCACCGGCCTGAGCGCATTGAGTACACGCGCCATGCCGTGGAGGGTCCCCAGTCCGGAGGCCTGGCGGCTCGGCGCGCCGTGGGCTTCATCTATGAGGATCGCCCAGACACGTTCCTTGGATACCAGAAGGGCGCACGCCTCGGGCGCGCACACCGCCTCGCGCAGGTGGTCATGTCAGGTCCCACGGACGACACTGGAGCTTCGGGGGGGATCGTGCTGCGGAGCTACGATTTCACATACGTCAACATGAGCGTGAGCGGACGCAGCCTGCTGTCCTCTGTCCAGGAGTGTGACGGTGCCGGCATATGCAAGTCACCAGTGCGCTTTGACTGGCAGCTTGGCAGCTGGGACTTCGTCGACAAGCCGGTGACGGAGCTCCTCGACGCCCGGCCCGGCGTGGGAGTGCATGCCTTCGGACTCGGAGCCGGTCGCACCGGGCTATCGTTCTTCACCCACACCAGCCCCGCAGAGGACGCGTGCGACCCGGACCAGCCCGTGCCGTGCGAGTTCTGGCGCCGGTACTGGCACCGACTCCTCACCTTCAGGCCAGGAGGCACGTTCGAGAGCACCTATCACGTCAGCAGCGGCACCTCCATCTGGGATGAGGACCATCCCGGATGCCAGACGATGGATTGGGGTGACTATCACCCACAGGTCGTGGACTGGGATGGCCACGGAAAGTCGTCGCTGGCGGCACTGTCTTGCATTACATATGCAACTTCAGCTCAACCAACCGGATGGACCCACATGTTCATCGGGACCATCCGTGGCCTTCCCGACAGGCCTCGCAACATTGGGACCGTCTCCAAAATGGCCCTCTGGCTGGACATGGACGGGGACCGGAGGAACGACTTCGCATATAGCCTTCCTACGGCGAGCGACCAGCGTGAACTCCATCTTGACACGTCCGAACTGCACGTCATGGCAAAACCAGGCCTTGCCGAAACAAAGTTCGGTGCTCGCGTCGTCGATTTGTATGGCGATGGGAAGATGGCGGTTGTCGGCGAGGCGCTCCTACCTTCTTCAGGCGATGGGACGTCGCCTCTAGAGCCCCCCACCCTCTACGCATACCGGCATGAGCGCTGGTCCGTGTACAACGATAACAGGGCGCATACACTGGTGCCGGTGAAGACAAGCATTCAGCGGCCCTTCTGGAACACGCAGACGGACCTGAAACTGGCACTCCATCCGCATGAATTCTTCTTCGCTGACGTAAATGGGGACGGCCTCGGTGACGCAGTGTCCTTCGGGTACGACGATAAGGAGAACGCGACCCGCCTGGACTCCCAGGTCAATTCGGGCCTCAAGGAGAACGCGACCCAGGAGGGACGAGTGGTGGGGGAGAGTTCCTTCCTCCCTCCTCGAGTGCAGCACTTCACCGGGCTGAATCCGTACACGCAGGTGGGCAGTAGAATACGGAGTGGCGACTTCAACGAGGATGGGCGTCAGGATGTGCTGGTGGTGTCGCCAGGCTTGCCGGTGCGCGTCCTGCTGGCAGATGCGGAAGGCACGTTCTCTCGAGTGGAAGAACTGGCCGTACCCGCAGGCAGCGACCTGGCGTGGGTCCAGGTGGCGGATGTCGACAATGATGGACTGCTCGATGTGACGCACCGGCAGGGCAACCGGCTGCACGTAGCCTTCCGCAAGGACAGGCCCGACGTGCTGCGAGCGGTAAGGCCAGGCACTCAACTCCCGGACGCAGAGGGCAGGACGGGGCCGGAAATCAGCTTCACCTATGCATCGCTCGCGGACCCATCGGTCTACACCACACGCTTCACTGAGAGCTTCGCTCCCGGCATGTGGCACCTTCGGCGTGCCTCGGAGACGATGCACGTCGTCAAGCACCTCAATGATGCGATGTCGCAGCGCTCGTGGACCTACACGTACAAGGACGGCCGCGTGGACGTGCAGGGCCGAGGGTGGCTCGGCTTCGCGGAGCGCACCGCGACGGACACCCTGACGGGCGACACGACGACGACGCGCTACAACAACGGGCATCAGGACAAGGATGGAAGGGACAACGGCAATTACCTCGTTGGCCTGAATGCGGCGGGTACCCAGGGCCAGTCCTGGGCGGCCCAGGCGCATCGGCCCACCTATCAGCTAGAAACGGTGCAGGTGGGTAACGGCACCGTGCGCAGGCGGGAGTTGACTTGGACGTACCAGCAGACGTCCAGAACACCGGCCAACACCACCGAGCGCCCAGGCAGTTACCAGCAGTACGTGTCCAGCATGCACGAGGTGGTGACCGAGCAGCGGTCGAACAGTGAGGCGGTCACACTCTCGAACAAGGAGATGGGGCAGACGCGAGACGCGGACGGAATGGTCACGACCGCCTTCTCGCGACTCTTCACCGGCAACAAGGTGGAGGAGATTCGGAGAACGGTGGAACCACTCGCGGGCGATGGGCCCCTGTTCGACGTCACCACGTGGCTTCCCAGAGGCACCTGGGTGGCCCGGACCCACTGGGTGGAGTGCGTGCGCGCGTCGATGGGTCCATGCGACGGCGTGCCGCCCTCCGCTCCCTTGCAACAGGTATCCCGCGCGACATATGGCAGCCGCGGCGAAGTCACCAACACCGAGCTGATGCCGGACAGAATGGGCGAGGGGGGCGACGAGAAGACGTCAGCCTTCTACTTGAAAACCACGTACGAGCATGATGGGCGCGGACTGGTGACGCGCGTGGTGCGCACGGACGGCTTGGGGGTCACGCGTGACGAGTCGTACGTCTACGACGACTCCGAGGCCATCACCCTGCGCCACACCTACGACAGTATGGGCAACGGGGCGCGCTACGCCTTCGTTCCAGGTCTGGGGGTGCTCGCGGCGGTGGAGGATGCCAACGGGGTGTGGCAGCACATGCAGTACGACGGCTTTGGCCGCCCGCGCGGGGCGTCCACGGCTATCGGTGGCAGGCAGTCCGTGGAGTACGCCTGGGAAGAGCGGCTGCCGCTGGTTCGCACGTGGACACAGGGTGGCGGCGACAGCCTCGTCCGCTACGACGCCCGCGGACGCGTGGTGCAGCAGGAGGGCAGTGGCTTCGAAGGCGCGCGCATCTTCGTCGATACGACGTACGACGGGCTGGGGCGGGTGGAAACACAGTCGCTGCCTTGGAAGACCACGGAGATGCCGCGCTACGTCACCTTCCAGTATGACGGCCTCGACCGGCTCGTTCGGCAAACGCAGCCCGACGGAAGCGCCACCACCTACGGCTATCTGGCCACCCCTTCGGGCGTGCGCACGTCCGTGACAGACGCAGACAACCGTCGTCGCGAGCAGTTGACGGACACCCGTGGCCTGCTGGTGGAGAGCAACGAGGTGGCCGACGGCGGACGCCTCCTCACCACCCGCTACGAGTATGGCCCCTTCGGCCGGCTGTCAGCGACGATGGCGCCTGACGGCGCACGCCTCCTCCAGCGTCACGATGTGCTGGGCCGCACCGAGTGGACCTCGGACGAGTCCGCAGGCGAGCGCTTCCTGGCGTACAACGCCTTTGGTGAAGTGAAGTGGGAGGCGGAAGGAGCGTGGCGACCGCTGTCCCCGCCGTTGCCCGAGCCTCTCCCGACGGCGACGTTCGGCCTGCGGACGGTCTTCACGCGCGACGCAGTGGGGCGCGTCACCCAGCAAGTGGTGCGGGCCCCCCACCACATGGGCGATGCGTTCCTCGAGCGTGTCACCTTCCTTTGGGACACCGCGGACCTGGGCAACTCCGACAGCAAGGCACGGGGACTCCTTGGGGAGGCCCGACGCGAGATGACTCCCGAGGCATCCCAACCGGCACAGCCCGTGGTCGAGACGCGCTACACCTACGACGGACTGGGACGCCCGGCCACCACCACCCTGAGCGTGGGGACGGAGAGCTTCACCACTGAGCAGCGGTACGACACCCTGGGACGTCCCTCGCAGTTGCTGTACCCCGAGGTGCCGGGCCTGCCGCGCTTCGCGATCAATTACACGTATGCGTCCGAGGGTGGCGTGAAAGCGGTGCACAACGCCCACACCGGGGACGTGTACTGGACGGCGCTGGCCTACAACGGCGCTGGCCAGCTGACGAAGGAGCTCTTCGGCACCGGGGTGGAGCGGGTGCATCGCTATGACGGCCTGGGGCGACTGCGCTATCTCGACGCACGGCATGGAATGACGCCCGTGCAGCGCCTGGCCTATGAGTACTCACCCGGCGGCAATCTGACCGCGCGCCATGACGTGCTGGGCCCCAACCCCGCCTCCGAGTCCTTCACATATGACGCGCTCGACCGGCTCAAGCGCTGGGAGGTGGCACAGGGTACCTGCGGCACCTCCGCTGCCGTCGAGTACATCTATGACGACGCGGGCAACCTGAAGACGCGCACCACTGGCGGCCAGGTGTCGGCTTCGTACATTCCCACGTCCGTCGGCACCTTCCCTCGCAATGCTGTTGACTCAGCATCACTGGACGGCGCCAGCTTCCGCTACGACTACGACACGCGTGGCAACCAGGTGAGGGTGACGAGCGACCAGGGCGCGCTCGTGCGCGAAGCGAGCTATACGTCGTTCCACCTGCCCAAGACGCTCCATGAGACGAGCACGGGTCACACTTGGATCTACGCCTACGACGCGTTTGGCTCCCGCGTGCGTACGTCCGTGAATGGCGGTAGCGAGGACGTCGTCTCCGTCGGCAGCCTCTACCAGCGCCGCCGCCAGGGCGGCACGGTGACGCATCGCATGAGCGTCCAGGGCCCCACCGGCACCGTCGCAGAGGTGACGTTGGCGGCGAATGCCTCTGTCTCCCCTCTGTTCCTGCTCTCCGACAGATTGGGTAGCCCGGACACCGTGGTGAGTCAGGAGGGCACTCTCGTCGAGCGCATCAAGTACGAGCCCTTCGGCGAGCGACGAAGCGCGTCCAATTTGATGCAGCGTCCCAGTGGAGGGGCGGCTGTCCGCACGGGCTTCACAGGTCATGAAGAAGCAGCAGGAGGCCTCACCAACATGGGCGGCCGACTGTATGACGCGCGGCTGGCGCGCTTTCTGAGCCCGGACCCTGTGGTGGTGGACACCACTCGCAGCCAGGCCTTCCACCCCTACGCATACGTTCTCAACAACCCCCTGAAGTACACGGACCCGAGCGGACTGACGCCCGAAGGCGGCGGGCTGCCCGGAGTCAGCTTCCGCGACACCTATGACTACGGCGGCGGCTGGACGGCCCAGGTCTTCCCCGTCGGCCCGTCTCCGAACGATCCCCGACGCGACCCGCTCCTCGACGTCACCGCCGCTCCCCAGGCCCCGTCCTGGGCGGTGGATGACGGCACCCACCTGCCCAACCAGTACAAGGACGACTCCGGCAGCAGCGCCTCCCCCACACCGGGGCCGCAGCCTAGCCTCCTCGACACGGGGCTCATGCTCGGCGAGGCGCTCTGGCGAGCTTCGCCAGCTGGCCAAATGAACCGCGAGTACCTGACGAGCGAGACCTTCGCCAATGACCTGGGGAACGCCCTCCTTGGCGACAACTTCATCAACGGCGCGGCCTATTCGATAGGGAACTTCGAAGCAGGCGTGATGCAGAACGTCCCTGTCCATGGCTACAACTCGCATCGCATCATGCGGGGCCTGGGCCTGGGAGGCCTCCTGGACTTGTCGCAGCGGTTCCCCAGGACCCTCACGACCCTCTCGCTCGCGGCGAGCGTCTACGGAACTCGCGGTGTGGGGAACCCTGGCTCGCTGGGCCGCGCCGTCCTCTTTTCGGAAACCAAGGCGACCACGGCGGCTTCCGGTGTCAGCGCGGCAGCCGCAAAGGGCGTAAAGGTTGGCGGTGAGCCTTGGACTGCGCTAGAGCCAGGAGCGAAGGCGTGCCAATACGGATGCGAAGCTGTCGCAAGATCGATCCAAAAGGCGATTGGAGGCGAGATCAAGAACATCACCGGGCAGGCGCGTTGGCTCGGGCGCGTGCGTAACTCTGCTGGCGAGCTTGTAAATCCTGCGGGCAATTCGGCTCCCGGCTGGATTTTTCACAGGGCCGTATTCAAGGAGGGCCGGGTGTACGATGCGCTTACTGGCCCTCAGGGAATGTCGGCCTCAGCGTATAAACAGCTCTGGGAGTATGGCGATGCAATTAATTTCGGCTTCTGAGGGGAATGATGTCGATCTTCGATTTGCTTGAGGAGGTCCGAAGGCGGCCCAGTATGTATGTCGACGGGGATGAGTCTCAGGGCGCGTTGCGTCTGCGTAGCCTTGAGCAGCTCATTCATGGGTATTCTCTCGCGCTGCGGCAGCACGGCATTCAGGAGTCGGTGGTCGATTTTCCGCGGGACTTTGGTGCGTTTCTTTGGGAGACGAGGGAGTGGAGTGCGTCAGCCGGAATTGCTGCCGCTGTTCTTAGGGCTGCGGGCAGCGAGGAGGCGGCGTGGGAGCTATTCTGGCGTTTGGTTGAGGAATTCCGTAGAGCACGCGACGGTTGATCGTTGTCCTTCGAGTGGTTGTGCTGGGCAGGGCTCGGGGGCAATGGTCCCCTGCTGGCGCCCCTCAGTTGGCGCACGGCTTTATGGAATGCCGTCACCGGTCCACGGCTTTGCTCCAGTGCCCAGGCGCGCGTCAGCGTGCGCCTGGGACCGTACAGGGCCATGGCCACCTCCCGCCAGCTCCGGCTGGCGGCGCGCAGCCCCGCGACGGCCTGAAGGTCCACCTGTCGCCTGGGCCGGCCCACACGCCGGCCCGAGCGCGTGCGGCCCGTGGCCTTCACCCGGGCCAGGCCGGTACGCAGCCGGGCGCGGAGCAACTCCCGCTCGAACTCCGCCAGGGAGGCGAGGAGGTGGACCAGCAGGCTGCCGGTGGGGGTGGACAGGTCGATGGACGGCTCCCGGAGTGATGACGGAGGCGCCGCTGGCGGCGAGGTCATCGAGGAGCATCAACAGGTCGCGCAGGGAGCGCCCCGGTCGGTCGAGTGCGAAGACCAGCACATGGCCGGGCCTCCCCCTCTGGGCGGCGGCCTTCAGCGCGTCCAGTGCGGGCCGGTGCACCTTGGCACCGCTGCCTTCTGTGCCGATGCCCCACGCCTGTGGCAACCTTGTTCGTGCCATGGCACGTCGCTCCAACCCACCGCCGCCCCAGTCTCAGCCTCCGCCCCTGCCGCCGCATGTTGCCGTGGTACGACTGCGCGAACTGGTCGCGCGGCTTCGCCGCGAGGCGGCCAAGAACTCCTTTTGATACTCAATGGAAACTGACTACAGCGATGCGGCAAAGAGCATTGTCAAGGTGCACTTCCCGCCGACCAAGCAACTCTCCAGCGGCGCATGGGGCCAGAGGTGGCGAGTAGAAACGGACGTCGATATTCCCACAGAACGGGCCATCCTGGATTCAGCCGAGAGGGTCATGAGTCAAGACGCTTTTGACGTGAGAATTGACCTGACTGGGAGACGCTCCGTGGACCTGCTCGTCACCCTTCGAGCTGACCCAGCGCAAGGACGGTTCTTGTACGCGATCTACAATGCGTTGAAAGTGTTTGACCATATGGTCGCGCGCATAAGCTCCGTTGAGGACCAACCTCGTGAGCATTGGACGCCGCTACGTGAGTGGGCAACCGAAAGCAAATGACTCGTCACGTTGCAGCGCCTGCCAAAGCACCACTGCCCCCACAAGGAGCGTGGCGATAGCTTCCGCGTGCCCTGGAACACCCGGAAGCTGCGCCACGTTGTCGAGGTGGATTTGACCGGCCTCTGTGCCAAGCAGGTAGCCCCGAACATCTTTCTGCTCGAGGGCCAAGCGACGGGGGTGAGTTCTACATCCGTCGGAGAGTGAGCGGCCCAGCCGTTCGGCTCGGCTGAGACCCGAGTTCTTCTTCTCGAAAGACGTATTTCACCAATTCAAATTCTGAGGAAATATGAGCGTAGTCGAATACAAGTTCTTGCGCCATCAGGGAGGGGTTCCGTCCTTTGCTGTTGTTGGAGTGCGGTCCCAGCCTGGTGACGCGTGGCAAGTCGGTTGGAGTATCACGCAGGAGGCGCTCAAGCGTGAGTATGGAGCGGCCGTCGAGAGGGGGGTGAAGTCAGCTGCGCGCGAGCATGAAGCTCGCGGGGGTATGCCTCAGTCGATAGAGGTAATCTCGATCATTGAAGCGACTGCCGATACACGCCCAGACGCGGTCGAATGTGCTGCCGCATTGGCAGCGTGGAAATCCTTGGGCCATTCAGAAGCCGATGCGCGGGTGGAGTTCGTTGATGAGAATTGGAAGGTTTCCTTTCCGCGAGAGTAGAGCTGAACTCAGACTTGGCGCATGAGGATGAAAGCTCAGGCGGGCTGGGGAAATCCAAGGACGTTCCCGGCTGTGCTGTTACCTCGCATATTTGTTGATGGCCGAATGAGCCGGATGGCTGCCGACGCTCGATAAGACTCGTGCCGCCGGCATCTGTGACAGTAGCCTGTGTCGGCTCTCCGAGGCGTTCAACGATGTCGCGCTCCAAGCTCAAGGGACGGTTGGTCGATGCTCAAGGCAACCTCATTGGCTTGGTTCGTGTGTCGATGTTGGGCGGTCTTTGGTCGGGCGAGATTGACCTCACCGGCTCTGCACCGAGCATCGTGTCGCTCTTCACTCGATTCGAGGAGCTGGTGAACGGGCAGATGCTGTCCCTGGTGGACGACTTGGAGGCCGAGATCTCCCAGTTCGGTGCGCAGCTACTGGTTGCCGAGGGGGAGGCTCTCCCTGTGGGGAATCTGCAGATCTACCCAGCACAGCGTGAGGTTTCTTTCCGAACCACCTGATGATGATGGGCAGGACCCGAAGGTCCACCTCTCGGAGAGCCAGTCCAACGGTCTTCAACCTCGGCACTCAGCGGACCTTGAGGAGGAAGGTCAGGTTGCAGGCCATCGAAAGCGCTGTCACCACGATGATCAAGGAGGCCAAGGTTAGCTGCCTCTTCCATGGGCACACGGGTACGAGGGCATTGTGGACGATTCAGAACAGGTTGCATCCGACTTCCTGCGCTGGTGGGCGAATCCAACCAGCGTTCCAGACCTTCGCAGTCGGTTTGAACCAGGGTTCACCTATCAGATGGAGCCCGCCGGCTTGTCCGGCGATGACGCCGTGTGGTTCATCGAGCAGAGTCCTCCCTGGGAACACGCTGACGTGAAATCCTGCTCCATCACTGGCGACACTGCCTCGCTCGTGGTGGAGGGGACCGACCCCGTCACGCTCCTTCGGCACCGGGTGAGCTGGAGCATCGTCATCAGGGAGGGCAGGATTGCTTCGGTGTTGGAGCGCAGCGAACTCCTTGAATGAGGACGCGTGCGCTCCTCCGCCAGGACCGGGAATCAGAAGCGTCATGAGCCTCTCCGTCCTCACACCCCGCAGGGGTGGCACAGTAACGGCGGGGAGAAGTCACCCCGGCGGGAGGCGCCATGACGACCAGTACCGGCGGAGACGGGCACAACGGGCGGCACCACCACGGAGCCCACCCTCCGCCCACCTTCCAGTGCAGCGTGTGCCGCCAGGAGCGTCCGGCCCGCGAGCGCGCGCGCCTGGACGCCCTGCGCGCCGGGCTCTCCCAGTACATCCTCCAGCGTCACCCGGAGGCCGCCGAGCCCGGCGCCGTCATCTGCCGGAGCTGTCGCGACGCCGAGCGCCTCGCCCTCGTCACCGCGCGCCTGGAGGAGGAGCGCGGCCAGCTCACCGCCGTCGAAGCGGACGTGGCACGGCGCGCGGCCCAGCACTCCACCGTCGCCGAGGACCTGGAGCGCGAGTTCACCCGCAACCTCACCTTCGGCCAGCGCGCGGCGGACGCCGTGGCCCGGGTCGGCGGCTCCTGGGCCTTCGTGCTGGGCGGCCTCTCCGCGCTCGGAGTCTGGGTCCTCCTCAATTCAGGCTGGAGCGGAGAGCGTCCCTTCGACCCCTACCCCTTCATCCTCCTCAACCTCGTCCTGTCCTGCGTCGCCGCGCTCCAGGCCCCCATCATCATGATGTCGCAGAACCGCCAGGCCCTCCGCGACAGGCGGCAGGCGGACCAGGACTACCGCGTCAACCTCAAGGCGGAGCTGGAGGTGGCCACGCTGCACGAGAAGCTGGACCACCTGATGCACGCGCAGTGGGAGCGCATGCTGGAGCTCCAGCAACTCCAATTGGAGCTGCTCACCGAGCGGCGCGCTCGCGAGCAGCCGTCGGAGCCACCCCGCTGAGCGTGGGCTCCAGCGCCGCCCCACCGAGCACAGCCTACGGAGTGGACTCAGGCCGCGGCATCACCGTGCCGCCGTACTGCGTGGCCGCCAGCGTGCCGCACGCCGCGCCAATCTCCTTGCCGCCCGAGTACCGCCGCGCCACCGGCGACTTGAGAATCTGCAGGTGGTCCCGGAAGGCGCTCAGCTCCTCGGGCGTGGGCGGCAGGTACTTCCCCGTCGGGTCCGTCACGTCGATGAGGTCCACCTTGATGGGGATGCCCTCGAAGGCCGCCTTCAGCGCCTCCGCGTCCTCCAGCCCCAGGTTGAACCCGCTGATGGCCACGTACGCAATCATGGCCCGCTCGCGCCGCACGGTGCTGTACTCGCGGATGGCCTCAATCAGCTCCGGCAGCGGGTGCGTCTTCTCAATCGGCAGCACCTGCGCGCGCTTCTCCGGAATCGCGCTCGTCACGGAGAAGGCCAACCGGTACGGGTGGCCCTCGCGCGTGTAGCGGCGGATGGCCGGCACATGGCCCGCCGTGGAGAAGGTAATCGCGTCACCCGCGATGGAGAGCCCCGCCGGGTGACGCAGGATGTCCGCCGCCCGCAGCGTCTCCTTGTAGTTCAGCAGCGGCTCGCCCATCCCCATGAACACGACGCCGCGCACCGGCCGGTCCGCCTCCGCGCGCACCTGGAGCACCTGGTCCAAAATCTCCCAGGTCTGGAGGTTGCGCTTGAAGCCCAGCTTCCCCGTCATGCAGAAGTCGCAGGCCAGCGCACATCCCACCTGGCTGGACACGCAGATGACGTACTTCTCGTCGAAGATGGGGATGCGCACCGCCTCCACGCGCCCGCCCAGCGGCGAGTCGAAGAGGTACTTCACGAAGCCGTCGTCCGCCCGGCGCCGCTCCACCACCGCCAGCTTCGGCAGCTCCGCCTGCGCCCGCAGGAAGTCTCCGACGCGGCGCGGCACCTGCCGGGCGTTGGCCACGTCCTCCACCGTCTGCGCGCCATGCGCGAAGACGGCCGCGAAGACCTTGCGGACGGCGGTGGGCGAAGGGGTGAGCGGGGCCAGCACGGCCTCCAGCTCCGGGAGCGACAGTTGCTTCAGGTTCACGAGGCGGACTTGATCTTGGAGCGAAGGTACTCGGTCAGCTTCTCGGAGACTTCCTTGGGCATCTTCGACGCCAGGGCCTTCTTGCACAGCCCGGGCGTCGCCCGGTACGTGCGCAGGAAGTCCACGCAGGGGCTGCACCCGCGCAGATGCTCCTTCAGATGCTGTGCCTCCTCGGCGGACATCTCGCCATCGAGGAATTCCAGCAGGAGGTTGATCGAATCTTTACAGTTGTACATCCGAACCTCGGCTGGCTGCGGCGCGCCCTCGTCCCTGTCGAAGATGCCGAGCGCCGCGTCGCGTTTCACGCCCCGCGACTGTCCCGGTTGTAGAAATCATCGATGGCTTCACGGAGCGCGAGCCGGGCACGGTGCAAACGGCTCTTGATGGCGGGGATGGAGTCCCCCGTTGTCTCTGCAATCTGTTCGTAACTGAGGCCGTCCACGTCTTTCAAGAGGAAGACTTCCCGGTAACCCTGCGGAAGCAGGTCGGTTGCCTGCTGGATGGCCGTGCCCAGCTCGGCGTCCAGGGCCTTCTCCTCGGCGTCCCGGCTCCAGTCCGAGACGGGGTACTCGGCCAGGGAGCCCCGCTCGGTGAACTCCGGGCCCTGGAGCTCCTGCTCGGCCGCCTGGGCCACCCGCCGGTGGCGCAGGCGCATGAGGGCATGGTTGGCGGCGATGCGATGCACCCAGGAGCCGAAGGCGGCATCCCCCCGGAAGTCCTTCAGGTGCTGGTAGGCGGACAGGAAGGTGTCCTGGGTGATTTCGGCGGCGTCGGCCTCGGAGCGGGTCATCCGCAGGGCCAGGCCGTACACCTTGTCCCGGTGGGCATCCACCAGGGCCTCGAAAGCGGAGACGTCCCCATCCTGTGCCCTCGCGAGGAGCTGGCGGTCCTCTTCCCTGGCGGCCTCGTCGGACATGGCGGGGCGCACCCAACCAGCCGGGAGGGCTTCCGTCAAGGTCGCTTCCGCGCCCCGCTCTTGGACGGCGGCCTGCTGACGTGTCGACTGTCCCGGACCCATAGCCGGAAGGGCTCCGCGGCCCAGGCCCCCGCGTAGTCCACCCCGATTCGAGGCCCCCGGGTCACCCGCGCCTCCGGGACGGGCTCGCCCGGCAGCAGGTGCAGCCCCGGGGAGAAGAGCGCCACCCGGTTGTGCTCCCGGGTGAGGCCCAGCGCCTTGCACACCCGCCCGGGCCCGTCCGTGCGCTCGCCCTCGGGCACGCCCTCCACGGGTTCCACCCCGCGGATCAGCACCGCCGCCCCCACCCCGGTGGCATCCGTCACCACGTTGAAGCAGTTGTGCATGCCGTAGATGAGGTAGACGTACGCCCGTCCCGGCGGCCCGAACATGACCTCCGTTCGCGGGGTGACACCCTTGGCGGCATGGCACGCCAGGTCGTGCTCCCCGATGTAGGCCTCCGTCTCGACGATGCGGCCCACCCGCCGCACCCCGCCCTCCTCCACCACCAGCAGGGTACCGAGCAGCTCCCGGGCCACCACCAGCGCGGGCCGCGCATAGAAGTCTTCCAGCAACCAATTCACAGGGGAATTGTACCCTCGGACAACAGGCGCCGCCGCTCGGAATCCCTTCCGTCAGCCAGTGGAGCCCCCGCGCATTCCCCGGTGTCGGAGGAGTTCACACCGGGGCGCCGCTGGGGCAGATTGCGCCGCACCATGTCCACACCTGGCCGGCTCTCCGGTCTCCTGCTTCCTCTCTTCTCACTCCGCTCCCAGACGGACTTCGGCATCGGCGACTTCGGCGCCATGGACGGCCTCTTCGCCTGGATGAAGTCCGCGCGCCAGCGCCTGCTGATGGTGCTCCCGCTGCTGCCGACCGCGCCAGGCGACCCGTCCCCCTACTCCACGCGCTCGGCCTTCGGCCTCAACCCGCTCTTCATCGACCTGCGGCAGCTGCCGGAGTTCATCGCCTCCGGAGGCGAGGCCGCCCTCTCCGAGGCGCAGCGCGGCCAGCTCGCCGAGGCCCGCGCCGCCCCGCGCGTGCGCTACGACCTCGTCTTCCCGCTCAAGGACGCCGCCTTCGCGCGCGCCTTCGACACCTTCGAGCAGCAGCACTGGGCCCCCCAGTCCGAGCGCGCGAAGGCCTTCCGCCAGTGGCGCGACGCGCAGGGCGAGTGGCTGGAGAGCTACGCCCTCTTCACCGCCATCAGCGAGCAGGAGGACCGCCGCCCCTGGTGGGAGTGGCCGGAGGGCCTCAAGCATCGCCAGCCCGAGGCGCTGGGCATCAAGTCGAAGGAGCTGGAGCGCCGGGTGCGCTACCACGCGTGGCTGCAGTGGGTGGCCGAGGTGCAGTGGGACGCGGTGCGCGAGCAGGCCCGGGCGCGCGGCGTGCTGCTGTGCGGCGACGAGCCCTTCATCATCGGCCAGGACAGCGCGGACTGCTGGGCCCACCCGGACATCCTCCCGCGCGACGCGCGCCTGGGCGTGCCCCCGGACGACTTCTCCGCCACCGGCCAGGACTGGGGCCTGCCCTACTTCAACTTCGCCGCCATGGAGAAGGACGACTACGCGTGGCTGAAGAAGCGCGCGAAGAAGGCGGCCAGCTACTACGACTTGCGCCGCGTGGACCACGCGGTGGGCTACTTCCGCCAGTGGATTCGCGACGAGCAGACGCCCACCGGCCGCTTCGTCCCCCCGGACGAGGAGAGCCACAAGCGCCTGGGCGAGAAGCACTTCCGGCTCTTGTCGGAGGGCGCCGGAATCGTCGCCGAGGACCTGGGCGTGATTCCGCCCTTCGTGCGCCGCATCCTCGCGGACCTGAAGCTGCCGGGCTACCGGGTGATGCGCTGGGAGCGCGACGACAACACCTACCGGGACCCGCACCAGTTCCCCGCGGTGTCCCTCGTCACGACGGGCACCCATGACACGGACACCGTGGCCGAGTGGTGGGAGGGCGCCCGCGACGACGAGCGCCAGGCGGCCGCCCGCGCGTGGCCGGAGATGAACGGCGTGCCCGTCACGCGCGAGTTCACCCCGGAAGTCCACCGCGCCATGCTGGCCTCGGCGCTCAACTCCGGCAGCGATTTGTGCGTGCTGCCCTGGCAGGACATCCTCGGCACAAGGGACCGCATCAACCTGCCGGGCTCCATGAGCGACTCGAACTGGGCCTACCGCATCACCCAGAACGCGGACGCGCTGCTGACGGACGAGCAGACGCGTGACGCCGGTCAGCGCCTGGCGTGGCTCACCGCCTCCGCGCGGCGCTGAAGTCCCGCACGGCCCGCGCCGGAGGACCTCCCGCGAGGAGTCCTCCGCCCACGCGGGCGCTGGCGGCAGCCCCCACCCGGACGCCAGCAGCCTCCGGGCGCGCCGTCACTCGATGCACTTCACCTGGCCGGGGAAGCCGTCGAACACGGCGCAGCGGCGGCCGGGGTTGGCGCACTCCAGCCGCTCGCAGATGTCATCGCTGACGCAGATGGCCGGCGAGCGGCCGAACTCCAGGAACACCTCGGCGCAGAACTGGAACACGTCCTCGCAGCCGAAGGAGCCGCAGTAGGGCGCGTCGGCGAAGCTCTCGCCATCCTTCAGCCGCACCACTTCGTCATCGTCCACGCCGCACGCGGAGCCGAGCACCGCCAGCGTGGAGAACACCAGGACTCTCATTCGCCAGGACAGGGGCATAGGGGGCCAATCTTGCGCACCTCGGCCCGGCTTGCACGTCTCGGTATATTTCGAGGGGTTTCCCGCGCGAGGCACCGGACACTGTTGCCCCGGCGCAGGTCTCGGAATGCGACAATGTCGCGTCTTTCCCCTGGCAAGGAGCGAGTCAGCGGCGGGCCTTCCGGCTATGAACACCCCGTGGCCGCCGCCCATCCCCGAACCCTCCGCCTCGCCACCACCACCGCCCTGCTGCTGCTGGCCGCCTGCGCCACGACGCAGGAGCGCCCCTCGGGCCCCAAGGTCAATGACCTGACCATCCAGGGCACGGACCAGGTCGGCGAGGGTGACATCAAGGAACGCATCCTCACCTCGGAGACGCCCTGGTGGGGCTTCTGGCCCTTTGGCGGGCCGCGCTACTTCGACGCCAACGCCTGGCAGGCCGACCTGCGCCGCATCCAGCGCTACTACCAGGCCCAGGGCTTCTACGAGGCGGAGGTCGTCTCCAGCGAGGTGAAGCCGCAGGGGCCCGACGAGGTCGCCCTCCAGGTCCAGGTGAAGGAGGGTGAGCCCACCAGGATTGTCGAAATCCATGACTCCGGCCTGGACGCGCTGCCAGCGGAGTTCCGCGAGGAGCACCGCAACCGGGTGCTGGCGGACCTGCCCCTGAAGAAGGGGGACATCTTCCGCGAGGCGGCCTGGGAGGAGACGAAGACGCTCATCGAGGGCCGGCTGCGCGAGCTGGGCTACGCCGAGGCGGAGGTGGGCGGCGAGGTGCAGGTGGAGCTGACGCGGCAGGAGGCCAGGGTGGACCTGCGCATCCAGCCGGGTGTCCGCTACCGCTTCGGCAACACCTTCGTGGCCACGGACGCCAACCCCCAGGTGCCACCGCGCCGCATCATCGAGCAGGTGCAGGGCAGCCTGAAGAAGGGGGACTGGTACAGCGAGACGGCGCTGGCCGAGGCCCAGGCGCGCGTCTTCCGCATGGGCGTGTTCGGCGCGGTGAAGGTGAACCGCGGGGCGCCGGACCGGGAGTCCGGCACGGTGCCGGTGGTGGTGGACGTGCGCGAGGCGCCCTTCCGCTCGGTGCGGCTGGGCGGCGGCGTGGGCGTGGACGCCGCGCGCCAGGAGGTCCGCGTGCTGGGCGAGTGGACCCACCGCAACTTCCGGGGCGGCCTGCGCCGCTTCACCGTGCGCGGTCGCCTGGGCTACGCGTTCATCCCCAACATCCTCGACCGGAGCAAGGCCGGCCCCATCTTCGAAGTCACCACCGAGTTCGAGCAGCCGCGCTTCCTCTTCCGTGACTTGCGCCTGCAGACGTCGCTCACCGCGGAGCGGGGCCTGGAGCAGGCGTACGACTACTGGGGCGGGAAGCTCAAGGCGGGCGTCATCTGGCAGCCCCACCGCAGCTTCTCCATCTTCCCCTCGTACAACCTCGAAATCTACCGGCTGACGGGCCGCGTCTCCGCCGACGCGCGCGTGCCGCCCATCGTCCTGGGCTGCGAGGACGCGCAGGAGCAGTGCAACCAGGCGCTGAGCTACCTGGAGGTGGCCTTCGCGTGGGACCGCCGGGACGACCCGATTGAGCCCCGCGAGGGCTACTACCTGAGCCTGTCCGTGCAGAAGGGCGGCGGCCCCTTCTTCGGCAAGTACACCTACGTGCGCCTGCTGCCGGACATGCGCTACTACCGGCCGCTGGACAACGACCGGCGCCTCATCCTGGCGGCGAAGGTGCGGCTGGGCACGCTGAACCCGGCGGGTGGGGGCCAGAGCTCCATCGTCACCCGCTTCTTCTCCGGCGGCGCCACCGCCATGCGCGGCTTCAACGGCCAGCGCCTGTCCCCCATGGCCGCCCTGCCACGCACGGAGAACGAGCCGATTGTGGGGGATGAGGAGAACCTCGTCATCTCCCAGAACGAGCAGTGGGACACCGTGCCGGTGGGCGGCAACAGCTACTTCGAGAGCTCGCTGGAGCTGCGCTACCAGTTCACGGAGAGCATCATGGTGGCGGCCTTCTACGACTCGGGCCTGGTGGGCATCGAAAACTTCGGCCACAGCCAGGCGCCCAAGCTGTTCGGTCCTGACCACTACCACGCGCTGGGGGTGGGACTGCGCTACCTCACGGTGGTGGGCCCCATCCGACTGGACATCGCGCGCCGCCTGGACATCGGCGGGGGATTGCCCGTCTCCACCCCGGGGTACATCTATCCCGACTCCGGGGGCTGCTTCGGTATCGGCAGCAGCTGGAGTACCAACGGCCCGAAGACCCGCGGCGCCGCCTTCGCGGGTGCCCCGGACGGGCAGTGCGCGCTGCACCTGTCGATTGGAGAGGCGTTTTGAGCGACCGCAAGCGCTGGGGGCGTCGCCTGCTGTGGGGGCTGCTCGGCCTGGTGGGGCTGGTGGTGCTGCTGGTGGTGGGTGCGCTCATCTACCTCACCAGCCCCAGCGGAGAGGCGTGGCTCGTCCGCAAGGGCGTGGCGCTGGCGAACGAGCAGCTCTCCGGGCGCCTCGAGCTGGGGGGCCTGGACTTGTCGCCGGGCGGCGCCGTCCTCACCGACTTGAAGCTGTATGACCCGGAGGGCGAGCTGGTGGCGGAAATCGCCCGGGTGGACGCGCGCGTGCGCCTGGGCCCGCTGGTGCGCCAGCACGTGGACCTCACCTCGGTGAAGGTGGAGCGTCCGCGCCTGTACCTCGCGCAGGACGAGCGCGGCCTCAACCTGTCCCGCGCGCTGGAGCCCCGCAACCCCAAGCCCGAGGAGCCCCCCCAGGGCCGGGGCAAGCTCCAGCTGGACCTGCGCGAGCTGGTGCTGGAGGACGGCTACGTCGACTTCCGCCAGGAGGTGGAGGACGGCCCCGAGCGCCAGGTGCGGCTGGAGGACTTCGACGCGAAGGGCTCCGCGCGCTACGCGGCGGCCACGCAGGGCTTTGGCGCCGACCTGGAGGCCACGGGCGGCCTCACGCGCCCCGTCGCCGGGCCGGTGCGACTGGTGCTGAAGGGCGGCGGCGAGGAGGGCGCGCTCCAGGCGGACGTGGACCTGGGCGTCGCCGGGCTGGTGCTGGATGCCAGCGGCAACCTGAAGCTGCCTCCGGAGGTGGCCCCGGGCCAGCCGGAGGGGAAACTGCAAGGGCAGGTGACGGTGCGCCAGCTCTCCGCGCCACCGGCGCTGCTGAAGGGCTTCGTACCCACGTGGCCCCTCGTGGTGCCCGTGTCGCTGGAGGGGACGGCGGGCCTGGACGGGGACGTGGTGCGCGTGGACGCGCTGGCGAAGGCGGCGGACGCCACGCTGGACGTGGAAGGCGACCTGGACCTGGAGCACCTGCGCACCCGCGGCTTCACCGCGAAGGCGCGGGACGTGGACCTGTCGCAGCTGGTGGAGGAGGGCCCGAAGACGAAGCTCCACGCGGACCTGCTCGCCAAAGGCGGCGGCACGAGCCTGGAGACGCTGGACGGCGAGGTGGACCTCACCGTCTCCCCGTCCGAGTACCAGGGCCAGCCGCTGGGCCCGGTGGAGCTGGAGGCCAGCGCGAAGGACGGGCAGTTCGCGCTGTCGCGGCTCCAGGTGCTGCTGCCGGGCGCGTCGCTCCGCGCGCAGGGCCAGGGCACCCAGGAGAGGATGCGCGTGGACGGCGGCTTCACCGCAGGCAACCTCGCCCTGCTGTCGCAGGCGCTGTCGCGGCTGCTGCCGGGCGCGGTGCCGCCCATGGCGGGCAGCGGCACGCTGGACTTCGTGGTGGAGGGCCCGCTGCGCACGCCGGGCCTGGAGGCGCACGGCGGCTTCGCCACGCTGGCGTATGGCGCGGACCTGGCGCTGAGAGACATCACCGTGAAGGTGGAGCTGCCGGACGTCACCCGGCCGCTGGACACGGACGCGTCGCTGGTGGTGGCCGAGCTGCGCACGGGCGGGCGCACCTTCAAGGACCTGGCGGCCACCGTCGCCACGCGCGAGCGCGAGCTGGACGCCACCGTGCGAGTGCAGGGAGACGCGCAGGTCGGCATCACCCTGGGTGGCCTGGTGGATGAGGACGGACAGGGGCTGGCGGTGGACGCGCTGTCCCTGTCCTGGCCGGAGGCCACCTGGAGCCTGCAGCGCCCCACGCACGTGGGCTTCGGCGGCGGCCGGGTGGAGGTGGAGCCCGCGCTGACGCTCACCTCGGGCCCGCAGTCGCTGTCGCTGCGCGGCGCCAAGGAGGGTGAGCAGGTGACCGCGCGCGTGGAGCTGGGCGCGTTCGACCTGACGAAGCTGCCGCGCGCCTTCGTCCCCGAGTCGCTCGGCCTGGGCGGCACGGTGACGGGCTTCGTGTCGGCGCGCGGGCGGCTGCCCCGTCCGGAGGCGGAGGCGAACCTGCGCTGGGACGACGGGCGCGTGAGCGGGTACGAGGGACTCCAGGCGGCGCTGAACGGGCGCTACGTGAAGGACCGCGCCACCGGCACGCTGTCCGCGAACCTGCCCGTGGCGAAGCTCACGGCGGACTTCGACGTGCCCGTGCAGGGCGTGCTGAAGCGCCGCCGGGACGCCATGTCCCTCAAGGTGAACCTGGAGGACCTGGACGTGGCCGGGGTGATGAAGCTGGCGAAGCAGCCCGCGGGCCCGAGCGGCCACGTCGCCGGCACGCTGGCGGTGGTGGGCCCGGCGCGCGAGCCCCGGCTGGACTTCACCCTGCGCGGCCGGGACGTGCGCTACGAGGTGCCGCCTCCCGGCTTCTCGCTGAAGGCGCCGCTGGCCTTCGAGCTGCGCGCGGCATCGGACGCGGAGGACGGCACGCTGGACGCGCGCCTGGAGCTGCAGGGGCTGGCGAAGCAGGCCTACGTGGCGCTGCGCACGCCCTTCACGCTGGGCGGACTGCTGGCGAAGCCGCCCACGCCCGACGACGTCTTCGCGGCGGCGCTGGAGCTGGAGGCCCGCGTGGCCGAGCTGCCCCTCACCCTGCTCGAAGGAATGCCGGGTGTGGACAAGCCGGGCGGCGCGGTGTCCGCGCAGGTGGACATCCAGGGCTCGGTGCTGGTGCCGCAGGGCCGGCTGGCCGTGCAGGTGGCCGGGGCGACCGCCAACGGAATCCCTCCGCAGAATGGCCAGCTCACCGTGACGGGCGGAGAGAAGGACGTGAAGGTGGCGCTGGCGGTGCAGCGCCAGGAAGGGCCGCTGGCGCAGCTGGACGCCACCTTGCTGGCGCCCCTCGGCGCGCTGCAGGACCGCGAAGTCTATGGCCGCATCCCCTTCCGCATCCGCGGCAGGCTGATGCCGGTGTCGCTGCAGGAGCTGCCCGGACTGGCGCGCTCCCAGGGGGGCGCTCCGCCCACGCCGGGCACCAACCCCCAGGGCGTGCAAGGCGTGCTGGCGATGGAGGTTGCCGCGCGCGGCACGCTGGACACGCCTGAGTTGGACCTCACCGCCGGCGTGCAGAAGCTGGGCGTGGGGGACCTGGGGCTGGGACAGGCGCGGCTGCACTACGTCTACAAGGGCACCCGCTCCGACTTCGACGTGCTCCTCACCGCGCCAGCGGGCGGAACGATGATGGTGAACGGCGGCGTGGACCTGGACGTGTCACTGCCCGCGCTACAACAGGGTCTGCAGTACACGCGCGCGCCGCTGGAGGTGACGCTCAAGGCGCGCGACTTCGACCCGTCCTTCCTCTCCGGCGTCACGGAGATGGTGCGCAGCCTGGGCGGCGTGGTGCAGGCGGACGCCGCCGTCGCCGGCACCGTGGGAGCGCCCACCTTCCAGGGCACCCTGGCCTGGAAGGACGGACTGCTGGGGCTGATGGGCCTGGGCGAGTACCGCGACATCCAGCTCGCCCTGGAGGCCACCGAGGAGTCCTTCGCCCTGCGGACGCTGTCGGCGAAGGCCGGCAATGGCTCGCTGCGGCTGGAGGCGCCGCTGACCGCCGTGCGCAGCCGCAGGGGTGAGTACGAGTTGTCCAGCCCCAAGGGCAACGAGCACCCGCTGGTGACGCAGGACTTCCCCATCGTCTTCGACGACCAGCTCATGGCCGTGGTGAGCATGCGGGCCAAGATTGAAGGCACGCTGACGGGGCGGCTCGTCAACCTGCGCAACGTCTCCGTCCCAGAGGCCACCATCGTCCTGCCGGAGCTGAGGCGAAAGGACCTGCAGCCGCTGGAGCGGCCCGGCGATGTCGTCCTCGTGCGCAACGGCGTGCCCGTGGAGCGCAAGAAGCGCAAGCGGCAACAGCAGCCCTCCCCCGGCACGCCCGAGAAGGACCAGGAGGAGAACCTCCCCGACCCCACCCCCAGCGTGCCTGACCGGACCGCCGTGGGCGGCAGCGGCGTGGCGGCGCAGGCGGCGGACCTGGCCCGGGCCGTGGACGAGGCCGGGGCCGACGAGGACGTCGAGGTGGAGCAGGAGGCGCCGCTGCGCACGTACTGGGTGAACGTGAATGCGCCGCGCAACCTCTGGGTGAAGGGCTCGGACGTGAATGTCGAGCTGGGCCTGTCCGACGACTTCCGGGTGGAGTACCGCGACGAGGCGCGCCTGTTCGGCGAGGTGCGCGTGCTGCGCGGGCGCGTGGACGTGCTGGGCCGCCGCTTCGACGTGCAGCGGGACAGCCAGGTGCGCTTCACCGGGCCAGCGACGGTGCCGTACATCAACGTCACCGCCGAGCACCGCAACGACTCCGCCAAGGTCACCGTCTTCGTCACCATCCGCGGCCAGGGCCAGGACCTCACCCTCAAGCCCACCAGCGACCCGCCGCTGCCGGAGTCGGAAATCTATACGCTGCTCGCCACCGGCCGCCGCACGCTGGAGCGCGGCTCGGGCGCGTCCATGACGGCCAGCGCGCAGGCCGCCTCCGTGGTGGGCTCGCTGGTGGCCAACGAGGCACGCAAGGCGCTGGCGGCGAAGCTGCCGCTGGACGTGCTCTCCATCGAGGCGGGCGACTCGGGCATCGCCGGCACCAAGCTGGAGGTGGGCACGTACGTGACGGACAAAATCTACGTGGGCTACACCGGCCGCGTCGGCGCCAATCCCCAGCAGGGGGAGAATGCCAACGCCGTGCGCTTCGAGTACCAATTGGGCACGCGCTGGAGCCTGGAAGGCAACTACGGCGACGCGCGCTCGGGCGGCCTGGACCTCATCTGGAGCAACGAGTACTGAGGCGCGAGGCGGCCCCCGCCCGGCCCGGAATGCACCCGGGCGGACGGGAGCCAGGGCGCGCGGGCTACAGCGCGTACATCGCGAAGCAGGCGCCGACGGGGCCGGAGCCGGAGGTGGGCGCCGTGGGCGCGCTCTGCCATGCGCCCTCCACGCCGCACTGGTGCCACTGCGAATCACCCGAGGACTGCACGCAGGTGCGCGCGGGCACGGAGCGGCCCAGCGTGGCGGAGGAGCACCACGGATAGGACACGGTGCAGTTGGTGGGCTTCGCCGTGGTGCCGGCGGTGAACGTGCCCGACAGGCACTGCCGCCAGATGGCGTCCGACGAGCTCTGCACGCAGCCCCGCTCCGGCACCGCGGTGCCCGCCGTCTCGGAGACGCACGTGGCGGGGGCGCTGCCCCAGTTGTAGGCCGTCTTGTAGCGGTTGAAGATGACGGCCACGAGCGACGAGCCGCCCACCGTGGTGCGGCCACACTGGATGGCGTACGCGCCCACCCAGGGCGTGTACGTGTAGAGGGCCGCGGTGGCCTTGTTGACGGGCTTCACCGAGCACGGGTCCGACGTGTTCTTCGTCAGGCCCACCTTCCACCCGGACACGGTGGTGCGCCCCGCGTCCAGGTCGATGAAGTAGCCGCGCAGCTTCTTCGCCGAGCACTCAATCTGGTTGCCGAAGCCCGTGTACTGCGCGTCGCAGCCGCTGGTGTCCGGACAGCCGCAGCCGGTGGCCTTGGCCAGGTTGGTGGAGGTGCCGCTCTGCACGAGGCTCGACTCCACCTGGATGCGCGCCAGCATGTAGAGGGGGCTGATGCTGTACGCCTTGGAGCGCTCGACGATGAGCGCGGCGGCCGTCTTGTTGCTCCAGACCGGGTCCTTGTAGGTGGCCAGGTACGAGCCGTTCTGCTGGAGGAAGGCCTGCACCTGCGCGGTGGTAATCCACTGCCCGCCGGTGATGTCCGCGTCCTCCAGCAGGCGGTGCATGTCGTACTTCGTCGTGGCCTCCAGGAGCACCTGCCCGGTCAGCTCGTCGATGACGGGGGCCTCCGCGTCCTCGACAGGGCCACAGCCGGCCGCCAGCAGCACGGGCACCAGGAGCATCCACACTCGCGTCTTCATCGCGTCCTCAGGGGGGAAATGGGGGGAGGGGTGCGTCTAGCCGGGATTTTGACCACTTCTCAAGAATTTCTTGATTTGAAAGATTGGCGGATTGTTGGTTCCGGACTGGATGGGGCGACGGAGGACGGGCAGGCGGGCGCGTGGGCCCGGAAGGCGCTCCGCCTGGCTGGGTCGACGGGACGGCCGCGCGGTAGCGTCAGGCCCGAATGCGCACTCCCACAGCGAAGCGGATGAAGCGGCTGGCGTTCCTCACCCTGGGCCTGCTGGCACTGACGGGCTGTTCCAGCTCGGATGACGACGACAAGAAGCCCTCGGAGGACGCGGGCGTGGATGCCGGCACGGATGCGGGCTCCGGCGGGGACACGGATGCCGGCACCGGTGGCAACACGGACGCGGGCACGGGCGGCAACACGGACGGTGGCACGGGGCCTTCGGCATGCCTGGGCGACACGTTCCTGACGTCGCTGGGGAAGAACCGGCTGCTGGTGGGGGCGCAGATGGAGGAGCGGACCGCCATCGACACGCCCTTCGACGTCCACTACCTGTACCTGGCGAGCCGCCTCGTCGATTCGACCAACGTCTGTACCGCTTGCGACAACACCTGCACGACGCAGGAGGGCTCCTGCGGGCAGTACCAGTGTCTGTGGTGGGGCTGCTGGCAGGACCTCACCGAGCGCCCCGGAGCCTACGTGCGGAGCTTCGTCTCCACGGCCAAGGAGCGCGGCCAGCTTCCCTTCATCAGCTACTACCAGCAATTGCTGGGAAGCCGCCTGGGCGAGGGCGCGGCTCAGCTGAGCGCGCTGAATGACGTGGCCTTCATGCGGCGCTACCTGAATGACTGGCGCTATGCGCTGCAGCAGGTGGGCAGCGAGCCCGCGCTGCTCCACATCGAGCCGGACCTGTGGGGCTACCTGCAGTTCAACTCGAATGGCGACCCGGCCACCGTGCCGGCACAGGTGGCCAGCGCCAACGCCACGGACTGCGCGGGAATGGCGAACAACGCCGCGGGCCTGGGGCGCTGCATGATTGCCATGGCGCGCAAGTACGCGCCCAACGCGAAGGTGAGCCTGCACGCCAGCCCGTGGGCCACGCGCATCGACGTGTACCTCAACACGCAGACGTCCTTCGACGTGGCGGGCGAGGCCCGGAAGGTGGCCGACTTCCTGTTGAAGTTGGGGGCGGCCGACACGGACTTCATCGTCATCGAGGCGTCGGACCGCGACGCGGGCTGGTACGAGGTCCAGCGGGGTGACGACACGTGGTGGGACGCCACCAACGCCACCCTGCCCCACTTCCACCAGGCCTTCGCCTGGGCCAAGGCCCTCTCCGAGCGGCTGAACAAGCCGAACTTCTGGTGGCAGCTCCCGGTGGGCAATACCGGCCTGCCCAACTCGGGCCAGGCCTGGAAGGACAACCGCGTGGACTACTTCTTCGCGCACACCGCCGAGCTGGCCGCGGCCCACTCCGTGGGCTTCGCGTTCGGAGCCGGCAATGACGAGACGACCACGCCGGAGTCGGACGAGGGCAACCTGATTGCCCGCGTGCGCAGCTACAAGCAGGGCGGCGGACAGCGGCTCTGCGTGCCGTAGTCGGGTGAGCGCCGGGCCATCGAGAGCTTCGGTGGCCCGGTGACGTCGAGGACGGCGCGGTGGCGCCGTCACCCGGGACAGGCAGGGCACGGGGCCGGGTCCTCGTGCCGCATCGCTTCGAGCCGCCCCGGCCGCCGCATCAAGAGCGTGGCCGAGCGCGCGCCTTCGCGCCCGTCGTGCTCCGGGCTGGAGCAGGAATCAGGTACGAGGCCGCGCGCTCTTCTTCGCACCAGTCCTGCTCTGGGTCGAAGTCGTCTTCTTCGCGGACGTGGGAGTGGCCTTCTTCGCGCTGGCCCTCTTCGGCGCGGGAGCGGCCCGCTTCACCGTGGCCCTCTTCACCGGGGCGGGTGCGCCGCGCTTCGCGGCGGCCTTCCTGGCCACCGCCGGAGCGCGCTTCGTCACCGCCGCCTTGCGGGCCGGAGAGGCCTTCTTCGCCGCGCCCTTCTTCTTCACGCCCGCGGGAGATCCCTCCGAGGGCCCTTTCTTCTTCGCGCTCAGCGAAGCCTTACCGGCCGCGCCAGCCTTCTTCGCGCTCGTCGGCACCTTGCCTGCCGCGCCGTTCTTCTTCGCGCTCATCTGCGATTTGCCATCCGCGCCGTTCTGCTTCGCGCTCGTCTGCGCCTTGCCCGCCGCGCTGCTCTTCTTGGCGACCGCCTGCGACGTGCCTGCCGCGCCGTTCTGCTTCGCGCTCGCTGCGGCCTTCTTCGCCGCGCCAGCCGCCTTCGCGCCCGCTGCGGCCTTCTTCGCCACGCCAGCCGTCTTCGCGCCTGTCGGGACATTCCGCGCATTGGCGACCACGTTCTTCGCGCCCGCGGCCGCCTTCTTCGCCACGTCGGACACCGCGTCCTGCGCGCTGCTCACGACGCTCCTCGCCTCCGCCATCACATTCTTCGCGCTGGCCACGGCGCTCATCGCGCCCGAGGCCACGTTCTGCGCGCCGGCCGTGGCCTTCGCCGCCATGCCCTTGACGCTGTCCACCGCGTTCTTCGCCAGGGCGGTGGCCTTCGCCACGCCTCCCTCCCTGCGAGCGATGATCCGCTCGATGTACTCCGCCGCGTCCGGCGTCTCGCAGGCGGTGTCGCCGTGGTCGACCTCCACCTTGCCAATGCGCTTCGCCACCTCGAGCGCCGTGTCCCGCAACGCGCCGCCCCGCCCACCAATGGCAATCAGCGCGCTGTTCATCGACTCGCGCACCCGGTTCTGGGCGGAGTGGATGCCCTGCTCGATGCGCGGCAGCCAGACGGAGAGCTCGTCGTCGGCCAGTTGCTCCGTCTTGGTGGCCAGCGCCGCCAGCAACTGCCAGCCCGCGCGGCTCTGCATCTCCCCGGACAGCGGAGCCCACGTCTCCACCGCCTTGCGGGCGTGCTGCGAGCGCAGCGCCACATTGTTGATGAAGACATCCACGAGCGTGTGCCAGTCCAGCGCCCGGGCCCACGCATCCAGGTGCTCCCAGGACATGGAGGCGGCGTCGGCCACCAGGGTCGCCAGCATCCGGGCATCCGCGTTGCCGGTGTCCCACAGCGCCTCGGCGAGGCCGGCATTCGTCTTGATGCGCTTGCGCAGCTTCTCCAGGTCCCCGAGCTTCACGCCGAAGAGGGGCCCCGGCGCGCCGTGACGGAGGAACGTCTTCCGGGTCTGCTCCGAGCCCAACGACTCCAGCTCCCGCATCGTCTCTTGGAGGTCCATGGCGCGAGTCTGCCACGACCGGAGCCGAGGGGAATTGCTCCGGTTCATGCGTGAGGGGTGACACCTCGCGGAGCGACGGGTGCTTCACACATTGGCCCTCAGAACAGGCGCGAGTACGTGGGAGGCAGCCCCGGCCGCGGCGTCCACCGCCGTCCGTCGCGCGGCAGCCAGAGCAGGTGGAACCGGCTCCCCGGCCCCTCGTAGCGCACGGAGTGCTCACCCCGGCTCAGCACGAACTCGGGCTCCGTCACGCGCGCACCGTCGATGAACAGCGCGCCGCGCGAGAGGATGGACTCGGGCTCGACGAAGTAGCGGTCCTCACGCACGGCGAGGAAGCGGGCCTCCAAGGGTCCGCTCCCGGACACCTCGTAGCGCTGGCCCCACAAGGAGAGGTCCCCATCGAGAGGCTGATAGTGCTCGGAGAGGAAGCGCCGCAGCGTGGGAGGCAGACCGGAGGTGCGCAGGTCATCCACGCGCAGCACACACCCGGTGGCCACCAGGGCCTCCGGAACCTCGCGTGCCAGCCTGGCTGCCTCGGAGCCACGCAGGTACGCATCCGTATAGAAGTAGAAGTGCGCGTGCGGACGGCTCACGTAGCCCCCGGAGTTGTCGTAGACGACGTCCTCGGGCCCGGTGAGCGTGGCGATGCGCGCCAGCACCTCGCGCTGCCGGGCATTGCCGTCCCCGTCCAGCAGCGCCTCCAGCCGGAGTCCCTGCACGGCCAGCAGCACCGCCAGCGCCACGGCCCCCGCCACCTGCGCGGGAGGCGAGCGCAGCCACCCGAGCACCTCCACCGCGCCGCGCGCCATGAAGGGGGCGAGCACGCCAAGGAAGGGCAGCAGGCTGTAGGGGAAGGGCGCGCGCTGGAGCGCATACGAGCCGAACGTCGCCGGCACCGCGAGCAGCAGCGGCAGGTCCAAATCACTCCAGCGTGCGCTGCCGGAGCGCCACCACCGGCGCACGGTGGCGACGAAGCCCAGCGCCGCCAGGGTGAAGAGCCACGGCTGCTCCTCCAGTGCGGGCAGCAGGTACTTGTTCGGAGAGAAGCCAGGGTAGTGACGCTGGTGCTCGGAGGCCCAGGCGAAGCACCACCGCCACCACGCCGCCCACGAGCCGCTCACCGTGAGGTACGCAGCCACGGCCGCGAGCACCGTGCCCGCTCCGGCCAGGAAGGCGCGAGGCGTGGACACCAGCGCGGGCGCCCTCCCTCGCCGCAGCACGAGGTCCACGGCGAGCACCACCCCCACGGCGCCGCCGTAGAACAGCACCTTCTGCGAGCCCCACACGGACGCCGCGAGCAGCGCCCCGGCCGCGAAGCCTTTCACCCGCGTGGCGGGACGGGCCGACAGCGTGGCGAGCGCGCCCAGGAACAGCGCGATGGCCAGCGCGTCCGGACGGACCTCCGTGGCGAAGCGCACGAAGGGAGGCAGGGAGAGCAGCAGCACCGGAGCCAGCAGCGCCGCAACCCGGCCCTCGCGCCGGTTGAGCACCGCCACCGCCACACAGGCCCCCGCGAGCGGCACCAGCATGGCGGCCCGCAACGCGAGCACGTTGAGCGGCGCATCCCCCAGCAGGGAGAACAGCGGCGCCAGCACCTGGTAGACGAGCGGGAAGTGGACCTCGAAGAAGTCCCGGTAGGGCACCTGCCCGCGCGACACGAGCCACGCGGCGTGGGCGTACTGGAACTCGTCGATGCTGAAGGCCTTGTGCAGCGCCAGCCGCAGGACCTGGACGCCGAAGCCGCCCAGGGCCACGAAGCCCAGGACGGGCCCGAGCCTCAGGACGCGCGCCCAGGCGGGGTCAATCATGCCCCGGGGCCCTCGCTAATTCTGACCACTAAAGAATATTCCAATTGTGTTGCCCGAAACACACGTCCTGTGTATCTTCCTCTTCGCCCTGTGAGACCCACGGGGAACGGATTACCCGACATCTGTGCTTACCCCTCCCAAGTCTTGGGGTCATCCGTGCCTCACCGCAGGTCGCTCCTCAACTGTGATTCCGCACCCTGAGGCAAGGACGATCCGCACCGTTTCACCGCAGGCCGCCCCTCAACCTGACTCCTCATCTCGACATGGGGCGGCCTGCACCTTTTCACCGCGAGCCGCCCCTCACCTGTGACTCCTCAGCTCGACCAGGGGCGGTCCGCACCTTTTCACCGTAGGCCGCCCCTCACCTGTGACTCCTCAGCTCGACCAGGGGCGGCCTGCACCTTTTCACCGCGAGCCGCCTCCCAGCACGACGCGCATCCAGATTCGGGGCAGCCCGCACCTGGCTTCACCGCGAGCCGCCTCTCAGCCGTGACCCTCTCCAGATTGAGGCGGCTCGCACCTTCATCCCGGACCGCCGACGTCGGGCCGCCCGGCTGATTCAGCCAGCAGACGAGTCCTGCACGACCGGACCTCTCGGCACGCAGCGGGTACGCGGGTACGGCTTCAGGCCCCGGTCCAGCGTTGCGGGGAGGTCCTCGGTCCACCCGGGACAGGTCCCGACTCCACCGTCTTGTGGAACGAACGTTCCTTCCGGGGCAGGGCGGGGCGGGGCGTCTCGTGGAATGAACGTTCCTTCCGGGCGTTGGGCGCTGGGGCTGGGCGTCGGGGGGGGGCTGAGAGGGCCGCTCCGTACCTTCCCTGCCAGTCCTACCGGTCCAGTCGTCGGCGGGACCGGGCACGCGCGGCCTCCAGCGCGGAATCCACACCTCCCTCTTTCGGCTTCGCGGCCTCGCCTTCCGTGTTGGCGGCAATCTCGACTCCGACCTGGGGCTGGCGCTCGGAATCACCCTTCCGCTCCACCGGCGTTGTCACTCGAACGGGAGCTGCCCCCGCGGCCGGCGCTCCAGCGAACGCGGGCTTCGCCGCCGACACCGCGCCCACCTTGCGCACGCGAGGCCCGGAGAGGAAGCGGCGCACGGCCACCTCCGCCAGCAGCACCGCCAGCGCGAGGCCCACCAGCCACGGGGCCAGGGCCAGGCGTCCCTGGGACTCGGGTGCCTCCATGAACAGGCCCGTCATGGAGAGCCGCTCCACCCCGCCGCCCACGGCCGCCACCGCGCGCAGCAATGCCAGTCCCTCCTTCGCGCTGCCCGGCTCGAACTCCGGTGCGTACGGCAGCGTCACCGGCGGCGCGCGCAGCACCCGCGAGCCCAGGCGCACCACGGGGTGCCAGGTGCCGCTGCCCTCCAGCGGATACTCGGCCACCAGCCGGTCCTCGTCCTCCCAGCGCATGGGCCGCTCCACCGGCGCGGAGCGTCCGTCCCCGGGCAGCAGCACCAGCGTGGGCAGCGCGCCCGGCAGCGCCTCACCCGGGGCCAGGTCCAGTGTCACGCGCAGCAGGTGGCCCCGCCGCTCGGAGCGCACCACCGCCTCGCCCACCGGCGCCGAGCCCGCGAGCGTCCAGCGCACCATGGCCTCCAGCGCCGCGCGCAGCGCGGTCCACTGGCGCAATTCGCCCGTGTAGGGCCCGTCCACCTCGGCGGTGAAGGCCACCGTGCGGCCCGCGCCGCGCGGCCACATCGCCAGCACCGGCGCGGCGTTGGTGTCCAGCGTGCGCAGCGCCACGCTGGCCCGGGGCTTGAGGTACGTGAGGTTGTAGCCGCCCACCTGCGGCAGTCCCTGCGGGGACAGGCGGCCCAGCAGCGACAGGTCCGGGGCGCCCTCCATCGAGGCGGGCTCGTCCACGAAGGTGGCGCGCGCCACGGTGAGCGTCTCCTGGCTGAAGATGCGTGGCAGGCTCATCGCATCCTCGGCGAAGTAGATGCGCCCGCCGCCGCGCGTGGCCACCTCCTTCAGCAGGTCCGCGTCCGGGTCCTTCGGCGTGCCCAGGCCGATGACGGACACCGTCACGTCCTTCGCGCGCAGCTCCGCCAGCGTGCGCTGGTAGTCGTCCGGCTCCTCGGAGTCCGCCGCGTCGGAGAACAGCAGGACATGACGGGTGGGCTTCTCGCTGCGGAAGATTTCCCGCCGGCCCGTGCGCAGCGCCTCGCCCACGTAGATGCCGCCACCGCCGCTGAAGCCGCGTGCCACCGCACCCAGGGGAAGCCCGGACTCCACGGGACTGAGCGGGAAGATTTCATGGGTCTCCGTGTCCACCATGTGGACGGAGGCCTCGTCCTTCGGGTTGAGCAGCGTGAGGGCGGCCACCACGCCTTCGGCGGCCAGCTCCATCTTCGTGCGCCCGTCCGGCACGGTGACGCCCATGGAGCACGAGCAGTCCATCAGCACGCTGAGGGCCACGGCCGCGCGGCGCTGCTCCTCGCGCATCTCCAGGGACACGGGCAGCAGCGGCTCCACCGGAGAGCGCCGGTAGCCGCCCTCGCCGAAGCTGGTCCGCCCGCCCGTCATGACGAGCCCGCCACCGGCCTGCTCCACGTACGCCGCCAGCGCGTTGAGCCCCGGCTCGCCCAGCGCATTGGCGTCCACGTTCTCCAGCACCACCGAGCCCACGCCATCCAGGTCATCCAGCGTGAGCCGGAAGGGCGCGCGGACCTCCAGCTGCATACCCGTGGCCGCGAGCGCCTTCGCCAGCGTCCCCCGAGCCTGATTCGTCAGCAGCAGCACGCGCGGCGGGCCCTCCACGCGCAGCACCGCGAGCCCCTTGTCGTTCTCCACCACGCCGTCGCCGGGTGCTTCCACCGTGAGCTGGTAGCGCACGAGGCCCGGCTCCTCCACCAGGTCTCGCAGCGGGAGCACGTTGGGGCCGGGCACGAAGTCGAAGGGGCCCTGCACCAGCACGCGGCCATTGCGCTCCAGGCGCACCGTGCCGGTGACGGCCGCCGACGCCTGCACCACGGCGGAGAACTGGAAGGGCTCACGCACGGCCACGGCGGCGGGCACGTCCAGCGAGACGACGGCCACGTCGAGCGGAGGCTCGGGCCGGGCGACCTGGCGCCAGTCCACGGCGAGCCCTCGCGCCGCCAGCCTCCGCGCCGCGCCGCGCGCGTCCACGCCGGTGGCGCGTCCGTCTGACAGCACCAGCACCCGGCCGGTGCGCTCATCGGGGATGAGGCCCCCCGCGGCGTCCAGCGCGGCCGACAAGTCGGAGGCCTCCACGTCGACGGGACGGGTGAAGCCGCCGAAGCGGCCGGTGGCGGACAGTGCATGCTCCACTCGCGGCTCGCGGCCGAAGGTGATGACGCCGACGCGGTCTCCCGGGCGCCGCTGGGCTTCCAGCAGGGTGATGAGCTCCTGCGCGGTGCGGTCCACGTCCCGGGGCATGGAGGCGGAGCGGTCCACCACCACCACCACGTCGCTGCCCGCGTCCGCCAGCCGCAGCTCCGGCCCGGCCAGCGCGCCCACCGCGAGCACGAGCAGCGCGGCCCGCAGCCACATGGGCGGGCCGGGCCGGCGGCCGTACTTCCAGAGGAACAGGCCCAGGGGCAGGAGCAGCACCCACGCCTGGGGGAGGGAGAAGGTCATCAGCGTGGGAGCCTAGCGCCTTGCGGGAAGGGTTTCCGGAGCGCCCGGCGCCAGAGCCTGTCTGGATGGCAGGGATTCAAGGTCGGGACAGCTCCCGGAGGGAATGGAGCAGGAGCCGCCCAATCTCCGCGTCGGGGTACGACAGCTCGAGCGCGAAGGCGTCCTCGCCCAGCGTCTTCTCGGCGAGCTGCTCACACAGCGCCTCCGACTCGCACTCGATGACCTCTCCAGGCCCGAGGTTGAAGCCCTCGGGAGTCCGCACGAGGAGGTCGTCGGCGTAGACGCCGGGCGGTGCGTCCCAGAACCGCATCTCGAAGCGGCCGCCCGGCTCCACCGGGTGTGTCTCCAGGACCCTCATGAAGTGGTAGCCCACGCTGGGGGCATCCTCCATGCCGCCGGTGTCGTATTGCACCACCTTGACTTCGACGAGCTGCTCCACGCCCCAGCGAAAGGTGAAGCCGCCCTTCGCGAAGGCGCCGGGGGAGAAGTTCCGCGTGGTGGACAGGTCCTTCCCGTCCTCGACGCCCACCAGCGTCAGCTGGATGCTGCACTCGTTACAGTTTGCCTTCCCCGGCTCCAGATACGGAGCAAGGCGGTAGGTCCGCACCTCGCTGTCATTGCATCCAGCAACGGCCAGCATTCCCAACACCAGAGCCCATCGAAGCACGTGGACCTCCTCTTGGAGACCTTCACCATCACCGCGCCCGGTCCGGCCGCCAGGACACCGTGGTTCCTGTCATACCCTCCGCGTGACGTAGAAGTCCGCCACCAGCGCGGCGAGCAGCAGCACCAGGGGCCAGCGTGAACGGCCCGGTGCTCCTCGCTCGTCGTCCTCACCGGACTCGCGCGCCGGCACGTCCGCGCTGCCCCGCCCGCGCAGGTCCGACTCGCGCGCGTCCAGCGCCAGCACCTCCGCCGTATCCACCTCGTCACCCTCGCGCTCCAGCACGTAGCGACCGGGGCCTGAGGGAGGCGGCAGGTCCACCGCTCCGGCGCCGAAGACGGGGCGGCTTCCTCCCGGGCCCACCAGCGTGTAGCGCGCACCGGGCACCGTCACCACGGGCAGGGGCTCACCCAGGGTGAGCTGCCGTCGGGGAAAGCCCTCGCGCGTGCGCCGAGACTCGCGCACCAGGTTGCCCAGCAGCACAGGCCAGGCCGACACGCGCTGCACGTTGGAGCGCGTCAGGTCCACGTTGAGGTGCAGCCGGCCACCCTCCTCCTCGGACACCAGCACTGCGTCACCCGCCGTCACCAGCGGACGCCCCGGAGGATTGTCGCCCGCCGTCCACCGCACGCCCGCGAGCTGCACGTCATCCAGCAGCGGGTGCCCCTTCTCCGAGAAGAACGGCCCCACGAAGGTGCGCAGCTTCCCCGCCGCCCCCACCGTCATCCGCGCGTCCGTCCCCCGAGGGCCGACGAGCAGCAGCTCCTCCTCGGGCGTGCCCTCCTTCGCGCCCCGGTCTACTTCGGGCGCCACCGCGAGGAAGCGCTCCACGGCCTGACGCTCGGGAGCGCCCAGTCCCTCCGCCAGCCCCACCGCCACCGGACGGCCAGGCGCGGGCGGCAGGCGCACGCGTCCATCCTCGGGCAGCGCGTCGTCCGGCAGAGAGACTTCCACGTCTCCCGCCCCCTGGAAGGTGAGGCGCACGGTGGCGGTGCCCTCGTCCGGCAGGCGCACCCGCTCCACGCGCTCGGTGCCCGCCTTCGCGCCGGGGCCGGGCAGCGCGCGCACCCGCGCCTCCACCTCCTGTGGCCCCGCGCCGAAGCGGGCCACCCGCAGCGTCACCGTGGCCGTGGCGCCCTCGTCCCGCCGCTGCGCGGAGACGAGCGCCACGTTGTCGCGCCCCGTCCCGAGCGCCAGCCACCGCACCGAGGCCGGCACGAGGTCCGCGCTCTCGGGAGCCACGTCGGTGAGGAACACCACGCGCCGCCCCGCCCCGGCCAGCTCCTGCGCCCAGATGAGCGTGGGCATGGAGTCGTGGTCCGCGCCGAGCGCCTGGAAGGACTCCAGCGCCGCGAGCGCACGGGACGGCTCCGCCTCCGGCCCCGCCAGCACGCGCGGCGCGATACCGGTCGCCAGCACCGTCACCTGCGTGGCGCCCACCTCCTCCACCTGCTTCGCGGCTTCGCGGCGCGCCTGCTCCAGCACCGTGACTCCGTCCGGGCCCCGCGCGGACATGGAGAGGCTGCCGTCCACCACGAGCACCAGGTGCCGCGTCCGTGCCGTCTCTCCGAACCGCACGTCCGCGAGGAACAGCGCCGCGGCAATCACCGCCAGCGCCTCCAGCAGCAGTGATGACTCGCGCGTGAAGCGCTCGAAGCGAGGGCCCGCCTCGGCGCGAGGACGCGGCGTGCGCCACAGGAACAGCGCGCTCACCACCACGGGCTTCTGCCTGCGTCGAAGGAAGTACGCGGCGACGAGCGGCGCCAGGGCGCCCAGCGCGAGCAGCCCCCACGGGAAGCCGAAGCTCACGCGCCACCGCCCGCGAGGAACAGGGGCCGGAGCGGCCCGGCCACCAGCGCGGAGAGCGACTCGGAGGCAGGCGCCGTCACCAGCGTCCCCCGCGCCCGCACCGCCGCCGCCCTCAAGCCCCGCTGGTGCTCCGCGAACCGGCGCGAGTACGCGGCCAACACGTCCTCCGTCAGCAGCTCCTCCAGCGCCGCGCCACTCTCCGCATCCACCAGTCGCGCGCCCTCTCCGCCCGAGGGGTCCAGGTCCTCCGCGTCCAGCACCTGCGCCAGGAAGAGCCCCGCCGCCCCGCGAGACAGCCGCGAGCACAGCGCCGGCAGGTCCGCCTCGAACAGGAAGTCGCTCACCACCACGCGCAGGCCGCACGGACGCAGCGGAGGCAGCCGCCCCAGCGAGGCCGACAGGTCATCCCGCGCCTCGAAGTCCGCGGCCTGCAGCGCGGCCCGGCACGCCGTGCCCTGCGCCCGCTCGGGCCTCACGCCCGCCACCAGCAGCGTGGGCGCCAGTCCCTGCCGCGCCGCCACCTCCGCCGTGAGCAGCGCCAGCTCGCGCGCGCACGCGGCCTTGCGCGGAGACAGCGCCATGGAGCGGGAGCCGTCCAGCACCACCTCCACGCGCGGGGACACCTCGTCCTGGCGAATCCGGAGGATGAGCTCCCCCGTGCGAGCCACCGCGTTCCAGTCCACCTGCCGCAGGTCATCGCCCGGCTGGTACGTGCGGAAGTCGTGCAGCTCCAGCGAGCTGCCCGCGGACGTGGCACGCACCTCGCCCACCCGGCCCCGGTGGGGCACCCGGGGCAGCGCCAGGGCCAGCCCCGGCACCAGCCGCGCGACGGCCGCCTCGTCCATCCTCGCGCTCACGAGGCGTGGGCCCGCTTCTCGCGCTCGGCGAGCACCCGGTCCGCGGCGAAGGCGGACAGCCCCGCCACCCCCACCAGGAAGCCCAGCAGCGCCCACGTCAGCTTCGGCCCCTCCGACGCATAGTCGTGCGAGCCGAAGTTGACGAGGCCCACCACGGGGTTGAGCAGGTTCAGGAGCTCGTCACCCGCGTCCAGGTTCAGCAGCACGGCCGCCAGCGGAGGCAGCGCCGACGCAAGGCCCACCGACGCCACGAAGAGCAGGCGCAACGCCACCGGCGAGGACAGCCGGTCCGAGCGGCCCATCCGCCCCAACAGCACCGCCACCGACAGGAAGAGGATGCCGTACGCGGGCGCCGCCGCCGTTGCCATCCGCATCGACTCGCGGCGCAGCGGGACGTCCAGGGACAGGAACTCCAGCCCCACGCACAGCAGCCCCCAGGCCACCAGCAACAGCACCACCAGCCGGAAGCCCCGCAGCGCCCCCGGGCGCAGCAGCGACCAGGGCCGGGTGGACGCGCGCAGCCGCCGCGCCTGGCCGTCCACGTCGGTGACGACGAAGAGCCCCACGGCGACGAGGTGCAGCGCGCCCATGATGCCGAACACCTCAGGGATGACGTGCTCGCGGCCCTCCACCCACCACCCGCCCACACCGCAGAGCGCGGCCACCAGGAACTGCACCACCAGCGCGCGGCGGACTCCTCGCGTGTAGTCCTCCGTGGGCAGCGCCAGCCGGGCCGCGGCCGCCTCGAAGAGTAGCCACCCGTCGGACAGCATCAGCAGCAGCGAGACTCCCGCCACGTAGAGGAAGTCGTCGTTGCGCAGCAGCCGGTCCCCGTCGTCGCTCACGACGAACGCAGCCACCAGTCCCTGCACCAGCGCGGTGCCCAGCACGGCCAGGAGCGCGAAGTGGATGAAGGCACGTCCCAGGCGCCCGTCCGCCAGCGTCGCCGCGCACACCCCTACCACGGTGAGGAAGACGAGCCACGCCGCCCCCAGCACCAGGATGATGAGGATGGTGGGCAGGGCGATGCCGTTGAGGAAGTAGCTGAAGAGGAGGAAGGGCCCCACCGCGGAGGCATACAGGGCCGCCTGCACCAGGTACGACGTCACCTTGCCGCGGAGGATGCGACGGGGCCCCAGGCCGGTGAGCACCAGCAGCACCCACGTCTCGTCCTCCCGCTCCCGGGCCAGCGAGCGATAGGCGTTGTAGGGGATGACGAAGAAGTGCACCACGCCCAGGCAGAAGAAGAAGGAGTAGAAGAAGCCCTGGCCATGGCGGGCGAAGGCCGCCTCGCGAGTCTCGACGTAGGCGATGAGCGACAGCACCAGGCACGCCAGCAGCATCAGCCCGAAGCACACCCAGAAGACGCGCGTGCGCAGGCCCTGGCGGACCTCCTTCACCACCAACGGGTTGAGCCGGTCGCCCCAGCGCTCCCACCACGGGGCCGACGCCACCGCGCCCGCCGCCGTGGACGCCACCGTCTCCGGGGCCGCGCTCGCGGCCGGGTCGATGGGCGTGCTCACGCCACCCTCCCCTTCGTCACTGTCATGAACGCATCCTCGAGGTTCCGCTCCCGGGCGTTGAACGCGCACACCGGCAGGCCCGCGGACACCAGCGCCGCCAGCAGCACGGCCGCCGCCGCGTCCACCTGCGCGGGCCCGGTGCCCGCCTCCAGCTCCAGCCGCACGCGCAGCGCCTCACCCTCGCGGGCCACGTGCGCCACCCGGGGCTGCTCCAGCAGCAGCCGCTCCGCTCGCGCCCAGATGGCGTCGCCCTCCACGCCGGCCGCCAGCCGCACCGTCAGCTCCGGGGCCACGGTGGCGCCCCCGCCCTGCCGGAGGATGTCCTCCACCTTGCCCGTGGCCAGCAGGCGCCCTTGCTCGATGATGGCGCACGTGTCGCAGATTTCGGCCAGCTCCGTGAGGATGTGACTGGAGATGATGACCGCCTTGCCCTGGTCCGCCAGCGCGCGCAGCAGCTCGCGCAGCTCGATGCGGGCGCGCGGGTCCAGGCCGTCGGCGGGCTCGTCCAGCAGCAACAGCCGCGGGTCGTGCAGCAGCGTGCGCCCCAGCGCCACGCGCTGCCGCATGCCCTTGGACAGCGCCGTGGTGAGCCGGTCCGCCAGCGGGGTGAGGCCGGTGAACTCCATGACGGAGTCCACCCGCTGCCGGCGCTGGGGCCCCTTCAGCCCGTAGGCGCGCGCGAAGAAGTCGAGGAACTCGAAGACGGTGACGTCATCGTAGGTGCCGTACCGGTCCGGCATGTAGCCGATGAGCGGCCGGGCCCGGTCCGGCGCATCCACCAGCGAGTGCCCGTCCAGCAGCACCTCGCCGGAGGTGGGCACGTCCAGCGTGGCGATGATGCGCAGCGTGGTGCTCTTCCCCGCGCCGTTGGGGCCGATGAAGCCCAGGATGCTGCCGGCCTCCAGTTGGAAGGACACTTCATCCACCGCGCGCAGCGTGCCGAAGTCACGCCGCAGCCCCTTCACCTCCAGCAGACTCATGGCCTCGCCTCCACCACCTGGCCCCGCACCAGGTGCACGCCGGCATCCAGCTCCACCTTCAGCGTCGCGGTGGGCGTCATGCCCCGTCCGCCGGTGCGCACGAGGAAGCCTCCCTCGGGCAGGTCGGAACGGAAGCGCGTCTTGTCCTTCAGGAGCCGCGCGTACAGCCCTTCTCCCAGATTGCGGAGCAGGTCATCCGAGGGCACGGGCACCTCCGCCTCCGGCACCGGCCCTCCCAGCGTCCCCTCCGCGCCGTCCTCCAGCGCGGGCAGCCGGTAGTGCACGCCGCCCCGCTTCAGGTAGCCGTCCTCCAGCGCCGTCCCCAGCGCGTTCTGCACCCGGAGCGCGCCACCTTCGTCCCGCACCACCAGCCGTGCGCGCGAAGGCAGCACGGCCACCTCGCCCCACTCCCGGTAGGTGCGCGGCGGCAGGAAGCCGTCGGTCACCGTCAGGCCCTCCGTCCAGTCCAGGTCCGCCGGTGCTTCGTCGCTGCCATCCGGCGGCAGCAGCGTGCTGGAGGCGGGGAGCTTCACCGCGTCCGGCGGCAGGTTGGCGTACCAGGCCGCCACGCCGAGCGTCACCGCGCGGGAGCGCTCGCCATCCAACCACGTGAGGCTGTAGCGCGCGGCGTGGACGGAGAAGCCATCCACCAGCACCGACCAGGCGACGAGGGCCAGGCACGTGACGAGCGACACCAGCGGCACCGCCACGAGCACCGACACCGGCCCCCTGCGCCGGGCCAGCATCAGCCCTCCCGGGCCCACCGCCAGCGTGAAGGCGAAGATGAGGAGGAGGAAGCGGCCCACGGGAGCGCGGGCATTGGACAGCAGGGGCTGCTCTCCCCCCTGGAGCGCGTTGCCCCGCTCCCAGCGCGGCGGCGGGCCGATGGGAGTCACCGGCCCCCCGCTGATGTCCGACAGCAGGCCGGTGAGCAGCGGGCCACAGGCCGCCGACGCGCTGCACTGGCTCACACTTCCGAAGCCGTACAGCTTCGGCAGGGAGGACGCACCGTCGGGCAGCAGCGGCAGGCGCTCCTTCACGTCACGAGGCGTGCGCGTGAGGAGGAGCCGGCCTCCGGAGGCGGCGTACGCCTCCAGCACGGCCCACACGTCCGCGGGCACCTGGGTGGCATCCCCGGCGATGACCACCGCGGAGTAGCCCACGTACGCGGAGAGCTCGCGCGGGGCGTCGCGCTCCTCGACGAAGCGGACGGCGAAGAGCGGCTCCTGCTCCTCCTGCGTCTCCTGCATGCCGAGGCCCGCCTCGAAGTCCTTCGCCGTGCCCAGCACCAGCACGGACGCCTCGCCTCCGTCGTCCAGGTACATGGGCTGGACCATCCGCTCCAGCCCGGAAGCGTCCACCGTGAGGTTGCCGGCCTGCAGCACCGCGGGGACGGGCAGCCAGGCCACGACACGACTGAGAGGCCCCACCTCCAAGGTGCGCTGGGAGGTGCGCGCGCCCGTGCCGTAGTGGCCCTGGAACGACAGCCGGACCTGGAGCGGCCTCGGACCGCTGTTCTGGAGCACCACCTCCAGCGGCGTGTAGCCCCGCGGAGGCTTCAGCATCCCGGTGCGGACGGAGGCGCGCAGGGGCCCCGCATTCAGCGCTTCCATCTTCCCCGTGGCATTCCGGTAGCCCGCGCGGACCCGCTCCTCGAGGGCTGGAACGGACGAGGCGGAGACGCGCGAGGCCCCGAGCAGCACGAGGAGCAGCGCGACCGGCAGGGCGCTACGCACGGGGCACCTCGGGCACGGCCTGCAGGAGGGCTCGCACCACGTCGGGCGCGGTGACCTTCTCCAGCGACGCCTCGTAGGCGAGCACCAGGCGGTGGTTGAGGGCGGCGGGCGCGGTGGCCACCACGTCGTCGAAGCCCACGTTGGGACGGCCGTGCAGCAGGGCCAGGGCACGTCCGGAGGCCGCAATCGCGAGCGCCGCGCGAGGGCTGGCGCCATAGCGCACGAAGCGGCGCACCGCGTCCGGAGCAGACGGCTGCCGTGGGTCGCTGGCCTCCACCAGCCGGCCGATGAAGTCCGCGACGGGGCCGGGCAGGTGCACGCGGTCCACCGCGGTGAACAGGCGCGCGAGGCCGCTCGCGTCCAGCACGGGGGACAGGTCCGGCGGGGTGCCGCGCACGCGCGTGGTGAGCAGCGTGCGCAGCGTCTTCGCGCCCACGGGAGGCACCTGGATGCGGAACATGAAGCGGTCCAGCTGCGCCTCGGGCAGCGGATAGGTGCCCTCCAGCTCGATGGGGTTCTGCGTGGCGAGCACGAAGAACGGGTCCGGCAGCGAGCGCGTGTGGCCGAGCACCGTCACGCTGCGCTCCTGCATGGCCTCCAGCAGCGCGGACTGCGTCTTGGGGCTGGAGCGGTTGATTTCGTCCGCGAGCACGAGGCTGGCGAAGAGGGGGCCCTCGCGGAAGACGAAGTCCCGGCGGCCCTCGCCTTCGAGCACGTAGGTGCCGGTGATGTCGCCGGGGAGCAGGTCGGGGGTGAATTGGATGCGGCGGAAGGGCAGCGCGAGCAGCCGCGCCAGCGCCTTGCACAGCTCCGTCTTGCCCAGGCCGGGCAGGCCCTCGAGCAGCACGTGCCCGCGCGCGAGCACGGCCACCACCACCTGCTCGACGACGGCTTCCTGGTCGAGCAGCACCGTGTTCAGCCCGTCCTTGAGCCGTGCCGCCACCTCCGCCGCACCCTGCGCCTCGACGGGACTGAGAAGCTCCGCTGCCACGTGTTCACCCCTTCTGGACGACTCCCCGACTACTCGCCCCCAAAGTACCGCTTCACCAGGTCGCGGTTGCGAGGCAGCAGCGGCGCCGCACCGGGCCCCGCCGTCGCATCACCCTGTGCGCTGGTGCCCTGCGCTCCCGATGGCCCCGCCGGACCCGCGCGCCGCTCCGGGTCCGCGGCCTTGAGGCCCCACAACTCCTCGGCCTCGTCGCCGCCCTTGCCCTGCGGCAGCGGCTCGAACGCGAGCCGCTCCGGGTCCATCGCCGCCTCGTCACCGAAGACGAGCGGCTGACTCTCTCCCCCGCGCCCCGCGCCCGCGCCCTTGCCGACGCCCCGGCTCGCATGGCCCCGTCCGGAGCCCTCCCCCTCCCCCTCCCCCTCCCCGTCCGAGCCGGAGCCGTTGCGCCCCTTGCCGGACTGCCCCTTCTGTCCCTGGCCGGAGCCCTGCTGGGCCTGGGCCTCGGAGCTGTTGCCCTTCTGGGGGTCGAAGCGATTCTCCAGCGCCTGTCGCCGTCGCTCCAGTGACTGGCGGAGGTTGGCGATCTGGTCCGGAGCGCCGGACGCCTGCGAGCGGGCCCGCGCGGCGGCGGACTGCTGTCCCTGCTGACCTTGCTGGCCTTGTTGCCCTTGTCCCTGCTGGGCCTGGGCCTGCTGGCCCTGCTGGGGCGTCCCCTCCTCGCCACCCTGCTGGCCCTGCGTCCCCGTGTCGCCGCTGCCATCCGTGGGTGCGTTGGAGTCTCCGCCGCTCAGCTCCATCAGCGCGCGCTCCAGTTCCTCGCGCTCGCGGGAGGCAGCCTCGGCGCCACCGGCGGCGCCGAGTGCATCTTCGAGCTCGCGCGCGGCCTCGGCGGCGCGGGACAGCTCGGCGGCGGCTTCGGCGGCCTTCTCCGCAAGCCGCTTCTCCATCGCATCGGCGGCCTCCCAGTCGCCCGAGTCGAAGCGGCCATCAGCCACCTCCTCGGCCAGCCGGCGCAGCTCGTCCTGGACGGCCTCCTCCAGCACCTCCTCCTTCGCGAGCGCCTCCGCCTGGGCCTGCACGGCGGCGACCTTCGCGGCGGCAGCGGCATTGGCGGGGCGTACGCGCGGGGCGGGCAGCGGCAGGAGGAAGCCGGCCACACCGAAGAGCACCGCGCCCAGCAGCGCGCCCACGGGACGGCGCCACCGAAGCTCGGGGGACTTCACCGCGCTGGCGAGCTGGTTGACGGTGAGCTCCCACTCCCCGACGGGCCGCTCCAGGCGCGTGAGCAGCAGGCCCCCCGCGTTGGCCGAGCGGTCCGCGAGCACGGCGGCATGCTCCAGCGAGACGCCGCGCGAGCGAGCGCGCAAGAACCACCATGCGAGGCCGGCGGCCAGCAGGGGCGGCAGGGCCCACACAACGGCGCCGCGAAGGAGCAGCCGAGCAAGCACGCACGCGGTGGCGGTGGCCCACACCGGAGCCAGGCCTGCGTCGGCCCAGGCCACGGCATTGAGACGCCGCTGCACACGCCGGACGGGCGCGAGCACCAGGGCCTGGAAGCGGCGTTCTTGGCTGGCAGCCATGTAGGGGAAGGAGTGTCGGACACTCGGCCCGCGCCCACAAGCGACGCCCGGCCGATGCGTCGCGGACCCACCCCGAGCGGTCGAAACAGGGGCCTGAACCGGCCGGGTCAGACCTCCGTGAACTTCGCGCCCATGGCTTTCACTCGCTCCATGGCCGTCTTGATGCCCTCGGAGACGATGAGTGCTCCAGTCCAGCCCTCTGGCCGGAGTACCCTGGCGCTCCCCACCTTCGCCTTGTCGATGCGCAAATCACGTACCGAGGCGTAGTGCCCTACCTTCTCGGGCACTCCGTCCTCATGCGTCCAGCGCTGGATGCGGGAGGCCTTCTCGTCAATGCAGCGGATGAGGCGGGTTGCCACCAGCACGAGGTACTGGTCCGGATGGCCCTTGATATCCACGGGGATGAGCTGCACGTCTCCGGAGGCCAACTCCGAAAAAAGAGCCGCCACCCTGACGTGAACGACGGGGATGCGCAGCCCCGCCTCGGTGAAGTCCAGCGGTCGGCCTGGCTCTTCGATGGGAATCCTCAGGCGCCCCACTCCTTGAACGGGAGCGCCTACCCTGAAGCGGTCAGGGTCACTGACTTCGCGCCCCCTATCATCCGTGGGAGTGTCCAGGTGCCAGCGTCCGGGGACATGGACATCGTCGCACAGCTGGAAGAAACGCCGAGACATGAGTGGGAACCTACGGTTTTGCACCTCGGCTGACGAGCAGGTTCAGCTCTGTTCCCGGTGTAGTGACTTCCCTGGCCAGTCGCCGGAGCGCGACCTCCAGGGAGGCACGGCACGCCTGGACAGTCCGGCAATGGGCCGTTGCGGCATCCAACTCCTCGAAGACTATCTCGTGATACCTCTGGGGGTGAGGCCCCTGGTGTCCTTTGACAGGCACGACATTCTCGGGGTCCTTCAGCTCCATCCCGGCCTTCTTGAAGATCTTCCTGAACCTCGGCGTCCACGGCCCACCACGCGCTGAGGAGACGCTGTTCTTGTCCGTGGCGAGGTGGTGGTCGTGGGTTCCGCGGCTCCGCCCCCCCTTGACTGCCATCGCCACGGCATTGGGCGCCAATGCGACGGTGAAGCCCTCGGCTGTCATCGCCACCGACTCCACGCTGCCGATGGCCGCATACGTGTAGCCCGCCTGAGACTCCACGGCGAGGGCCGCCTGCGCGGAGCCGGGAAGCCTGGACGCCTTCGCCGCCAGTCCCGCCGTGCTCCCGATGGCTGCCGTGGCCAGCATGACGAAGACGCGCGCCGCGTTCACTCCGAGCACCTCTCCGTACGCCTCACCGGCATCGCTGAGCTGCTCGAAGGTGGTGGCCCGGTCCACCTTCCGCACCAGCGTCACCCACCCGTCCAGCAAGCGCCACACCGTGTCCACTCCCAGGTATGCAATGGCACAGGCCGTGACGAGAGCGGCCACGCCCTTGCTCACGGGCTCGGGGAGCGCCCACAAAAGAAGATACATGCTGACCGAGGCCGTCACCGTGGCGAGCAGCGCCTGAGGGTCGGCCATGTCCTTCAGCGCCCCTGACGTCTCCTCCCAGACCGAGTCCATGGCGATGGCCATGGCCAGCGTGTACTTGCCGTCGCTCGCCAGCAGCGGGCCTTCGTCCAGCAGGCGGAGGCAGTCTCCGGGCTGGTCCTTGCGCTCGCACCAACGGCCATAGGCACGCGTCAGTTCCTCGTCCGCGTACGACTCCAGCAAACGTGGGCCGTCAGGGTCCTCTTCCTCCTGCGGGATGAGCTTCTGGCTGCGCCCCTCGTACCAGTACACTCCGCTTCTCGCCGGGACATCGAAGAGCTCCCGAGCCGCGCGTAGCGGGTGCGCAACGGGCCGCACGTCCCGAGCGAGCTCCACCAGGCTCTCCTCGAACTCTTCGGCCTCGACTTCGGCCTCCTCCAGCTCGGCGCCCTCTTCCTCTCTGGGAGTGACGATGATGGGGACGCCGTCTCCGGTGTTCAGGCGAATGACCCGGGACGTCGAACAACCCGTCCCGACAAGCAGCAGGAGCAGCGATACGGCCCATCGACACGCCATTGCTGTCCTCCCGCATGGGCGCCTGTCCAGCCAAGGGGCGCGCTTCGGAATTACCAGCAGGGGCTGACAAACTGTCGCGGTGGGACTCAGGCCATGATCGCCATCTGGCGCCACCGTGATGATGGACAGTGGAGACCCAGCTTCTTCATGTCGATGACGTCAAGACCCCCAAATACGCCGGCCTCCGGGCGCGGGGGCGCGTCGGGACCTCGCGAGAGGGTGTCGTCACGGCGCGGTGTTACCTGAGGCTCAAGCCCGCTTCCCGCGTGTCTCCAGATAATGCCAGACCCCGGCGGCCAGGGCTCCGGCTGCGATGCAAATTGCAATGAAGAGTCCTGGGTTGCCGCCCGATTGGCCGAACACAGTCCCCAACACAACTCCGAAGAGTATTCCCCAGACAAGCTTGCTTGACATGCTGAATCCCTTCCATGAAAGCGGACCTGAGCAGGCTCAGTGCCAGGGCTCCGGCGCCAGGCGACACCAGCCGGCCCGTCAACGCCTGGCGGATGAGCATGCCCACCGGCCCGTCACACTTGAGCAACTCCCGCGGCCAGCGAGGTGAGTGCGAGGACAGCCCCGCCAGCGATGGCGAGCGCGCGAAGTCTGTTGAACATGCTTCCAGATGGAGGGGTCGTCATCTCGTCCGTCCCATGGGGAGCGCTGTCCGGCAGTGGGCAGCCGACTCAAACTAGGTGCCGAGGCGGAGATAGGCACACCCGCAGGCCGCTCGGGCGTCCCCTCGTCACGGTGGCCTTTCGGCAACCCAGGGAGTGAGCGCTCCTCACTCCCAGGTGAGGAACAAACGAGAGCACGAGACGAACTGAATCACTGTTGAGGGGCGAGGCAGGTGACGAGGAGCCGAGGAGGGCTGCGGCCGGGTGAGACGCGGGCGTTACGCCGGGCGGGCGGAGAAGCCCTGCAGCCGCTTGGAGCACAGGCCTGCTCAGGCGGGCCACTCCAGCCCGCGAGCGAGTCTTCGCGGTCCGTGCTGGCTCCAAGACGCAAGGGCGGACCTCCTCCGGAGCAGAGGATTTGAGCCCAGCTCACGCCCCTGTCCGTAGGCCACGAGTGGGTCTACCCTCGTGAACGCCATGCCCCCTGCGGAGAAACAGAGACTCATAGACCGCGCTCGCTCCATCCTCTTGGAGCACGTGCGCCGTTGCGAACCGCCGACTCCCGGGGAGCCGCAGAGTAGCTACGACCAACTCGACGCCGCGGTCAGGGGGGCACTTGCGGGAGATCTCAGCATGGTCACCACGCTGCGCCGCGTCTTCGATGAGCCGGGCTTCGCCATGACGAACTCGCTGCACGAGTGTGCATTGGCCGCTCTGGGACTCGCGCTGCTCGGGGACCACCAGTCCATCCAGCGCATTCGCGGGGTGAGCCCGATCAACCTGAACCGCGAGGCGAAGCCGCTCGCCCTTGCGATCCTCGATGCCGGGGAACAGCCCACCGCACGACTTCAAGGCCTGCCGGAATCGTAAGCCAGGCATTCAAGCCCCTGGAGCCAGGCGCGCGCAGCGCTGACTGCGTGCACAAGCATCGCCAAAACAATCTCACGCCACATGAGCGGCCTGGCGCAGGGTGCCACCAGGTCGGTGTATACTGGCGTGTCTGGAGGGTTCCCTCATGCAGCTGACTTCGTGGCCGCCCGTCTTGCTCGGTCTGATGCTGCTGACAGAGTCCGGGTGCCCCACCCGGGATGAGCCTCTTCTCTCGAATGAGCCGGCCCGTCCGATGGACCTGGCCATCCGTGTGGACCTGGGCGTCCAGGAGTTCGACTACCAGCGAATCGCGAGCGTTTCCCAGCGGACGGAGGGGGACTGGTGGGCCGTGGTGAACGCCTCGCGTGGGAACAGCCCGAATCAAAGAGAGCCCTCGTTCCAGCTATTCCGTAGCTCGGATGCCGGTCGCTCCTGGCGCGAGGACCCGGAGCTGTCCGCTGCGCTCGGTCGGGTCGTCTCCGACGAGCTCCATCCCCCCCGCCTCGACGTCTTCGTCTGGTACACGCCGGAAATCGGGGTCATCGCGGGGTACATGGGGGCGCGGGTGCTGCGCACGGTGGATGCGGGGCGCACCTGGAAGTCCGTGTCGCTGCCGGAGGCCCTGTGGATCTATGACCTGGAGCGCGCGAACGGACGCACGTGGGTCTGTGGCTCCTCCGGAGGCATCCACCGCAGCGACGACGCCGGTGCGAGCTGGCGTGCGATGACGGGCACCCCCTTCAATGACCATGACCGCTGCAGGTCCATGTCCTTCCTCGACACGGAGCGGGGCTGGGCCCTGGGGAGTACCGGGACCCTGTGGGAGACCCAGGACGGCGGGGAGCGCTGGCGGCAACTGACGGCTCCCGTCCCTCCATTGGTCGACAGCTCCTTGCTCCCCCCGGAGCCCGACCGGCTCCTCCAAGTGGTCCGCCTCACGCCCGAGGTGGGCTGGATTGCTGGAAAGGCGAGCCGCTTCCAGACGACCGACGGCGGGAAGACGTGGCACGCCCGCGCCCTGACCTCCGAAGAGCAGAACTCGGGTCTGGGCATCGCGGTGACACCCGGCGGGCAACACGTCATCACCGTGGGCCTGGCCCGTGGGGCCCCGGACACGTGGGTTCCCGCCCTGAACGAGGATGCGGTCGCCATGGGAGGAGACGCGGTGGTGACGCTCGGGGGAAACCAGCTGCGCACCCACGTCTCGGGCCGGCTCGCGTGGGCGGGCCGCCTGAGGACCGTGGGTACTGGCGTCCTCACGCCGCTGGACGGCATCGCCCAGAAGTCGCAGGAGGAGTGGCTCGGATGGGCAGGTGAGCACGTTGCCGCCACCTTTGATGCGGGCCGGAGCTGGGTGACGGTGGGGCGCTTCCCACAGACGCCCGTCCAGCGGCTCGTGTTCCTGAAGACGGGCACGGCCCTGGCCAGGACTGCGGGGGGCACGCTGCTGCGCTCCAGGGACCTCCTCTTCGGGCGCGAATGGGTGACCACCACGGACGGTCTGGACGCCTACGACTTCGCGGTGAACGCCGAGCCCACGACGGGTGAGCCCCTCGAGAGCGCCCCGTTCGGGTGCCTGCTGTCCACCGCGACGGCCTCCATGCAGATTCGATTCACCGACCAGGGCTGCTTCCACTCCGTCAAGAACGCGCTCCAATTGGAGTTCACCCGGGACGGCGCCAGTCTCTCGGGGACGATGGAAGAGCCGAGCCTGGCGGGGCCCCACTCCGTGCGCGTCGAGCAACTGAAGCTCTCGCGCGCCGAGGGAGAGCGCATCGTCCGGGAGGTTGCGGAGGCGGCCACTCATGAAGAGGCTCCGACCGACTGCGGTTCGACCAGCAGTAGGATAGTGGTCATCGAGTGGGCCTGTCCCTCCAGCCCCGCGAAGGACGGCAGCCTGCGTCTCCAGGCGGAGTACTGCTCCCGGCGCGATGGGGAGCTCACGCTTCGGCCAGGTGGCTATGCCCGGGCGCTCCACGTGTTCAAGGTCGCGGCACAGACCCTGAAGAACACACCCCACTGAGCGCTACGCCCCGCGAAGGCCACTGCCCTGAACTGAACCCGTCCCACCTGCCCCGGGTTGCCCTCGCTCCGCCGCGCTGTCGGAATGTCCCCCGCAATCGAGCAGCCTGAAGCCTCGGGGGGGCGACATGGCGACGAGGAACGACATGGCGACGAGCACGGTGAAGCCGAACGAACTGAAACAGTGGCGCAAGGACTTCCACGAGTCCGTCTGCAAGGCGCGCGGCAATGAAGTCCTCCAGCGCTCGCAGCGGACACGCTCCGCACCGGAGCTCTTCGGCCCGGCGGAGACACTCCAGGCCCCAGCGAATCTCACGGCCTTCGTCCCCGCCGAGCCCTGGCCGCAGCCCTCCTGGCGCGCCGGCATGGGCGCCATCCCCTACGACGGCGGCACCACCTTCCGTGTCTGGGCCCCGCATGCCCAGCGCGTCCAGGTCGTGGGCGAGTTCAGCCACTGGCACGCCGTGGAGCTCGCCCGCGAGCCCTCCGGCAACTTCTCCCGCGACATCAACGGCGCCCGCAACGGCCACCAGTACCAGTTCGTCATCCAGGGCAAGTACGGCGACTGGCGCTGGCGCAATGACCCGCGCGCCGCGGACGTCACCAACTCCACCGGCAACAGCGTCATCGTCGACCACCGCGACTTCCTCTGGCGCTACGACCACCACTTCCGCATGCCGGCCTTCCACGAGGTCGTCCTCTACGAGCTGCACGTGGGCACCTTCCACGACTCGCCCGGCTGGGGCCCCGGCCACTGGCTGAGCGCCATCGACAAGCTCGACTACCTCCGCGACCTGGGCGTCAACCTGGTGGAGTTGATGCCCTCCTCCGAGTTCGCCGGCGACTTCTCCTGGGGCTACAACCCCACCTTCCCCTTCGCGCCGGAGAGCTCCTACGGCACGCCGAACGACCTCAAGCGCTTCGTGGACGAGGCCCACCGGCGCGGCATCGGCGTCATCCTCGACGTGGTCTACAACCACCTCGGCCCCAGCGACCTGCCCCACTGGGACTTCGACGGCGAGACGTTCGGCCGGGGCGGCATGTACTTCTACACGGACGAGCGCGCGAACACGCCCTGGGGCGCGACGCGTCCCGACTACGGCCGCCCCGAGGTGCGCGACTACCTGCGCGACAACGCACTCATGTGGCTGCGCGACTACCACATGGACGGCCTGCGCCTGGACGCCACGAAGGAAATCCGCAACGCCAACGGCGCGGTCAACCCGGCAGGCTGGGAAGTGCTCCGCTCCATCTCCGAGGCCGTGAAGCGCGAGTTCCCCTGGAAGCTCCTCATCGCCGAGGACATGGGCGGAGACCCCGCCATTACGCATTCCCACGGCGCCGGGTTCGACTCGCAGTGGGACGCCTCCTTCGTCCACCCCGTGCGCGCCGCGCTCACCGCACCGTTCGATGAGGCCAGAGACCTCAACGCCGTCCGTGACGCGCTGTACGCCCGATACAACGGCCAGGCCACCCAGCGCATCATCTACACGGAGAGCCACGACGAGGTGGCCAACGGCAGGAGCCGCATCCCCTCGGAAGTCGCGCCGCACGACACCGGAGGCCGACTGGCGAAGAAGAAGTCCCTCCTGGGCGCGGCCCTCACACTCACAACTCCCGGCATCCCCATGCTCTTCATGGGGCAGGAGTTCATGCAGGACGGCCACTTCGACGACGGCACCCCGCTCGACTGGAACCGCGCCGGCTGGTTCAGCGGCATCCGCCAGGCGTACCGGGACCTCGTCCGCCTGCGCCGCAACTGGCACGACACCAGCGCGGGCCTGCGCGGAGAGCACCTCAACGTCTTCCACCTCAACCCCGCCGACAAGGTGCTGGCCTTCCACCGCTGGCAGCAGGGCGGCCCGGGGGATGACGTGGTGGTGCTGGTCAACCTCGGCCACCGCGCCTTCTCCTGGTACGAACTGGGCCTGCCCTCGGACGGGCTGTGGCGGGTGCGCTTCAACAGCGACTGGGCGGGCTACGCGCCCGACTTCGGCAACACGCCCACCCATGACGTGTGGGCCTCGTGGGGCGGGCGGGACGGCCTGCCCGCGCGCGGCGGCCTGGCGCTCGGGAGCTACAGCGCGGTCATCCTTTCGAGAGACCGCTGGTAGAACCCGCCTCGCATGCTCCTCGCCCGACCACCAGACCTCGCGCCACGCGCCCCGTGGCCGGACATGCCGCTGGTGGTCTGGCCCGCCGCGCTCGCCATGTGGGGCCCGGGGGACCAGTCGACGAAGCACGCCCACCACGCCATGCACCTGGTGCTCTGCCGCCAGGGCACCCTCTCCGTCCGCGCGCAGGGCATGAAGGCGGCCGAGCAGGTGGCGGGCGTCCTGGTCGGCCCCGACGTCTCCCACGCCATCGACGCCCGGGGCAGCGAGGTCCTCCTCCTCTTCATCGAGCCCGAGAGCGACGACGGCCTGCGGCTCAAGGCGTCCCTGGAAGGCGAAGGCCCCGTGCGCATCTTCGACGAGGCCCGGCGCGATGCCCTGCTGGGCGCCCTGCCCCGCTCAGGCTCCATCCCCCACGACGCCGTGGGCCCGTGGATGGAGTCCGCCCTGGAGTCCCTCTCCGGCACGCCCGAGCCACCCCGCCGCGTCCACCCGCGCGTGCGCAAGTTGCTGCGCCACCTGCGCGCCGAGCCGGCGCCGGAGGACACCTCGCTCGAAGCCCTCTCGGCGGTGGTCGGCCTGTCCCCCGGCCGCCTGATGCACGCCTTCACGGAGTCGATGGGCGTCCCCCTGCGCCCCTACCTGCTCTGGCTCCGCCTCCAGCGGGCGGCGGGCGCCATCGCCGCCGGCCGGACGCTCGGAGAGGCGGCGCACGCGGCCGGCTTCTCGGACTCGGCGCACCTGACGCGCACCTTCCGGCGCATGTTCGGCACCACGCCCTCCTCCCTCCAACGACGTAGCCAGTTCGTTCAAGCGAAGGCCCGGCCCGGCGCCGCATCTTGAAGGCACAGCGGCGGACACCTCGTCCCGCCGCGGCCCCTCGAGGAGCGCCGTCATGTCCTTCGCCATCGTCCTGCTCACCCTCTTCGCGCTGCTGCACCTGCCCCCGCTGCGCCGCCTGCCGGCGCTCGCCACGCCCCAGGACCGCGCCGCCGTGGCCGCGGGCCTCTTCTTCATCGGCGCTGGCGTCATGCACTTCGCCATGCCCCTGCGCTACGACGCGATGATTCCCCCGCAGCTCCCGTCGCCGCGCTTCTGGGTCCTCCTCTCCGGCGCCTTCCAGGTGGCGGGCGGGGTGGGAATGCTGCTCCGTCGCACCCGGCGGCTCGCGTCCCTGGGACTCATCGCCCTGCTGCTCGCCATCCTCCCGGCCAACATCCACGAGGCCCGGGCGAACTCAGCCTCCCACGTGCTCCCCTTCCCGGACTGGTACTTCTGGCTGCGCATTCCCTTCCAGCTCGTCTACGTCGCCTGGGTAGCGTGGGCCGGTGGACTCTGGCGCATCAGGACGCGTGCGAGGCTGGAGGCCCACGGCTAGTTTGCGCCGCATGCACTTCCGACATCTCGGTCGCAGCGGTCTGGTCGTCAGTGAAATCTCCTACGGCAACTGGATTACCCACGGCTCCCAGGTCGAAGAGGAATCAGCGCTCGCGTGCGTGCGCGCGGCGCTGGACGTGGGCATCACCACCTTCGACACCGCGGACGTCTACGCGGGCACCAAGGCCGAGGAGGTGCTCGGGCGCGCGCTGAAGGGCCAGCGCCGCGCCGGCTACGAGCTCTTCACCAAGGTGTACTGGCCCACCGGAAACGGGAAGAACGACCGGGGCCTGTCCCGCAAGCACATCCTGGAGTCCATTGACGGCTCGCTGCGCCGCCTGCAGACGGACTACGTGGACCTGTACCAGGCGCACCGCTTCGACTTCGAGACGCCGCTGGAGGAGACGATGCTCGCGTTCGCCGACGTCGTCCGCCAGGGCAAGGCGCTCTACATCGGCGTCTCCGAGTGGACCGCCGACCAGATTCGCAAGGGCGCCGCGCTGGCCCGCGAGCTGCGCGTGCCCTTCATCTCCAACCAGCCGCAGTACTCCATGCTGTGGCGGGTCATCGAGTCCCAGGTCATCCCCGCGTCCGACGCGGAAGGGCTGGGGCAGATTGTCTGGTCCCCCATCGCCCAGGGCGTGCTCAGCGGCAAGTACCTCCCCGGCAAGCCGCCTCCGTCCGGCAGCCGCGCCACGGACCCGAGCGGCTCGCGCTTCATGACCCGCCTGCTGACGGACGACGTACTCACCCGCGTGCAGCAGCTCCAGCCCCTGGCGAAGGAGGCGGGCCTCACCATGGCCCAGCTCGCCATCGCCTGGGTGCTCCAGAACAAGAGCGTCTCTTCCGCCATCGTCGGCGCCACCCGCCCGGAGCAGGTGCACGACAACGTGAAGGCCGCCGGCGTGAAGCTGGAGACCGAGCTGCTGCGCCGCATCGACGCGGTGCTCGGCCCCGTCGTCGAGAAGGACCCGGCCCTCACCGAGAGCCCGCCTCGCCGCCCGTAGAGCCGTATCCTTATATAGGGGGCGGGCAGGGAGGGCGGCGCCCCCCTGTGACGCGTCTGTCACCGGCGCCCGGAAACACGATGAGCCCTGGGACGTACCAGGGACGTGCTCCCTCCCTCCCCCACTTCGCGCTCCAGTCTCCCAGCAGGCGGAAGGGCTCCAACCCGGCCGTTGCATTTGACTTTCCGCGCCAGGGGAACAAGAGATGGGCGCGCGAGTTGGCAACCGGGTTACGTGAGACTCGTAGCCCACCTTTACCCAGGCTTCCCTTCATGACGCCCTATCTCCTTCTGTCCCAGGCAGGTCAACCCGAGCTTGGCTGGCTCAGCAGCAAGCTGCTCGGCGTGACGCTCACCTCCGCCGAGTGGGTGCTCTGGATTCTCGTCGTACTCTCGGTGCTCTCCATCGCCATCATGCTGGAGCGCACGGTGTACTTCGTGCGCAACCGGCTGCCGGACTCGGAAGGCCTCGCCGTGCGCCTCGCCCGCGGTGACTTCGAGGCCGCGCGCAAGGCCGTGGAGGGCAAGAGCGGCATGGAGGCCGCCGTCGTCCGCGAGGCGCTGGCGTCCACCGCCCAGGGCGCGGACACCGTGGAGCAGGTGATTGCCTCCACCATGTCCCGCGAGCGCCCCCAGTACGAGCGCTTCCTCTCCTTCCTCGGCACGCTGGGCAACAACGCCCCGTTCATCGGCCTGTTCGGCACGGTGCTCGGCATCATCAAGGCGTTCCATGATTTGGGCTCCGCCAACGTGAAGGGCGCGGCGATTCAACAGACGGTCATGGCCGGCATCTCCGAGGCGCTCGTCGCCACGGCGGTGGGCCTCGCGGTCGCCATTCCGGCGGTGGTCGCCTTCAACATCTTCAACCGCCAGCTCAAGACGCTCACCAGCCGCGCCAACGCCCTGGGCTACGCCCTGGTGGGCAGCATGCGCGCCGAGCGCCCGGCTTCGGACGCGGCGCGCGCCGCGGAGGTCCGCTAGGCCATGGCCGGAGGAGCCCAGCAGGACAACGAAGAGGAAATCACCGGCATCAACGTCACGCCGCTGGTGGACATCGTGCTGGTGCTGCTCATCATCTTCATGGTGACGGCGAACTTCATCGTCCGCGAGACGGTGGAAGTCGACCTGCCCCGCGCCGCCAACGGCGGTGAGACGGTGCAGGGCCTGGTCAACGTCGTCATGGACAAGGACGGCAAGCTCTTCTTCGACGGCACCGAGCTGAGCGAGACCGACCTGTCCGCGAAGGTGGCCGAGCAGGTGGCCAAGGACAAGGACACCCGCGCCATCATCAGCGCCGACCAGTCGATTCCCTACGGCCGCGTCATGCGGCTCATCGACGTGGTGAAGGGCCAGGGCATCGCCAAGTTCGCGCTCAACATCGAGAAGGACGTGACCCCCGCGGCCACGCCCGCCGCGCCCTGAGAGACGTCAGCCCATGAGCCAGGCGGTCCTCGACAGCTCGTCCCTCTCTCCTCCCCGCCGGGAGCGCTCCACCGTCGTGGTGGGCGTCTTCCTGTTCGTGTCGCTGGTGATTCACGGCGGGGGCTTCTGGATGCTCGGCCGCATCGCCGACCGGCCCCGGCCCGTGGCGCAGCGCCCGGTGGAGCTGGTCATGGTGGAGGTGCAGAAGCCGCCCCCGCCGCCGCCGCCCGAGGAGAAGAAGGAGGAGCCCAAGCCGCCTCCGCCCAAGGTGAAGCCGGTGAAGCCTCCGCCCATCAAGGTGGCCGAGGCCCCGAAGCCCCTGCCGCCTCCGCCCGTGGAGGCCCCGCCGCCGCCCAACAACACGCCCCCGCCGGAGCCGCAGGCGAAGCCTCCGCCGCTCGTGGTGGGCATGACGATGTCGTCCACCACCAGCGCCGGCACCTTCGCCGCGCCCGTGGGCAACACGTCCTACGGCAGGGTGGACCGCACCGCGAAGGACCCCAAGGAGGTGAAGGGGTACTCGGCGCCGAAGTACACGCCCATCTACCAGGTGGACTCCGAGCCCACCGTGGCCTCCGAGGTGAAGATTCCCTACCCGGAGGAGGCCCGCCGCGCCGGAGTCGAGGGCACGGTGACGCTGTCCATCACCATCGACAACGAGGGCAAGGTGGTGGCCGCGAAGATTCTCAACGGGCCCGGCTACGGGCTCAACGAGGCGGCGCGCGACGCCATCCGCCGCTTCCGCTTCAAGCCCGCCTTCAAGGGCGGCGAGGCCGTCTCCACGGAGATGAAGTACTCGTACACCTTCCTGCTGGACTGAGCGGCCCTCCCCTTCCCGGGGGAGCGTGGCCGCTCCGGCCTCCGCCTACTGCGAGTGCAGCGCCCGGCGCATGATGTCGCGCAGGGCGCGCAAGTCGTCGTCACCCAGCCCGGCGATGGCCTCGGGGGGCTCGGCCATCCGCTCCAGCAGCCGCTCGCGCAGCGCCGCGCCCGCGTCCGTCAGCACCAGCATCTTCACCCGCCGGTCCTGCTCGGAGCTGCGCCGCTCCACCAGCCCGCGCGCCTCCATCCGGTCCACCAGGCCCGTCACGTTGGACGCGTCGCAGGACAGGTAGCCCGCCAGCGTGCTCATCGCCAGCGGCGCCTCGCCGAGCTGCCTCAGCACGTGCGCCTGCACCGGCGACAGCTCGAACTCCGCCGCCAGCGCGGGGAAGTTGCGCATGTGCGCGTGCATCAGCTCGAAGAGGAGCGCCCACGCCTGCCGTGGCAAGTCCCGCTGCTCCGGTTCCGTGACGGCCTCGGCGCGCCGCCGCGAGTCCGCTGACTTCGTCTTCCGCTCCAGGTGCTCGCTGCTCATGTCCTTCAATGTAATACCCTCCGAGCACCTAAACAATTGACTTCATCAACCTTTGACGATTAATACATTCCGGAGCTTCCAATTTCCGACGTCATGGCCTATGCGTCCGGGGCCCTGAAGGACAGGAGGACGGCGGTCGTCATGCGGTGGATGAGTCCTATTAGCCCCGCCATGACGCACGCCGCCTTTTTCTTGTCCTTTCGAGGGCACCCGGGTGAGAAGCCCGACGCTCGGAGTGCAGACACAACCCGTTGCAAGTCCATCTTGGACGTCCTGGGCTCGCGCCGGCGCGAGTCCCTTGAGGAGGTAGAGGCGGTATGAGCTCACTTCTGGCGCTGACCCTGGCGGCCTCGATGGCCGCGGCACCGCCGCCCGTATTGACCCTGGAGGACGCGCTCTCCCGGGCCCGCAAGGAGAACCTGGACCTGAGGGCCGCGCAGGCCCGCCTGAAGCAGGCGGACACGGCCTCGCGCAAGGCGTGGGCGGGCTACCTGCCCACCATCACCGCCAGCGGCGCCATCATCCGCAACAACACGTCGGTGACGGCGGCCTTCCCCACCCCCGACGGCCCGGTGCCCGTCACCATCCAGCCGCTGATTCAGCGGCAGGCGCAGCTCGAGGTGCGTCAGGCCCTCATCGCCCCGCAGCTGTGGGCCGCCATCCAGGGCGCCTACAAGTCGGAGCGCGTGGCGGAGCTGAACGTGGAGCAGGCGCGCCGCGAAATCCTCTTCGGCGTGGCGCAGGCGTACTACGGCGCCGCGGCGCAGGCCCAGGCCGTGACGGTGCAGGAGCGGCTGGTGGAGCTGAACGGCGCGCGGGCAAAGGACACCCGCGTGCGCTTCGAGGCCGGCACGGTGACGCGCGTGGCGCAGCTGCGCGCCGAGCAGGACCTGTCCCGCGCCGAGCAGGACCTCATCCGCGCGCAGAACGCGGCGGCCTCCGCCCGGCTGGTGCTCGCCACCCTGCTGGCGTTCGATGACGCGAACTTCACGGTGGCCCCGCCGCCCGAGCCGCAGGTGCCCCCGAAGGCGGACACGGACCAGCTCATCCAGCGCTCGCTCGAGGCACGGGCGGACGTGGCCGCGGCGAAGGAGACGGTGGAGCTGGCGCGCATCGGCAAGCGTCAGGTCTGGTTCAGCTACCTGCCCAACCTGGGTGTCTCCGGCGCTGCCCGCATCGTCAACGCGGCGGCGCTCGGTGCCCCTCCGGAAAGCTGGGCCATCACCTTCGCGGCCTCCTGGACGCTGTGGGACGGCGGCCTGCGTGAGGCCAACCTGAAGGAGGCCTCGGCCCGCATCGCGGAGAGCACGGCCAACTACCGCAAGGCCGAGCTGACGGCCCGTGAGGACGTGCAGCGCGCGCAACTGGACCTGCAGAGCGCCCTGGCCAACCGCCTCAAGGCCGAGCAGACGGTGGAGCTGGCGCGCGAGAGCCAGCGCCTCATCGACGTCTCCTTCAAGGCCGGCATGGCCACCTACCTGGAGGTCGCCGACGCCAACACCGCGCTCTCCAGCGCGGAGATTGGCCTCGTCAGCGAGCGCCTCCAGGCCGCCGTCGCCGCGCTGCGCCTGCTGCGCTCCGTGGGCGCCTTCGAGGCCCGGGCGCTGGACTCGGACCTGAAGGACGACAACGCGGTGCCGCCGCACCTCCAGGCGCTGCCGGCGGAGGACGCGCCGCGGCTGGAGGGCGGCGCCACGCAGCCGACGGAAGGCGCCGCTCCGCAGCCGGAGCAGCCCGCCCAGCCGCAGCCGGCGCCCCAGCAGTAGCCGGGTTTCACGGACCCGGCGCCCCATTCCCGGGCGCCGGGCCGTCTGCCCTGGAGCGCGGGTGGCGAGCGGCGCTTGTGAGCGCCCACCACCGGCCCCACCCTCGGAAGGAGGCACTCCACCCTTTTCCGAGGAGGACGGTCATGGCGGACGGACAGTGGGGCAACTGCAAGGGCTGCAAGTACTTCGGCAGCCACCATCCCCAGCCGGGCAGTGACGAGAAGAGCCGCTGCATGCAACCCGAGCTCTCCAGGTTCGAGCTCGAAGTCTCGGGCGACAGCGGCTGCAACGCGTGGGAGACGCGCGCCGGAGTGGGCGGCACGGCGACGCCCTACCACGACCCCGCGCCCTCCATTCACTGAGGCCGCGATACCCGTGTGGACGGGCCCGGCCTTTCAGCCGCCGGAGGCCTCTCGCGCGAGCGGCACCGGAGCGGGGACCGCGCTCGCGCCCACCCGGTAGTAGATGCGCTCCATGAGCTTGCGCTGATGGACGAGCGGCTTGTCGTACTTGTCCAGGCGCATGCCCTTGTGGCTGTAGGGCGTGTCCGCCACGGTGGGAATGAAGCGCGCGTCGTCCCGCACCTCCCACCACGTCAGCGCCGCGGCCACGCGCGCCGCCAGCGGCAGCAGCGGGCGCATCGCCGGCACCACGCACTTGAGGAACGAGAAGACGTGCAGGCGCGTGGTGGTCGCCGTCTCTGGCACGAAGAAGATGTTGGCGCGGGTGATGAAGGGCCGTGACTTGCCGGACGGCGACACCCAGCTCACGGTGTACTGGCTGCGCACCGGGTCGAAGCGCGTCACCCAGCTGTTCTGGAAGAAGTCGCCGTCGAGCACGCCCAGCATCCGGATGAGGGGCGCGGCCCGCTGCGGCGCGCGGTAGTTCACCTCGGTGCGGTCATCGAAGTTCTTCGCCTCGAACTCCACCTGGTCCGCGCGCGGGTCGTCCCAGCCCAGGCGGGTGTGGACGTAGGGCGTGTGCTCGTCCTCGCTGAAGTTGTCGAGCGACACGTGCAGCGGCGCCTCGAAGAGCGTGGAGAAGGCCCCGCCGTAGACGTACTCGCCGGCCTCCAGGTCCGGCATGGCGGACACCGGGGTGTCCCGCTCGGCCAGCCAGAGGTAGCCGTGGCGCTCCACCACCTGGAAGCTGCGCACGTCGCAGTGGCGCAGGTCCGGCTGGCTGGGGTTGGCGCCCTGCCCCTGCGCGTCGAAGCGCCAGCCGTGGTACGGGCACTGGAGCCGCCCGTCCGCGCGCACCCGCCCCTTCGACAGCGGCGCGAAGCGGTGGGGGCAGGCGTCCGCGAGCGCGGCGGGCTGGCCCGAGGCTTCGCGGAAGAGGGCATAGGCGCGACCGGCCACCTCCACACGCACCGGCTTCTTGCCGAGCGAGCGCGAGGGGAGCACCGGATGGAAGTGACGAATGACGTCGGGCGTAGGCTCCATGACGCGCCAAGTATAGCGGCGCTCCTGGCTTCCAAGCGGCTTCGCCGATTGAAACAGCTTCACGGCCCTCACGCGGGGTGAGCCCCGCCGCGCCGCGGTTCACCGGGGGTCTGCTGCATGCCTTGCAGCCTGGGTGCCCGGCGGGGTGAGGCGGCGTCCGTGAGCCCTGGTCTATGATGGGCCGCCGTGGACGCTCCCCCCTCCCCCCTGCGCCGCTACCGGGTGCCCGCGCTGCTCTTCGTCGTGACGGCCCTGGGGGTCGCCACCGCGGCGCTGCACGTGCAGGGGCTGCTGCCCGCCCGGGTGCCCTCGGCGTCGGAGCCCTTCCACTACCACCAGTACGCGCAGGTGCTCCGGCATGTGCGCTCGGACGGGGATGTGGACTTCGCCTCCGTGGGGCGGGAGCGTCAGGCGCTGGACGGCTTCGTCCAGTCGCTGGCCTCCTTCTCGCCCCACAACCGGCCGGACGTCTTCCCCACCTCGGAGGACGCGCTCGCCTACTGGCTCAACACCTACAACGCGCTCGTCCTCCAGCAGGTGGTGGACGGCTACCCCTACCTGGAGAACGTCCGGCAGCCCTGGCTGGGGCGCTTCTTCTGGGGCCGCGCCTGGCCCGTGGGCGGCGAGCGGCTGACGCTGTGGGCGCTGGAGAACCGCGTGCTGCGCACGGAGTTCGCCGACCCGCGCATCCACTTCGCCCTCTTCCAGGCCGCGCGCGGCGGGCCCCGGCTGGACGGCGCCCACTTCCAGCCGGAGTACCTGGACGCCCAGCTCAACGACGCCGGCCGCCGCTTCGTGGGCGACAAGCGCAACGTGGAGCTGGACGGGGACACCGTCCACCTGTCCCGCCTCTTCGAGACGTACCGCGACGACTTCCTCGCCGCGCTGCCGGAGGGCCGGGGCGGCAACGTGCTCCAGTTCGTCTGGGCCTTCCTGCCGGACACCTGCGAGGAGCGGCCCGGCTGCGCCACGCGCGGGGACCTGGACCGCGCCTGCGGCCCGAAGCTGGACCGCTGCCACATCGTCTACTCGCCGGAGGACTGGACGCTCCCGGACGCCGCCGCCCGCGAGCCCCGGCCCTGAAGTCCCCCACCCGGCGTCACGCGGGCAGGCGCTCGCGGTGCCCGGGACGCGGCGGCTCCTCCTTGTCGTGGTCGCGGTGCACCTGCTTCACCACCGAGTAGCCGCGGCGCTGGAGCAGCCACTTCTCCAGTCCCACCACCGGCAGCACCACCGCGCCCAGCAGCACGGACAGGCCCACGGACTCCGGGCTCAGCGGCGCGGTGTCGAACACCCGCTGCATGAAGGGCACGTACATGAAGGCCAGCTGGAGGCACACCAGCGCGCCGATGCCCACGAAGATGGTGCGGTTGCTGAAGATGCCCACCTTCCGCAGCGAGCCGGTGAGCGTGCGGCACATCAGCAGGTAGAAAATCTGGAAGCTGATGACGGTGTTGACGGCCATCGTCTGGGCCTCGGCGAGCGCCACCCCGTGGCCCACGCGCGGCAGCTCCCGCCGGTACTCCCAGAGGAACAGGCCGATGGCGCCCGCGGCCATCAGCAGCGCCACCAGGCCGGTGCGCATCAGCACGAAGCGGCTGAGCACCGGGGCGTCCGGGTCTCTCGGTGCCCGGCGCATGACGTCCGCCTCCTTCGCCTCGAAGGCCAGCGGCAGCGCCAGCGACACGGTGGCCACCAGGTTGATCCACAAGAGCTGCGTGGGGAGCATGGCCATCAGCGGCACCGGGTCCCCGCCGAAGTCCTGGATGGGGAAGAAGGCCACGCCGAACATGAGGATGAGCGCCAGCCCCAGGTTGGTGGGCAGCACGAAGGCCAGGGACTTGATGAGGTTGTCGTAGACGCGCCGCCCCTCCTCCACCGCCGCGGCGATGGAGGCGAAGTTGTCGTCCGTCAGCACGATGTCCGCCGCCTCCTTGGACACCGCCGTGCCGGTGATTCCCATGGCCACGCCGATGTTGGCCTGCTTGAGCGCGGGCGCGTCGTTCACCCCGTCCCCCGTCATGGCCACCACGTGCCGCCGCGCCTGGAGCGCCCGCACCAGCCGCAGCTTGTGCTCGGGCGCCACGCGCGCGAAGACGTGGGTGCTCTCGGCCACCTCCGGCAACCGGGCGTCATCGACGGTGGCGAGCCGCGCGCCGGTGATGCCCGGCTTGCCCGCCTCCTGGAGCCCGAGCTGCGCGCCGATGGCCTCCGCCGTCGCGGGGTGGTCGCCGGTAATCATCTTCACGATGATGCCGGCCTCATGGCACGCCCGCACCGCGGCGATGGCCTCCTCGCGCGGCGGGTCAATCATCCCCTCCAGGCCCAGCAGCCGCAGGCCGCTGGCCACCTCCTCGTCGGAGATGCCGGGGTGCGAGGCGGGCACGTCCCGGACCGCCACCGCCAGCACGCGCATGCCCTGCCTCGCGAGGCGCTCCACCTCCTCCAGCACCGCCTCCGGCGTGGCGCCGTCATGCGGCGCGCAGCGGCGAAGGACCACCTCCGGCGCGCCCTTGACGAGGATGCGCCGGCGTCCCTGGCCGTCGTCGTGCAGGGTGGCCATGAACTGGTGCTCGGACTCGAAGGGGATGGCGTCCAGCCGAGGGTGCTTCGCGCGGGCCTCATCCACGCGCAGGCCCACCTTCTCCGCCGCCACCACCAGCGCGCCCTCCGTGGGGTCGCCCGTCATCTCCCACCGCTCGCCCCGGCCCTGGAGCGCGGCGTCGTTGCACAGCGCGCCGGCCAGCAGCAGCTCGCGCACCTCCTCGGGCACCGCGCCCACGGGCTGCCCGTCGCGCCGCAGCTCACCGGTGGGCGCATAGCCCACGCCGCTGAGGGAGCAGCGGCCCGACGGTGTCCACAGCGCCTGCACCGTCATCTCATTGCGCGTGAGGGTGCCCGTCTTGTCCGAGCAGATGACGGTGGTGCTCCCCAGCGTCTCCACCGCCGGCAGCTTGCGGATGACGGCGCGCCGGGCCGCCATGCGCTGCACGCCGATGGCCAGGGCGATGGTGACGATGGCGGGCAGGCCCTCCGGAATCGCCGCCACCGCCAGGGTAATGGCCACCACCACGGCCTCGCTGAGCTCGTAGCCGCGCCACAGCCCCACGCCCAGCAGCACGGCGGACACGACGAGGATGCCCACGGTGATGTACTTGCCGATGACGGCCAGCGCCTTCGTCAGCGGCGTCTGGAGGTCCGTGGCCTGGCTGAGCAGCGTGGAGATGCGGCCCAGCTCGGTGGCGTGGCCGGTGGCCACCACCACCGCCGAGGCCGTGCCCGACGTCACCAGCGTGCCTCCGAAGACGAGGCTCGTCCTGTCCCCCAGCTCGGCCCGCTCCTCCACCTCCGGCACGTGCTTCTGCGCCGGCACGGACTCACCCGTGAGCGCGGCCTCCTCCACCTGGAGGTTGCGCGAGGAGAGCAGCCGCATGTCCGCGGGCACCTTGTCGCCCGAGGCCAGCTCCACCACGTCCCCGGGCACCAGCCGCGCCGCGGGCACCGACTCCTTCCGTCCCCCGCGCACCACGGTGGCGTTCTCCGGAACCATGAGGCTGAGCGCCTCGATGGCCTTGCCCGCGCGGTACTCCTGCACGAAGCCGATGAGCGTGTTGAGCACCACCACGGCGGCCACCACGAGGCCGTCCGTCACCTTCCCCATGGCGATGGCCAGCACGGAGGAGGCGATGAGCACCCAGATGAAGGGGCTGTTCACCTGCCGCCAGAGCAGCTTGAGCGGCCCCTCTCCTTTCTGGCGCTCGATGACGTTGGGCCCGTGACGCGCCAGCCTCTCGCTCGCCTGCTCCTCCGTCAGCCCCTTCGCGTCACTGCCCATCCGTGACAGCACGGCCTCGGGAGGCAGGGCATGCCAGGGCGGCGCGGCTGACGCGGGCGACCCGGCGGGCGGTGGCGCGCTCGCCGGGAGCCGGGCGGGGGGTTGGTCGTTCATGGGCAGTCCTCCTCGACCAATCTGGTGACGGTGCGCGGCACGTCCACCTCGGGCCGAGGTGTGGCCGCGCCGCCAGCACCTTCCGGGCGTCTCACCCGCGCCGGGGTAGGGCCTGCTCCGGCCCTACGGCCACAGCGCCTGCCACTGGGTGAAGAACTGCGCATCCCTCACCACGCAGGCGTGCGGGTCCGTGGGGCACAGGCCGGTGGAGCTGGTGATGCGGCTCCACTGCGCATTCATCCGGTCCGACGCCCAGTACTTCACGGCCTCCGAGTCGCAGATGTCCGTGACGTAGCCGCTGGCGGTCTGCCCGCGCGCCACCAGGCCACGGTACGTGTCGGCGCCGGGGGCGGTGGTGAAAGGCGGCAGGCTCCAGCTCGCCACGGGCCCCAGGACGCTGACCGCGTCGCACGGCGAGGCGAGCATGACGACACGGCGCACGGAGTAGTCCTTGCCGATGACGCCCGCGTGGCCACCTCCCTGCGAGTGCCCGGAGACGATGAGCTTCGCCGGGTTGAGGCGGCAGAGCACGGTGCAGGAGGGATTCATCAGGAAGCTGCCCCAGCCTCCGGACGGGTCCCCCGTGTCACGCAGGTACACGAGCAGCCGGACGAGCCGGGGGATGATGGCGTCCCCCTTGTCCATGGTCGTCACCGCGCTGCCGGGCTGGACGTCGCCGGTGATGAGGGTGCGGCGGGTGGCGAGGTAGCAGGCATCGTCATTGCCGCAGAGCGAGTTGAGCGAGGGCGAGTTCTGGTACGTGAGGCCGATGACGCGGTAGCCCTTGGAGCTGGCGCTGGCATAGAGGCTGTGGTCGGCGTCGGCGTAGTTGCCGCTCAGGTTGTTCTGGGGCCTGCCGCCCGTGCCGGGCAGGAAGATGACCAGCTCCGCCTTCGTCGGAACCTGGGGACGGATGACGACGTGCGGGTCCAGGTAGTCCCCCGAGCCGGGCGTCCCCACCTCCGTGGGCGTGACGAAGCGACAGACTGCGCCCGTAGGACCGGCGCAGGTGCTCACGCCCTGCTCGACGCTCCCCTGCTCCGGGGGAGCCGTCCCGGGCTCGGGCTCGGCCCCGCACCCCATGGCCAGCAGTCCCAGCCCCAGCACGACGGGGGCACACCACCGCATCCACACGCTCGGCTTGCTCACGCAGACGGCTCCTTGGTCCGGGCCCGCCAGTGAATGACTGACGGGTGATGGGCGCCCTCACGGCGCGCCCATGGCATCAACACGCACCGTGAGGACTGGTTGCGGAGAACCCCGCGAATTTCGGTGCGGTGCGTGCTTTTCCTTCCTGCCCGGAAGGGCCCAAGGTGGCGGCCCCTCGCGGCGCGGACCCCACCCGGCGCGAGTGGTCTGGTGCGGCCGTTCACGGTAAGCCAGGGGAGCCTGGGCCCCGGGCCCGCGGGAGGACCGCCACCATGACTGAACGCAACCCCATCGCCGCCGGCTTCGTCACCCACGAGGTCACCAACCAGCCTCCGCCGCTCGTCCTCGACGCCTGGAAGAGCGACACCGTGCTCCGCGAAGTGGTGGCCCGCGAGGGCGGCGGCTGGGCGGAGGCGGACCTGGCGAAGTACGGCCCCGTGGTGGGCGGGGAGATGGTGCAGCTGGCGGTGCTGGCCAACGAGAACAAGCCGAAGTTCCGCCCGTTCGACCGCTATGGCCACCGCCGCGACGAGGTGGAGTTCCATCCCGCCTACCACCGGCTGATGGAGCTGGGCATGGCCCACGGGGTGTCCGGCTTCGCCTGGCGCAACGAGGAGAAGCCCGGCGCCCACGTGGCCCGCATGGCCCTCTTCTACCTGCACAACCAGGCCGACCAGGGGACGAGCTGCCCGCTCACCATGACATACGCGTGCGTGCCCGCGCTGCGCCACCAGCCGGAGCTGGCGCGCGAGTGGCTGCCGCGCGTGAGCTCGGCCACCTACGACAGCCGCTTCATCCCCGCGTCGCAGAAGACGGGCGCCACCGTCGGCATGGGCATGACGGAGAAGCAGGGCGGCTCGGACGTGCGCTCCAACACCACGCGCGCGCAGCGGCTGGGGACGGCGCGCGGGCCGGGGCAGGCCTACGCGCTGGTGGGCCACAAGTGGTTCTTCTCCGCGCCCATGAGCGACGCGTTCCTGGTGCTCGCGCAGGCCGAGGGCGGGCTGTCGTGCTTCCTGATGCCGCGCTTCACGCCGGACGGCGAGCTGAACGCCATCCGCATTCAGCGGCTCAAGGACAAGCTGGGCGACTGGAGCAACGCCTCCTCCGAGGTGGAGCTGCACGGCGCCTTCGCGTGGATGGTGGGTGAGGAGGGCCGGGGCGTGCCCACCATCCTGGAGATGGTCTCCATGACGCGCCAGGACTGCATGATTGGCTCCAGCGGGCAGATGCGGCAGGCGCTGGTGCAGGCCCTGCACCACACCCGGCACCGCACCGCGTTCGGCAAGCGGCTCGCCGACCAGCCGCTGATGCGCAACGTCCTCGCCGACCTGGCGCTGGAGTCGGAGGCGCACCTGACGCTCACCGCGCGCGTGTCGCGGGCGGTGGACGCGAGCGGGCGGGACGCGAAGGAGGCCGCCTTCGGCCGCATCGCCACCGCCGTGGGCAAGTACTGGGTGTGCAAGCGCACGCCCGTCTTCATCAACGAGGCGCAGGAGTGCCTGGGGGGCGCGGGCTACGTCGAGGAGTCCATCCTGCCGCGCCTGTACCGGCAGGCGCCGCTCAACTCCATCTGGGAGGGCAGCGGCAACATCCAATGCCTGGACGTGCTGCGCGCGGCCTCGCGCGAGCCGGCCAGCCGCGAGGCCCTCTTCGCGGAGCTGCTCGCGGCGCAGGGCGGACATGCCGCGTACGACGCGGCGACGGCCCGCCTGGGCAGGGAGCTGGCCAACCCGGACGCGCTGGAGACGCGCGCGCGCTTCATCGTCGAGGGGCTCGCGCTGGCCCTGCAGGCGTCCCTGCTCATCCGCGCGGGCAACACGCAGGTGTCGGACGCCTTCTGCGAGTCGCGCCTGGGCGGCGCCCACGGGCAGACGTTCGGCACGCTGCCGGCCCACACCCCGATGCAGGCGCTCATCGAGCGCGCCCTCTCCGAAGAGGTGAAGTGATACCTGGCCGCGGGCGTACCCGACAGCAGCCGCGCGCAGTGCCGCGTCCTGCTGCTCGGCGGCGATGACACCCTCGACGGGTTGACGCTGTTCGGCGAGGGCGCGTCCAGCCCCACCACCCGAGGCCCCTTCAAGGCCCCCACCCCCGGCGACGTCGCGGAGATTCTCTACACGTCGGGCACGACGGGGCTGCCCAAGGGGTGTCTGCACTCGCACGCCAACGTCCTCTTCGCGGGCATCGGCAGCAGCCTGGCCTATGGGCTGGACTCCACCGACCGCGTCCTGCTGGCGATGCCGGTGTGGCACAGCTTCCCGCTCAACAACCTGCTGCTCGGCAGCCTCTACGTGGGCGCCACGGTGGTGATGATGCCGGAGTACCACCCGCTCGGCATGCTGGAGACGATTCAGCGCGAGCGGTGCACGCTGTTCTTCGGCGCGCCGGTGGCCTTCCTGATGCCGCTGCGCGTGGTGCCGGACTTCGACCGCTACGACCTCACCAGCGTGCGGACCTTCCTGTACGGCGGCGGCCCCATCGACGCGGACACCTCGCGCCTGCTCGCGAAGCGCTACCGCACCGAGCGCTTCTTCCAGATTTTCGGCATGACGGAGACGGGCCCCACGGGCACGCTGCTGCGGCCGGAGGAGCAGGTCGCCAAGGCGGGCTCCATCGGCCGGTATGCCGTCAGCGGCTGCGACGTGAAGGTGATGCGCGACGCCGGGACGGAGGCGAAGCCGGGCGAGGTGGGCGAAATCTGGATGCGGTGCCAGTCGATGATGCTCGGCTACCACCGGGACCCGGAGGCCACCGCCGCCGCGTTCCATGACGGCTGGTACCGCACGGGCGACGTGGCCCGCATCGACGAGGACGGCTACCTGTTCATCGTCGACCGGCTGAAGGACATGATCATCACCGGCGGAGAGAATGTGTACTCGAAGGAAGTCGAAGACGCGCTCGCCAGCCACCCGACCCTCACCGAGTCGGCGGTCATCGGCATTCCGCACCCGGACTGGGGAGAGACGGTCGCCGCCCTCCTCGTCCTGAAGCCGGGGACGGCCTTCGACGAGGCCAGCTTCCGAGCCCACTGCGAGGCCCGCCTGGCGAAGTACAAGGCGCCCCGCATCTTCCACGTGGTGGAGTCCCTGCCGCGCACGCCCTCGGGCAAGGTCATCAAGGTCGAGCTGCGGAAGAAGTACGCGCGGGCCTGACGGAAGCGTCCGCCGGGCCGATGGAGCGTGCAGAAGTCCACGGCCCGCCGGGTGCGCGGTCATGGGGTGATTGCCGGCCCTCCCAGGCACGGGGACACTTTCGCACCATGCGCAAGCTCCTCCTGACGCTGTTCTTCGCCTCGGTTCCGCTCTGGTTCGCCGCGTGCGGTGACGACGACGACGACACGTGCGACCGCGAGCTCAACCCCGAGTGCATCGATGCGGGCACGCCCGGCGGCAATGCCGACGCGGGCTTCGACGCCGGGACGGCCGACCCCGACGGTGGGCTGGCCATCGTCGCGGACCCCGAGGTCTGGACCTGGGTGGACGTCGCCGGCACGGCGTGTGGCAACGGCGCGCAGACGGGCATCGGCATCAACCCGACCAACGCGAGCACGGACCTCTACATCTTCATGCAGGGCGGAGGCGCCTGCTGGGACGAGCTGACCTGCTTCACGCGGCCGAGCGCGAGCTACCTGAGCACGGGCTACCAGGCCGCCCAGTTCCAGACCGAAGGCAGCCGGAACCTCTACATGTTCAACCGGGTCCAGGAGGCCAACCCCTTCCAGGACATGTCCTTCATCTTCGTCCCCTACTGCACGGGCGACGTCCACGGGGGCAACGCGGTCCAGACCTACGGGGCCAACCAGGTGCACCACAAGGGTGCCGCCAACGTGCAGGCCTGGCTCCCCCGGCTGGCCGCCACCTTCCCCACCACGCAGCGCGTGTTCCTCGCCGGCAGCAGCGCGGGCGCGTTCGGCGCACAGCTCAACTACGAGCGGGTCATCGCCGCGTTCCCGAGCGCGGAGGTGCATGTGCTCGCCGACTCGGGGCAGATGATTACGCCCGCCGGCCCGCTCCTCAACACGTGGCTCACCAACTGGGGCGTGTCGATTCCAGCCGCGTGCACCGACTGCACCACGGACTTCACGAAGTTCCCCGCGTATCTGGCGGACACGTATCCGGACACGCGGTTCGGACTGCTCGCGTGGGACCAGGACAACGTGTTGCGCGCCTTCTTCGGGTATCCCGCCGCGACATACCGGACACTGACGCTCCAGCTGCTCACGTCGTCGTACGACGGACGGGCCAACGCGAAGTACTTCCTGAAGGTGGGGACGCAGCACACCTTCCTGAGCGGGCTCAACACCATCACCAGCACCACCGGCGTGACGCTCAACACCTGGGTGACACAGTGGGTGACGGGTGATGCGGCCTGGAGCAACGTGCAGGAGCAGTGAGCAGACAGGCGCCCCGCCGCGGCCGGCTCCAGGCTCGCGGCAGGGCGCTCTGACGTGAAGCGGTGAACACCTGGCTCGGGCCCCTGCCACCGGACCGAGCCAGGGCCCGGTGTCCCTACTCGGAAACCACCGGCTCGAGGACGACGACGGCGTACATGCCCGCGTTCTTCGCGGAGTACTGCGCCTCGGCATGGATATAGCTGCTGACGTCCTGAAGCGCGGTGTCGCCGGTGAACTCGTGCACGTACCGCCCGCCGTCGGGCGTGCCTCCGCTTCCACCGAGCAGCGCCCAGTCCTCCGGTGCCGACTGGGTGAGCCGGTAGCTGTCCTCGCCCGTCTTCTCGACGAGCACCCAGTGCCCCACCTCCGTCGGCGCCGAGGTGCCGTCGAAGTTGATGGGGCGCATCATCACCGCGCGCACCTCTCCCACTTCCATGTCCTCCAGGGACTCAAGCGTGGAGGTCGCGGTCTCCGGCACCAGCGTGTCCACGTCGTTGCGAATCTCCACCTCGACGGCCTGGAAGCGCAGCGTCTCGTCGCCCACCGTCAGCTCGACGGGCATCGGCTGTCCGTCTGGCAGCTCCACCTCGCGAATCTGCCCCGACGCGGGAGTCAGCCCCGGGCGCTGCCCGGTGGTCGGGTTCCTCTCGCCAAAGGAGGGGTCGGCGGAAATCTGGTCCCAGATGGCAATCGACGAGCCCGTGCCGTGCTCGTCGAGCACGGCGTGGATGCCCGCCTCGCTGGCCCAGCCCGGAACCGACTCGGCGATGCCGGCGAACGCGGTGGACGCGCAGTAGTTGGCGCCGGGAATCGTGCCCGCCAGCACCGCGGGGACGTTGTCGCTGTAGACGGTGCCTTCCTGGTGCGACACCTCACCCACGGAGATGCCCACGGGCGTCCTTTGGGGCTCCAGCGGCGTCAGGGGGGCGGCCTCCTCCGACTCCTGGGTGGTTTCCAGCGGCTGGAAGTACGCGACCTGCTGGGTCCCCTCGCCCGAGAGGTCCAGCTTCCTGGAGAGCGGCTGTGCCTCGAAGGAGCTTCCGGCCCGACTCGCCATTCCACCCGCGCCACCACCGGCCTGCTGCCCGCCGGAGGCCTTCTGCTGCGCCTGGGCCTGGGCTTGAGCTTGAGCCTGAGCCTGGGCCTGGGCCTGAGCCTGGGCCTGGGCCTGACGGCGAAGCGCCTCGGCCACCTGGAGCGCGGCATTGGCTGGCGCGGGAATGCGATTGAAGACCGACATGTGTTCCCCCTCTTCGTGATGTCCGATTGTCGTCCGGACCCGGGCAAGAGTTCCGTCGGGGCGGAGAAATTCAATCCGCGCACATCAGCGGCCCTCCTTGCTCCGGCGTGGAGTTGAAGCCCTCACGGAGCCGTCACGAGCACATCGTCGAAGGTGGCGACTCCATTCGCATAGAAGCCCACCTTCCCCGCCGTCAGGCTCGTGTCCGAGCCCTGCACGCGGAGCACCCCGTCCACGTAGCCCTGGAGTGACGTGCCCTGAACCACCAGGGAGAGCGTGTGGAACGCCGACGTGCTCGCGGTGAAGGGCACCGACTGCAGCGTCACCGTGGAGCCGGCGACCTTCTTGTTCAGCACCACGTTCCCGTTGTGGAGCAGGAGGAAGTAGTAGTTGTTCCCGTCCACATATCGGGCGACGAGCCCGTTGCGGACGCTCGTCGAGCCGGTCTTCATCCGGGCCGAGAAAGTGTAGCTGGCCCACGTCGGCTGGCCCGCCGTGACGAGGTAGGTCGCGGACGTGGAGGACTGCTGCCGGGCCGCCGACGTGCCATCCGTGACGATGGCCCAGCTTCCGTTGCCGGTGACATTCGTCCAGCCTCCCGCCGGGAAGCTCGAATACGACGCGAAGTCATCCGCCAGCAGCGTCGAGCCGCCGCCCGCCGGAGTCGTCACGCTCCCCGTGCTGCTCGCGGTTGACACGTTGCCGGCCGCGTCGCGGGCCCGGACGGAGTAGCTGTACGTCGTCGCCGGGCTCAGCCCCGTGTCGCTGCACGACAGCGCGGACACCGTGCACACGGGCGTGCTTCCCCGGGACACCACGTACGCTGTCACCCCGACGTTGTCGGAGCTCGCATTCCAGGTCAGGTCGACCTCGGTGCTGGAGGCGGCCGTGGCGCTCAACCCCGTCGGGGCCGAGGGCGCCGACGTGTCCGCGCTGGCAACGGTGACGCGGAGGTTGTCGAACGACGCCGCGTCGTTGCGGCTGCCATAGCCCACCTTCCCGAAGGTGAACGTCGAGTCCACCACCTCGGCGGCCAGCACGCCGTCCCGCGACACGCGAAGCGTGGCCCCGGTGCGCTGCACCTGGATGGAGTAATCCACCCCGGTGCTGATGACGCTGGTGAAGTCGGCAACCTGGGTGATGGCGCCGGCCTGGACGCGGAAGAGGCCATGGGTGTTGGCGTCATTCCCCTCGTTGAAGCTCGCGAAGTAGTAGTTCGCCGTGTCCACGTAGCCGAACACCACCGAGAAGTCGTCGAAGGTGCCGCTGGTTCCCGTCGACCTCGCGGTGGTGGTGAGCGTGAAGTCGCCCGACACGGACGTGGCGTGCACGGCCAGGTTGCCGTTGCCCTGCGCCACCGTGCCCGCCGCTGGCGAGGACAGCACATAGCGCCCGCCGCTGACGCCCCAGGTGCCGCCCCGCACGACAGTCATCCCGCCCGCCGAGCTGTCGAAGGACTCGCTGATGAGGGCCGGGCCCGTCGTCGCGAGCGTCGTCACGCTCACCGTCGCGGACGGCGCCGACACATTGCCCGCGGCGTCGCTGGCCGACACCCGGTACGCGTAGGTGGTGCTCGCCGCCCTGCCTCCGTCGCGGTACGTCCGCCCGCTGACCGTCGCCACCCTCGTGCCATCGCGGAGCACCGCGTACGACGTCACCCCGACGTTGTCCGAGCTCGCGCTCCAGGACAGGTCGACCTCGCTGCTGGAGGCCGCCGTCGCCGTCAACCCCGTCGGAGCCGTGGGAGGCGTCGTGTCCCCACCACCCGAGCACGGCGCCGTCGGAGTGCCCACGGAGTTGCCCGTCAGGATCGGAGCCGAGGAATCGAACGTATTGCCGCAGAAGGTGTCCTGCGACGCGCTGTGGTCGTTGCGGATGAACGCGCCCACCGCCTCGCGGAAGGTGTTGTTGGTGGCCGAGTTGCCGCCCTTGTCGTAGGCGCCGGAGTCCGACTTGAGCTTGAGCACGTAGCTGCGGCTGCCGGAGAAGACGTTGGAGTCCAGCACGTTGTCGTGGCCCCGCAGCTCGACGAGGCTGCCGAGGAACTCCAGCGGCTCGTCGTTGTAGCGGCAGTCGTTCCTGGCGAACGTGTTGCCGTGCGCGTTCTCCTTCACGTTGAGGCACTCCGAGCCGAACGTGTGAATCGTGTTGTCGTGGATGTCATTGAACGCGCTGTGGTCATTGGCATACATCGGCTGGGTGGTCGACTTGGGGCTGGTGCCGATATAGACGCCCTCGCCGTTGTGATACTTGTCGCCATCCCCGTCGTCCTTGGCGAACATCCCGCACCACTGGATGACCGAGTGGGCGACTTCGTTCCCATCCGCGTTGTTGCGCATGCGGATGCACTCGCCACCCGCGCCGTTGACGAACATGTCGCGAATCACCACGCCGGTGATGTCCCGCGACGAGTCCGACGAGCCGATGTAGATGAGCCGCCCGTCGGAGATGAGGGTCTGGTTGTCGTCCTTGAACTGGCGCACGCCTGACAGGCTCGTGGGCCAGGTCTTGTTGACGAGCTTCTCCTGCCCATCAATCGTGAACCCCTCCAGCGCGTAGTGGCTGTGGTCGATGTTGAAGACGCGGCTCGTGCCGAACAGCACCGCCTTGTAGCGCCCCGAGCGGGCCTTGCCCGTCTCTGGCCCCTTGAGGGTGATGGGCGCCGTCGCGGTGCCCGCCCGCTTCGTCACCGGCCGCTCGCGGTAGGTGCCCGCGGCCAGGTGAATCGTCGTGCCCGCCGTCGCCTTGTCCAGCGCGGCCTGAATCGTCTTCAGCGGGGACGAGGAGGAGGTTCCGGAATTCGAGTCGGAGCCACTCGGGCTGACGTAGAGGTCCGCGGCTGTCGCAGCGGAAGGAAGGAGCGCCAGCAGCGCCAGCACCAGCACGCAGACGCGACCCGGGTGGACGCGAAGAGAGGAAGAGGGGTTCAAGAAAGCTCCGGGGGAAAGGGGGGCAACACTTCCAAGGATTACTTGGAATTCCATCTATACACTCTTGAGCCACCGGAGGTGCGTTGCAATATGACGGCCGGTTCACCTTCTGTCCCCACGCGCCAGCCCGTGGACCAGGCAGGAGGCCAACCAGGACTATCCAAAGCCATACATTGCCCACTGGCAACCGCGGCTGAGTGCAGACATTGCAACCCTGGTGCAGAAGCAACGATGAGGGAGTGGGAAATGTCAGGGCTGAAGTCGTGGCGGCGGGTGCGTGCAGGGGCGGGTTGGATGGCGGGGCTGATGTTGTTGACCCACTGCGGTGGAGTGGAGGAGGCGGGAGAGCGCGGAGAGTCGCCGACGGAAGCACCGGCGAAGCAGACGGCGGCCCTGGACACCTGCGAGCAGGACGTCGCGTATGAAACCGTCATCGTGGGCGGACTGGAGGACACCTACGTCGCCGCCGCGCAGCCGGATGCGGCGAACGGAGGCGTCAGCAAGCTGCTCGTGGATGGGGACCCGCGGATGGAGGCGTATCTGCGCTTCAACCTCTCCTCGACCGACCTCCGGAACAGCCCGGTCATCCAGGTGCGACTCCAGCTGTATGCCACCGATGGCAGCACGGACGGGCCGGCCATCTACAGCACCACCACGAACTGGAGTGCTTCGTCGCTGACGTGGAACACCCGCCCCACCCGGACGGGGGAGGCCCTGGCGGACCTGGGCGCCGTCACCACCAGCAGCCTCGTCGAATACGACGTGACGCCAGCAGTCACAGGGCCGGGAACGTACAGCTTCGCGCTGGTGCCCACGGGCGGCAATGGCGTGGACTTCCTCGCCACCGAGTCGGGCCAGGGCGGCCTGATGCCGCAGCTGGCCGTCACCGTGGCCCGGCTCTACTGCACGCGCCGGGGCACGGGCGGTGACCTCGACCAGGCCTTCCAGCGCGGTGGCCCGAAGCAGCAGTGGTGGGATGGAAGCATGGCCGTGGGCCCCGACGGCAGCTTCGTGGTCGCCGCGAGGTACGAGGAACAGGGCCACTTCGGTGGAGACACCTTCACCTCGCCCCACAACTTCGCGCTGGTGAAGTACGGCCCGGACGGCACGCACCAGTGGTCTCGCGCCCACGTCCCGTTCAACAATGCCGCCAGCGTCATCGTCAACGCCCTCACCCTCACCCCGCTGGGGAACGTCCTCGCGGTGGGCACCTACCAGGGAGCCCCTGACTTCGGCGCCGGCCCCCTGCCCGCGACTCCGGATGACGAGACGTGGGGCGCCTTCATCGCCAAGTTCTCTCCGAGCGGCGCCTTCGTGTGGGCCCGTGGCTTCGTCCCGACGAATGAGGCCGGCGGGGCGAACGTCTTCGCCCAGGGGAGCGCGGTGACCACCGATGCCAATGGCAGCCTCATCGTCACCGGTGGCTTCACCGGCCAGCTGAACCTGGGCGGCGCGCCGCTCGAGTCGGACCCGACCTACTCGCTGCAGGGCATGTTCCTCGCGAAGTACTCGTGGGAGGGAGAGCACCTGTGGTCGCTGGCGGTCCCCGCGGGCACCAGCAACCCCTGGAGTGACAGCACCCTCGGCGAGGACGTGGTCGCCAACGCGGACGGGCGCATCTTCGTCACCGGGCTGGCGGGCACCGGCCGTCTGGGTGCCACCTCCTACTCGACGCCGTTCGTCGCCGCCTACAGCCCCGAAGGCACGCTGCTCTGGTCCCGCGCCCTCAATGGCGCACGTACCAGCCAGATGTCGCTCGCGCTCATGCCCGGGGGCCACGTGGCCTTCGGCGGCTCCTTCCACGGCACCTTCACCTTCGCTGGCAGCACCGTCTCCAGCGCGCCGGGCGCCCCGGGGTATGCCCCGATGGATGGGTACCTGGGCGTGCTGACCTCCTCGGGAGGCGACACGTGGGCCCGGCGGTACGGCAGCACCGTGGATGACTTCTTCAGCGACATCGCCACGGACTCGGCGGGCAACATCTCCGCGCTCGGCATGACCTACGGGTCGGTGGACCTGGGCGGGAGCCTCATGGGGAATCCGGGAGGCTCCAACACGCTGGTGGCCCGCTTCTCCTCCACGGGGACCCACCGCTGGTCTCGGGTCATCGACTCCAGCCTGTACGTCATTTCCGTAGGCGCCACGCCCGACGGCGCGACGCTGTTGCCGGGCGCGTTCATCGACCTCGTCAGCCTGCGAGATCGGGCCTACTTGCCGCAGGACGGCAGGGCCGACCTGCTGTTCCTGCGCTTCGCGCCGTAGTCCTCGCGCGCTGAAACCCCAGGGGCCCCGGGTGCCTGCGTCAGGCAGCCGGGGCTCTTGTCGTTGCGGGGGCGGTGAATGCCGCTGGAACCAGGGCTCCAGCCTCGTGGTGGTCATGCCGGACTCACTCGGGCGGATTTCGCAGGCCGAAACAAAGCCGTTGCCATCTTCCCATGTTTCCAAGTATTCAAGAATTTGCGGCTTTTCACCGGCTGACCCATTTCACCGATGACTCCTAGAAAACTTCGTTGGACCGCGATGGCGGGCGTCCTGCTCCTCGCGGCGGCCGTGGCGCTGTTGCTGCCGCGGGGCACCTCTTCCTCCCCTGACGACGGCACTCCAGCGGAGCCCTCTTCCTCCGCCACCCTGAGCGCGGCGGGCAGTCCTGAGACGAGCCCCAGCGGGACGGTGCCGCCCGAGGAGCGGAAGCCGAAGGACGAGCAGATCCCCATCCCCGGTTGCTGGGACGGGCTCCAGGAGTTCGACCGGACCGCGTCCATGGACACGTTCCGCGCGGCGCTGCTGGCGGCCATCGCCAACAAGGACCGCTACCTCGCGGACTACCTCCAGCAGCGCCTCACGGAGCTGGTGGGCAATGACCCGAGCCGCGCGCTCCAGGTGCTGGAGTGGTCCAAGGGCACCAGCCACCCGGAGCTGGGCATCTACATGACGGCGCTGAAGGCCGCGCCCGCCGTGCACGACGCGAAGGTCTCCGGGCAGCTGATGAAGATGGGCGAGGACAAGAGCGCCACGCTCCAGGCCCGCTCCGCCGCGCTGGACGCGCTGGAGACGCAGAAGCGGATGGGCGCGGCGGACCTCAAGCGAATCAAGGCCGTGGCGCTGGACGAGACGGTGGACTCGGTGGCCTGGGTGGCCACGCGCACCATGGGCCGGGTGATGAAGGAGGACTTCGAGCGCACCGGCAACTACGCGCCCTACTGGAAGGAGCTGCTCGACATCAGCGGCAAGTCGGACGACATGGCCGTGCGGCTGCTGGCGCTGGAGATGCCGTCGTACTCCAACCCCATCATCGGCGAGGACTCCTTCGAGCAGCTCTCCCGCACGCTGAAGACGGACCGCGAGCGCGACGTGCGGGAGATGGCCGCCTTCCGCCTGGGCGTCACCAGCTCACCGGACAAGGCGCTGGAGGTCTACCGCGCCGCCTTCGACCAGGAGCACGACGTCTGCGTGCGCTGGGCCCTCTTCCGCTTCTCGGTGCGCGTGGCCGGCGCGGGCGCGCTGCCCCTCTTGCAGGAGTTCGCCGCGAAGGACCCGCGCTTCCTGCAGGACTACACCGAGTTCCGGGACCTCTACGCGTCGGGCACGGTGGACTTCGCCCGCATCTGGCTGGGCAAGGCGGAGCACCACGCGTGCCTCGTCGAGGAAGGAGCGCCGCACTGATGCACGCCACGACGATGAAGCTCCTGAAGCGCGCGGCGCTCCTGTCCGCCCTGCTCTGGCTGCTCCCCGCCCCGGCCCTGGCCACGGGCCCGCAGGCGACGACGCTGAAGCCGGCCACCTGCACGGTGGAGGGCATGCTGGACGACGTGCGCGCCGCACTGAAGGGCGGCTCGCCGGCCCTCCAGCGCTACGTGAAGCTGCGCCTCAAGGAGGCCGCGCTCGCCATGCCGGCGGAGTCGCTCCTGGCGGCCCTGGCGCGTGAGAAGGACCCGGCCGTGCTGGAGGCGCTGGGCGCCGCGCTGTCCACCAAGGCCAGCAACGCGGAGAACCCCACGCTGGTGCAGCCGCTGCTGGCGCGGGCCAGCGGAGACTCGGACCCGTCCGTCCGTGCCGCGGCCGTGCGTGCGCTGCGCTCCACTCCCTCGGTGGAGTTCATGGAGAAGAACGGCGGCGTGGTGACGTACGACCAGCTGGTGCGGGACTCGTCTCCCGAGGTGCGCGCGGCGGTGGCGGACAACCTCGTCGCGGAGAGCCTGGAAGTCTATAGCGGCCATGACCGCAAGGTGTCCGAGGCGGCGGTGGCGGCGGCGGCCGCGGCGGAGGACCCGGCGGTGGCGGCGAAGCTGCTGGGCGAGGTCTCCATGGAGGCCGTGGGCCCCGCGGCCGTGGAGCAGGTGACGAAGCAGCTCCGCGCGGAGGACCCGACGCTGCGCGCGTCGGCGGCCACGGCGCTGGGCGGCGTGCCGGGCGCGGCGTCCGAGGGCGCGCTGCGCTCGCTGGTGGACCTCTACAAGTCGGATACGAATCCGGCGGTGCGCAAGGCGGCGCTCCAGGGCATTGCGCGGCTGGGCATGTCCGGCGCGCGGCCCGTGCTGGAGTCGCTGCGCGGCGTGGACCGCGCCATGGACCCTGAAATCGAAGCGTGGTTGTCCGCCCTGAGCCTCAACCTCCAGGAGTGGGAGCTGCTGCTGCGAGAGAAGCAGCGGCTGCGGAGGTGACCCCTGCCTCACCGCAGTACGCAGTGCAGCAGCGTAACCCCCAACGAAGGAAGTCCTCATGAAGACGATGAAGTTGACGATGGCCGTCATGGCCCTCGTGGCGGCCGGCTGGGCCACCACGGTGACCGCCGCCACGGCCGTGGGCCCCATCTGTGACACCGCCGCGCGCGTGGGTTCCACCACCTACTACTCGTGCTCGGGCAGCTCCCACAACGCGCTCGACATGAGCAATGGCTCGTGCAGCGAGTGGAACCACCGCGGCATGATCAACGTCAGCCGCTACTACGCCTACTACGGCGGCTGTGCGGCCAACTGCAGCGGCGGCACCACCTGCAACGGTGGCGCGGGCAACTACTACGTCGTAACGGGTGGCAGCGGCTGGGACTTCCGCCAGCTGCACCTGAACGCCAACGTGTCGTCCGGCTCCAAGACGTGCGACCGCTGCGCGCTGGGCCTCGTGGGCTCCACCGGTAACTCCACCGGCGCCCACGTCCACGCGGACAACCGCCAGTACGGCACCCGCAAGACGGCCTGGTACACCAGCGTCGGCACCACGTGCGGCAACAGCGCCTACTGCAACTACACGATGGGCAACCCCACGCTGTAGTCCGCGGTGCTGTCCACACCCCGCTCCGGCCTCTCAAGGGCGCCGGGGCGGGGTCTTTTCATTTCAGGGGGCCGCGCTCACGCGTCCGCGGGCTGTCCCTCGGAGGCGATGCGCCGCAGCAGCTCGGCGGTGGGCCGGTCCGCGGGGAAGAAGGACTCAATCGCCAGCTCGGCCAGGGTGACGTCCACCGGCGTGCCGAACACCGTCGTGGTGCTGAAGAGGGACAGCTGCCCGAAGCGCGTGTCCAGGCGCAGGGGGACGACGACGCCCAGGGGCTCCGCGTGCGCGCTCGCCTTGGACCACACGCCTCCGCCGGGGGCGGGCATGGCGCGCAGCTCCTCGTGGAGCGCGGCGAGCTTCGGGTCGGCGGTGATGTCCACCTGCCGGTGGAGCCGGCCGAGGACATGGCCCCGCCACTGCGCGAGGTTGGCGATGTGCGGGGCCAGCCCCTGGGGGTGCAGACTGAGGCGCAGCACATTCACCGGGGGCTCGAGCAGCTCGGGCGACACGCCCTCCAGCAGCAGGCCCACGGCGCGGTTGGCGGCCACCAGCGACCAGTAGCGGTCCACGGCCAGGGCCGGGTACGGCTCGTGGCCGCTGAGCACCATGTCCACCGCCTCACGCGCGGACTGGAGGGCGGGCTGGTCCAGTCTGCCCTCCGGGTAGACAGGGGCAAAGCCTCCCGCCATGAGCAGCGCGTTGCGCTCACGCAGGGGGATGTCGAGCTCCTCGGAGAGATGGAGCAGCATCTCCCGGCTCGGCTTGGAGCGTCCGGTCTCCATGAAGCTGACGTGGCGGGCGGACACCTCCGCGCGCAGCGCCAGTTCCAGCTGACTGAGACTCCGGCGCTGGCGCCAGTCGCGCAGCAACTCTCCCACGGGGCGGCTCTGCGTCATCATGTCCGGAACATAGGAAGCGCGGCGTAGTGCCTCCAATTACCTCCCACGTAATTGAGACCGGAACGCGGCCAGCGCACTTTAGGTCCATCAAGACGGCGGCACGGGTTGCCGCCGCTCCTGACCACCCCATTGGAGGACCCGCACATGAGCGCCATCAATTCCGCGAAGACGCTGCTCGGCCGTATCCTGATGCTGGATGGTGTCGTCACCGGTGCCACGGGCGCACTGATGTTCCTGGCCGCCGCCCCCCTGGCCGGGCTGCTGGGCCTGCACGAGCGCCTGCTGAGCGTCGCCGGCTTCAGCTTGCTGCCCTTCGCCGCCCTGCTGCTGTTCCTCGCGGTGCGCCCGGTGGTATCGCGGCCGCTCATCTGGGCAATCGTGGGCTGCAACGTGCTGTGGGCGGTGGACAGCCTCCTGCTGCTGACCACGGACTGGGTGGCGCCCACCGCGCTGGGCTACGCCTTCACCGTGTTCCAGGCAGTGGCCGTCGCGGGCTTCGCCGCGCTCCAGTACGTCGGCCTGAAGGGCGCGCGCCTGGTGGCGCACGCCTGAGCCACGACGCTCGACAGGGAGACCGGCACCATACCGTGCAGGGGCGCCGCTCCGGCGCCTACGCCGCCAGCAGCGCCGCGCCAATCAGACCGCTGTCGTCACCCAGCTCGGCCTCGGCGATGAGCAGCCCCTCGCGAGACGTCTGGGACGCCCAGGCCTGCACGCCCTCCATCACGCGGTGCCGCAGGCTGGGGCAGTGGGTCAGCACGCCGCCGCCCAGGATGAGCCGCGCCGGGTTGAGCACCGTCACCTGGTTGGCCACCGCCACCGCCAGGAACTGCGCCGCCCGCGCGTACACCTCATGCGCGGCGGCGTCTCCCGCCTCCGCCGCCTGCTCCAGCGTCGCCGGGGTGATGACCGCCGCGTCCCCACCCGTCAGCTCCACCAGCTTGGGGGAGCTCCCCGCCGCGAGCAGCTCGCGCGTCTGGGCGATGAGGTTGTGGCCGCCCGCGTACGCCTCCAGGCACCCCAGCTCGCCACAGCCGCAGCGCCGCCCGCCGGGCACCACCTTGATGTGTCCCAGCTCTCCCGCCACCCCGCCCGCGCCGTCCAGCAGCCGGGCGTTGGCGATGATGGCGCTGCCCACGCCCGAGCCCACGAACACCACCAGCAGGTCACTGGCCCCGCGCCCGGCCCCGGCCTGGAACTCGCCCCAGGCCGCGGCGGCCAGGTCATTCACCACGCGCACCGGCTGGCCCAGGCGCGCCTTGAGCATCGCCCCCAGTGGCACGTTGCGCCAGCCGAGGTTGGGGGCGACCGACAGCACGCCCGAGTCCTTGTGAATCTGGGCGGCGGCCCCCACCCCGCACCCGACCACCTCGACGCCCGCGAACTTCTTGGCGGCGGCCGCGGCCTGGACAATGGTCTCCACCACGCCGGCCGGACTGCGCTCGGACAGGGCCACCTTCGCGGAAGCGAGCACATTCCCGGCTGCATCCACGACGGCGGCGCGGGCAAAGGTTCCACCCAGGTCGATTCCCAGCGTCGGCATCGGCAATGTCCTTTCTCAGCCCTTCAGCTTGGAGACCAACGCCCCGACCAGCGTCTCCACTTCCTTCTGGCGTGCCTCGTCCTTCAGCTTCCCGTCCGGGGTGAAGGCCTCGGCCGCCTTGGGCAGGTGCACCTGGGTGTTCAGCACCAGGGCCCCCACGGAGGACAGCACCTGCCGCAGGTGCGGCTGCATGCGCGCGGTGCCGAAGACGCCGGGCGAGGTGCCCATCATCGCCGCCCACTTGTCGTGGAACAGGCGGCCCGGCGGGCGCGACACCCAGTCGATGGCGTTCTTCAGCCCGCCCGGAATCGACGAGTTGTACTCGGGGCTGGAGATGAGCAGCCCCTGGGCCTTCCCCAGCCGCTCGCGCAGCTCCAACACCGGAGGCGGCAGGCCCGCCGCCTCCACGTCACCGTCATAGAGGGGCAGCCCCAGGGCCTTCAAGTCGACCACGTCCACCTCCGCCCCCAGCGAGCGGGCGTGCGTGACGGCCAGGTCCAGGAGCTTCCGGTTGAAGCCCTGGGTCCGGAGGCTTCCGCTCACGGCGAGGATGCGCGGGCCGGTCATCTCAGCCCCCGACTTCCTTCTGCACCTTGGCGACGGTGCTCTCGATGAGCGTCTGGATTTCCTTCAGGCGCGCCTCGGTGTTCGCCTCGAAGCGGAGCACCAGGATGGGCTGCGTGTTGGAAGCGCGGATGAGGCCCCAGCCGTCGGGGAACGTCACGCGCACGCCGTCCACGTCGATGATGTCGTGGCCCGCCGCGCGCAGCGTCTCCGTGGCGCGCTTGACCATCTCGAACTTCTTCTCCTCCTTGGTGTCGAAGCGCAGCTCGGGGCTGGCGTACGTCTTCGGCACATCCGCGAGCAGCTCCGACATCTTCTTCGGCTCGTGGGTGAGGATTTCGAGCAGGCGCGCCGTGGAGTAGATGGCGTCGTCGAAGCCGAAGTAGCGGTTCTTGAAGAAGATGTGGCCGCTCATCTCCCCGGCCAGCTCCGCGTGCTCCTCCTTCATCTTCGACTTGATGAGCGAGTGGCCCGCCTTCCACATGACGGGCTTGCCGCCGTTCTTCGCGATGTCGTCGTACAGCGTGTAGCTGCACTTCACCTCGCCGACGATGGCCGCGCCCGGGCTCTCCTTCAGCACGTAGCGGGCGAAGAGCACCATGAGCTGGTCGCCCCAGAGGATGTTGCCCTTGTCGTCGATGACGCCGATGCGGTCGGTGTCGCCGTCGTAGGCGATGCCCACCTCGGCCTTCTCGCGCTTCACCGCGGCGATGAGGTCCTGGAGGTTCTCCACCACCGTCGGGTCCGGGTGGTGGTTGGGGAAGGTGGCGTCCATCTCACAGAACAGGGGCACCACGTCGAAGCCCATGGCCTCGAACAACGGCACCGCCACCGCGCCACCCGTGCCGTTGCCGGCGTCGATGACGATGCGCATCCCCTTGCGGCCGACCTTGATGGTCTGCCGGATGAAGTGGTTGTACGCGGTGATGATGTCGTAGAGTTCCACGCGGCCCTGCTTCGCGCCGACCTCGAAGTCCTTCGCCTCGATGAGCTTGCGGAGGGCCTGGATTTCATGGCTGTGGAAGGTGGTCTTCCCCGCGCCAATCTTGAAGCCGTTGTACTCGGGCGGGTTGTGGCTGCCGGTAATCATGGCGAGCCCGTCCACCGGGAGCGTGTTGGCGGCGAAGTACGTCAGGGGCGTGGGCACCACGCCCACGTCGAGCACGTTGAGGCCGGTGGAGGTGAGCCCCGCGCAGAGGGAGTCCCGGAAGCGGGTGGAAGACTCGCGGCAGTCCCGGCCCACGGCGATGGAGCGCCCGCCCTGGCGCCGGATGATGGTGCCCAGGCCCTTGCCCAGCAGCTCCACCACCTCGGTGGTCAGGTCCTTATCGACCAGACCCCGGATGTCGTACTCGCGAAAGATGTGCGTGTTCATGAAGAGGTCCCCGCCCCCGGAGATGCCGGAGGGCATGGCAGAGGGCGGCGGACTCTACACGAGCACGGGGCGGGTAGGCACAAGCCTCAAGGGCCGGGCTGACTCTTGAACGACTCGGCCCCCCGGGGCTCCCGGCCGTACGCCTCCCCGGCGGCCAGCGGGGCGAACCAAAGCATGTCCAGCGCCACCATCCCCGCCCCGTTGAACAGGGCCACCTCCGTCCGGGCCGGGTCCAGGGCCAGGTTGAACGTGGCGTGCTCCCCCGGCGCCAGCGTGCGGGGGGACAGTTGGGGGGCAAAAGGAACCCGGGTGTCCGCCGACAGGCGCAGGCCCCCCAGCGACACGGGCGCGCTGCCCCGGTTGTAGAGCTGGACCCAGTAAGCGCCCGCGGCGTTCCGCCCCACGCGGTCGAGGACCAGGGGGCCCTGGCCATGCTTCTCCAGGGCATCCAGGTGGGCGAGCAGCCAGGCACGACGCTCGCGGACGAAGCGGCGCAGGTAGTTCGCGCTCTCGGCGGCGTGACCGGGGCTGACGTACGGGTCCTCTACCTTGCCGCCGGCCCCCGGGAGGATGAAGGGGACCAGCAGCGCGTGCATCGTGTCGATGCGGGCGCCCAGCTTCTCCTCGGTGAGATGCTCGGTCAGCAGCTCACGCATGCGGGTGATGTAGCGGGCGCGCAGCGCCGGGTCGTCCAGGATGCGGGTGGTCAGCGTGCTCCAGGTGGGCCGCATGTCCGTGTAGCCCAGATCGTCGCGGCGGTGGACATACAGCTCGTAGACCTGGGGGTCGTACCCGCTGAAACCCGGGTGCGGGTAGTCCTCCTTCACGCCCTGGTTGGTGTGCGGCGTCGTGCGGTTGTAGAGGCTGAGCGCGTTGTTCAAGTCCCACGGGACGAACGTCCACCGGCCCGTCTCGCGGCTGTAGATGAGGAAGCTGCGGGCGTCCTGGTGCGTGTGGTTGACGATGAAGGCGTCCAGCACCATCCAGGTGAGGTAGTCGTCCAACTCGACGCTCTTCTCCAGGAAGGCCGCGAGGCGGTCCGGCGGTGTGCGGTTGAGCCCGTCCAGGAAGGTCCACAGCTTGTCCCACGGCTGGTCCTCGTTCGTCCGCTTCTCCCAATCCTCCATGTACCGCTGCTTCGGCGGCGGACGCAGCTCGCAGTCGTGCATGCCGCAGCGGTAGATGTCGCCGTCCTCGTCCAGCCCATGCGCGCGCAGGAAGTCCTTGGTGATGGACTCCACCTCCACGTAGACGCCCTCGTACTGGCCGTTGAGGTAGAGATTCACGTACCGGACACGAGGCACGTCCAGGCCCAGGCTGGCCGCGGTGTCGTACCAGAGCTTCTCCGTGAGGTAGCCGCCGTCCTTGTACGCGGCGAGCAGCTCGATTCGCTTCACGCCATTGAAGCGCGCCTCCTTGTCGAAGCGCACCTGCCAGGGCTTCTTCACCTCGTAGCGGGTGGAGCGGCCGCGGTAGCGCACGTCCACCGCGTACGAGCGTCCGTCCGCGGTGAAGGAGGCCGGCACCTCGTAGTCCCGGTCGTCGACGTGGTCGTTGAGCGCCTTGAGGTGCTCGGGAGTCACCGTGAGCCGGTAGACGGGAATGGATGTCTGCAGGGCCGGCCAGTCCGGCGGCGGCTTGCCGGGGCCTCCATCCGGTGTGCCGGAGTCGGGCGTGCCGGAGTCCGGCGTCCCCGAGTCGGGCGTGCCGGAGTCCGGTGTGCCCGCGTCCTCGGGCGAGCCGGAGTCCGGCGTGCCCGCGTCCGGGGTGGGCGTGGGCCGGTCGTCCTGGCCCGGCGGAGTGTCTGGAGGTGGAGGATTCGAGGACGCGCCACCACACGCGCCCAGCAGCAACAGCAGTCCAGCAAGCAGGCTCAGTCGTTTCATGTCACCTGGCGCCTACAGCAAACGACACGCCAGGGTTTCTGGCCCGCGACTTGCCAGGAAAGACGAAGCGCGGAGGGACGAAAGGGAAATGGTTTGCCCTGAACGGGGAGGCTGCCCGCTCAGGCAATGGCCCCCGAGGGCTGGGAATGGTTCACCCGTGCCACGGCGTGCGCCTTCCGACGCAGCTCCTGGTAGTGGCGCAGCCAGGACACGTTGAGCGGATCCAACGCGAGCGCCTCGGAGTAGCGCATGAGCGCGCCACGCAGGGCCCGCTGCACCTCCAGCGCGTGGCCCTGGGTGAAGAGGGTGCGCGCGCGGGCCTCCGACTCGGGACGGGCGGTGAGGAAGGCGCGGCGCAGCGGCTCGATGGACTCCTCGGTGAGACCCGCCTCGACGCAGCGCGAGAGTCCGGCGAGGTTGCCCCGGACGGCGTCGAAGCCGGCGCGGTGGAGCGGCTCGCCCAGGGTGCGCCCGGCGGCCTCCACGCGCACGCGCAGGGACTCCAGGGCGCGACGCTGCGAGTCGGGCAGGGGCCGCAGGCGGAAGGCGTCCAGCCGGCGCAGCGCGGCGCTGGCGCGGCGGCGCACCTCGTCGAAGCCCGCGTCGGGCCGCGCGCCCAGCAGGGTGTACGGGTCCTTCGCCACGGTGGCGGCGCGGGCCAGCAGGCGGCCGAGCTCCGCGTCGGGCCCGGGCTCCGTGGCGCGCGGCTTCTCCCCGCTCGCGAGCGCCTGGGCCAGCAACTGGCGCAGCGACTCTCCGGGCTCGGTGTACTGGACGAAGATGCCGGCGGCCACGTTCCAGATGCGCGCCTCGTCCTGGGAGACGTGACGGACGACGTCGCACTCGAACACCACCGTCCGCCCGGCGAAGCCCAGCTCCGCCCGCAGCCGCGCGGCGAGCGGCGGCAGCGCCCCGTCCCACGCGGCGAAGAAGCCGTCCGTCGTCACATCACCGGCCTCCACGGAGACCAGCGCCGCGGCGTCTCCCAGGCCCACGCGGGCGCGCAGGCCCGCGGGCGCGGGCGCGCACGGCGCGGAGACCTCCAGCATCGGCGCCGTGGCATGGGCGGCCTCGCGCAGCGCGAGGTGCAGCGGCGTGGCGCCGTCCGGGGGCATGGCCTGGCCGAAGATGGTGACGTGGCCCTCCTGGGGCCGGACCGCCATGGAGGGCAGCAGGCGGATGGGCCGCGGCGGGATGATGTCCCACGGCACGCCCGACGACGACGTCAGCTCGTCCACCACCACCTCGATGTCCGCCAGCGGCTCCTCGTCGGCGAACGGAGAGCGCGACGTGGCCGGCCGGGCGACGGTGGGCGCCAGGCAGCTCGCGAGCGCCTCGCGGAACGCGCGGGCATCCGGGAAGCGCTCGTCGGCGCGCTGGGCCAGGGCGCGCAGCAGCACGGCGGACAGCGCTGGCGGCACGCCCGGGTTGAGCTCGTGCGCCTGCGGGGGGGCCAGCTCGCCCACGCGGCCGAAGCCGAAGGGCAGGCGCCCGGTGACGAGCAGGTAGCCCACCACGCCCAGCGAGTACAGGTCCGCGCGGCCATCCACCGCCTCGCCCGACCATTGCTCGGGAGCGATGAACGCGGGCGAGCCCACCACCATGCCGCAGGCGCGCTCCTCCTCGGAGAGGCTGGCGCTGAGGACGGCGCTGGTGCCGAAGTCGAGCACCTTCACCCGCCGCTCGCCGCGCGCGTCGCGGGTGAGGACGAGGTTGTCCGCGGACAAGTCACAGTGCACCAGCCCGCGCGCGTGCGCGGCCTCCACCGCCTCCAGCGCCTGGCCGAGCAACTCCACGGCCTCCACCGGCGCCAGCGGCATGGGCAGCCGCGAGAAGGCCTCCCCGTTGGCGTACTCCATCAGGAGGCACGGCAGGCCGCCGGGGCCGGGGCGCGCGTCGAGCACGCGGGCCACATGGCGGTGCGTCAGCTCCCGCAGGGCGCGGGCCTCCACATAGAAGCGGGTGCGCAGGGCCGGCTGCGCGGCCAGGTGCGGGTGCAGCACCTTCACCGCGAAGCGGTGCGCGCTGGGCAGGTGCTCGGCGAGGTACACCGTGCCCAGGGCTCCCGCGCCCAGGCGGCGCTTGAAGACGAGCGGCCCGTGTCGCTGACCTTCCAGCGACACTCCCCCGGCCGGGGTGGAGGCAGGCTGCTCGGCCGGGCAGGACGTTCCAGCCGGATGAGCCACCGCGCAGTGCTTGCATGCCATCGAAGCCACCTCGTTCAGCCCCGGAGCGGGGCGGGCGGCGTCGGCTCTGCAACCTTCGTGCAGTGCCGCTTCGTCCATGAGTGGACAGGGCAACCTCCCGGGAGCGCTAGAAGCGGGCGGATGCGGGTCGGGACGCACCCGTAATTCTTCCAGCCTCGGACACGAAGATTCTCCCGTTCACACTGGGGCCCCGGGCGCGTCCAGGGACTGTCACCCCTGCCTGCTACTTCGAGTCTGACGGGGAGGTCCCTTCATGTCCGTCCGTCATCCTGGCCACCGCGGCTGTAGCACCCACAAGCACAGCGGCAGGCCCCACACACTTTTCGTCACGCTCCTGGCCCTCACCGGGTGCGGGACCTTGAAGGAGCTGCCGCTGAGCGAGCTGGACAGCGGCTCGTTCCGTTACCGCTCCGCCTCGCCTCCTTCCTTCACGCCGACGGAGGAGCCGAAGGCGGACGCGTCCGCCCAGGCGGCGGCCCAGGCCGCGCGCTCGATGAAGCAGCGGCTGGTGCAAGGCGACGCGCTGGTGGAGGTGCTGCTGCGGGCCGGGCTCGCCAGCGCCTCCGAGCGGCTGCCGGCGGAAGCCCCGCTGTCTCCAGAGGACGCGTCGGCCCTGTTCGGCGCGCTGCTGGAGCAGCCCGTCACGGTGGCGGGCTTCGGCCCCCGGCTCGTGGCCTCGCGGCTGCTGCGCGAGGTGGTGGAGGGAGACGAGGAGGTGCCGCGCGCGGAGCTGCTGGAGCGGGTGAAGCGCTTCGAGCGCCTCGCCGTGCTGCGTCCGGATGGCTCGCTGGCCATGGCCCTCACGGGGGCGCCGCGCCAGCGCGTGGGCGAGGTGCAGTGGAACGAAGGTTCCTTCCGGGCCGGGGCCTTCGAGGTGGGCTCGCTCTACTCGGGGGCCACGGGCGTGTGGCGGTCCGTGGACGCGGCGCTCCAGCGGGGCTGGGCCAGTCCGGTGCTGGCGGAGGTGCGCGACGACGCGGCCGTGCCGGGTGGCGCGCGCGGCGGCACGGAGGAGACGTTCATCGAGCTGGTGCTGGCGCTGGGGCAGCTCCTCCCCGCGTCGGGGGACCGCCTCACCGCGCTGTCGCGGCTGCCCGAGGGGCTCGCCACGCTCGTCGCGTCCTCACCGCCGTACCTGGAGCGCTTCGAGCGGCTGTCACGCGGGGAGCAGGTCCGCGAGCTGTCGAAGCTGAGCGCCACGCTGCTGGCCACGTGGGGCACGGTGGTGGGCACCCCGCGCACGCTGGCGGCGATGGGGCGGGGGTGGGAGGCCAGCCGAATCCCCGTGCTCTCGCTCGCGGCGGACGGCGCGCTGGCGGTGGAGCGCGTGGCGGTGCCGGTGGGCCGCGCCGTCACCGTGCTGGGCGACGGGCCGGGCGCGGTCGCCATCCTCCACCTGTCGTCCTCGGTGGCGGAGGGTGCGCGCCAGCCCGAGCCCATGGGCGGACCCGGCAGGTGGGGCCCGTCCCGCGAGCTGCTGTCCCCGCGCGCGGCGCGCTACCACGAGCAGCTCTCCGGCCACGCCTCGAGCGAGGCGTACTGGCTGGGTGAGGTGGGGAAGAAGGGCCCGAGGTTCGACGGCTTCGCGGAGGGGGTGCTGCTGGAGGCGCGAGGCCCCGGACTCGCCAGCCGCTTCAACGATGACCTCAGTCCGAAGCCGTGGTTCGCGCGGTGGGGAGCGAAGGAGCTGATAGCGCAGGCCCGGCGCCAGCACGCGGCGGCGGGTGGAGTGGGCGCGCGCGTTCGCTGGCACGTCGCGGAGGAGCTGGCGGCGCGGGCGCTCCGGAAGCTGCTCGAAGCGAACCAGCTCTCCGAGGTGGAGGTGGTCCACACCGCCGCGCTGCCATGACGGCTCCTGCCTCGTCGAGCAGCCGCATGAGCGCGGCGGCTGCCCGACGGGGCGAAGCGTCTGACGGAGCTACACGTACTTCGTCAGCTTGCGAGCCTTGAGCGCCTCGACGACCTTGCGCACGTCCTGGCTCTTGTCCTTCGGCACCACGAGGACGGCGTCGCCCGAGTCGACCACCACCACGTCGGTGAGGCCCACCACGGCCAGCGGGCGCTTGTCGGCGAGCACCACGCAGTTCTTGCAGTCCACCACCACGGCGGCGTCGCCGGACACCACGTTGCCGTTGGCGTCGGCCGGGCGCACTTCCGGAATGGCGGCGAAGGAGCCCACGTCGGACCAGCCGAAGTCACCGGGTAGCACCGCGATGTTGGACGCCTTCTCCATGACGCCGTAGTCGATGGAGATGGAGGGCAGCTTGGGGAACACCTTCTTCAGCACGGACGCGAAGGTGCGCTTGCCGGCGGCCTTGCGCAGGGCGTCCAGCCCCTTCTGCATCTCCGGCATGTGCTTCGCGAAGGCCTCGAGGATGACGTCCGCGCGGAAGACGAAGATGCCGCCGTTCCACAGGTAGTCGCCGGAGGCGAGGTAGCCCTTCGCCGTCTCCAAATCGGGCTTCTCCTTGAAGGCCTGCACCTTGCGGCCGCCGCCCTCCAGGGGCTCGCCCACCTGGATGTAGCCGTAGCCCGTCTCCGGGTGCGCGGGCTTGATGCCCAGGGTGACGATGTGGCCGGCCTCGGCGAGCTTCGCGGCCTCGGCCAGGGTGCGCTTGAAGCCGGGCACGTCCGCCACGTGGTGGTCGGAGGGCAGCACCACCATGACGCCCTTCGGGTTGCGCGCGGCCACCTGCACGGCGGCCAGGGCGACGGCGGGGGCGGTGTTGCGCGCCACCGGCTCCACCAGGAGGTTGGCCTTCGGCAGGCCCTTCACCAGCTTCAGGGCGGCCTTCGCGTGCAGCGGGCCGCAGACGATGAAGGTGTCCTTCACCGAGGCGAGCCCCTTGAGGCGCGCGGAGGTGTCGGTGATGAGGGGCTGCTTCGAGGCCAGCGGCAGGAACTGCTTGGGGCGCGCCTGACGGGACAGGGGCCAGAAGCGGGTGCCGGAGCCACCGGCCATGATGACGGGATAGAGGGCCATGCGGTATCGGACTCCTGAGGGCGCCCGGTCCGAGCCGGCGCCAATGGCGGCGCACCATACCGTTTCGTCCCCTCCTGGAAAGGGGCACGCGCTCCGGAGCCCCCTTCCCGCGCCGGAACCCGTCACGGCAGCCCGCCTGCTCCCCGCCCGGGGAGCCGCCGAAGGTGGGTGAGAGTTTTGACCCGACTCCAAAAAGCCTCTTTCATGCCGCGCTGTTGGACTTCCTCAAGGCCAGATCCACCGGGCTGACGCTCCTCCTCACCATCGCACTGGCGGTGGGGCTGTCGCTGGCGCCGGTGCCCGAAGCGTTCCGCCCCGTCCCGAGCCTGCAGCGAAGCGGTCCCCTCGGCCCCAAGCTGGTGGCGCTGTTGCTGCCCGCCTCGCTGACGGGGAAGCGCCCCGTGCGCCCGCCCTCGGACACGATGGTGGCGGAGGCCCCCGGTACGCCTGGCCTCCCCCCTGAGGAAGAGGAGCCCGACGCCGGGGCCACCATCGCTGACACCGTGCCCGCCCTTCCCGCCGTGCCCACCACGCCCGGCATCGGCCTGGAGGAGCTGAGCGCCCCCACCCTCGCCCGCGCGCTGGAATTGGAAGCCCTGCGCGAGCGCATGGGCGCCCAGCACGTGGACCTGGAGCTCAACTGCCGGAAGGCCGCCGCGGACGGCACCTGCCTGGAGGACGGGCTCGTCCCCTTCACCCGCGCGCTGGCCGCCCTGCGCGCCGACGCCCGCCGCACGCCGGTGCGCGTGGTGCACCTGGGTGACTCGCTCGTCGCGTCGGACCACATCACCGACCTGGTGCGAGACAGGCTCCAGGAGCGCTTCGGCGCGGGCGGCAAGGGCTTCCTCTTCATCACCCGCCCGGCCAGCGCCGGCCGGTGGACGCGCTCCGGGCGAGGCTCGGACGGCTGGGTGATTGAGCGGCTGGTGGACACGAAGTGGCCCCGGGACAGGGTGGGCTGGACGGGCGTGGCCTTCACCTCCGGCGGCGGCGCGCAGACCTCGCGCTATGACGTGGAGGGCTCGCGGGTGGCGGAGCTGTTCTTCCTCGCCCAGCCGTCCAGCGGCTCCGTGCAGCTGTCCGTGGACGGCAAGTCCATTCAGCGCATCCAGACGCGCGGCTTCTCCAAGAACAAGTCCGAGGCCGCCTTCGCCCGCGTGGCGCTGCCCGAGGGCGCGAAGACGCTGTCGCTCACCACGTCCGGCAAGGTGGAGCTGCACGGCGTGACGCTGGAGACGGGCACGCCCGGCATCGTCTACGACACGGTGGGCCTGCTGGGCGGCATGGCGGAGGTGTACCTGCGTGCCCAGCCCGCCGCCTTCCGCGCGCAGCTTCGCCAGCGCAAGCCGTCGCTCGTCGTGCTGATGGTCGGCGGCAACGAGGCCTTCTTCTACTCGAGAGACCGCACCACCCTGGACGAGGTGCGCCAGCAGATAAAGGACCTGGTGGCCCGCGTGCGCGCCAACGTGCCGGACTCCGCGTGCCTCGTCATGTCCCCCATCGACGCGGGCGTGCGCACCATGAGCGGCGACGTGATTCCGCGCCGCGGCTCCAAGGAAGTGGGCGACATCTTCCGCGAGGAGGCCCGCGCGGGCGGCTGCGCCTTCTGGGACGCCTTCACCGCCATGGGCGGCGAGGGCTCCGCCATCCGCTGGCTGGAAGAGGGGCTGATGCTGGAGGACCTCGTCCACCCGCGAACGAAGGGCTCGGACCTGCTGGGCCACCTCTTCGACCTGTCCCTCCAGCGGGCCTTCGCGAAGTCGCACGCGCCGATGCTGAACGTGGCGGACCCGCCGGGACTGCAGGGCGCGGACGCGGCGCTGGTGAAGACCTTCGAGCGGCTGGGCCGCCGCGAGGCCGGCGAGGCCACACGCGTGGGAATCACCCAGCTCGGCGCCTCGCACACGGCCTCGCACTACTTCACGGACGCGGTGCGCGAGGTGCTGGCGAAGCGCTTCGGCGACGCGGGCCGGGGCTTCATCGCCGCCGGCAAGTCGTCCCCGCGCCTGGAGCCGGCGCGCGTGGCCCGCGAGCTGGAGGGCGAGTGGACGGTGGAGGACGCGCTGGAGGCGGCCCCCGGAGGACTCTGGGGCCTCACCGGCATCCGCGCCGTGGGCGCCCCTGGCGCGAAGCTCCGCATCCAGTTCTGCAAGGGCTGCCCGGACGCGAAGACGCCCGCGGGGCGGCTGGACCTGTACACGCTGGACGTGCCGGGCGCGAGCGCGCCGGACATCCTCGTGGACGGCCAGCCGGTGCCGCCTGACGCGCCCCTGCCCGAGCCCCTCGCCGCGCCCACCGTGCGCATCCGCTCCTTCCCCGTCGCCGGCCCCGCGCACACGGTGCAGGTGTCCGCGCCGACGGACAGCGGCGTCACCGTGCTGGGTGCCTCGCTGGAGCACGACACGCCGGGCGTGGTGCTGGACGCGCTGGGCCTGCCCGGCGCCACCGCCTTCACGCTGCGGGACATGGACGCGGCGGCGGTGGACGCGCAGCTCACCTCGCGGCGGCCGGACCTGCTCGTCTTCTGGTACGGCACCAACGAGGCCCACCTGCCGGACCTGGACGCGGCGGCGCTGCGCCGCGACTACACCGCGCTCATCTCCCGGCTGCGCAAGGCCACCAGCGCCGAGTGCCTGCTCCTGGGCCCCACGGACCGGCTGGAGCAGGACGCCAGCGGTCAGTGGAAGGAAGCGCCCGCGTTGGCCTCGGTGCTCGGCACGCTGCCCCAGGTGGCAAAGGACGCGGGCTGCGCATACTGGTCTCCGCGCGCGGCCATGGGCGGCGAGCGCGCCATGCTGCGCTGGAAGCACTCGCAGCCGGTGCTGGGCCACCCGGACGGCGTGCACCTGACGCCGGAAGGCTACGCGCGGCTGGCGGGTGCCTTCGTGCGGGACTTGCTCGCCGCCTACGAGGTCCACAAGAAGGGCCAGCCCACCGCGCGCGTGGAGGACAACTGACGTGCTGTCCCACAGCCTCCAATACCTCGCCTTCGTCGTCGCGGTGTTCGCCCTCTACTGGGCGGTGCACCGCCACTTCTGGCCGCGCATGGGCGTGCTGCTGGTGGCGAGCCTCTACTTCTACGCCGCCTTCACGCCCTTCCCCATCCTCATCTTCCTGGTGGGCGTCACGGTGGACCACCTGTGCGTGAAGGGCATGGCCCGCGCGCAGTCCCAGGGTGCGCGCAAGGCGCTCGTCACGCTGTCCATCGTCTCCAACCTGGGGCTGCTGGCGGGCTTCAAGTACCTGGAGCTGCTGCGGCAGACGGTGCTGTCGCTGCTGGCGCCGCTGGGAATCGCGGTGCGGCCGGAGCCCTTCAACCTGCTGTTGCCGGTGGGCCTGTCCTTCTTCGTCTTCCAGGCCATCAGCTACACGGTGGACGTGTACCGGGGGAAGGCGAGCGCGGAGCACTCGTTCATCGAGCACCTGCTGTACATGCTCTTCTTCCCGCGCGTGGTGAGCGGCCCCATCGTCCGCGCGTCGGAGCTGATGGCGCACTTCCGCGACACGCCGAGCCTCACGCCCGAGCAGGGCGGCCACGCGCTGTTCCGCATCGCCGTGGGCCTGGTGAAGAAGCTGGTCATCGCGGACGTGCTGGGCGCGGGCATTGTCGACCCCGTCTTCGGCGCGCCGGAGAAGTACGCCTCCGCCGAGTGCATCGTCGCCGCGGTGGCCTACACCTTCGAGCTCTACTACGACTTCTCGGGGTACTCGGACATCGCGCTGGGCGTGGCGGCGCTGTTCGGCTTCAAGTTCCCGGAGAACTTCAACCGCCCGTACCTGGCGAAGAACATCGCCGAGTTCTGGAACCGGTGGCACCTGAGCCTGTCAACGTGGCTGCGGGACTACCTGTACCGCCCGCTGGGCGGCAACCGCGTCTCGAAGCCGCGCGTGCTCTTCAACCTGATGACGGTGATGGTGCTGGGTGGCCTGTGGCACGGGGCGGACTGGCGCTTCGCCGTCTGGGGCGCGGTGCACGGCGTGGCGCTGTGCGGGCTGCGCTGCTGGGAGTGGGCGGTGGGCAAGCCCGAGTCACCGGGCATCCCCCGCGTCGCGCTGGGCATGCTGGCGACGTTCACGATTGTAGTGCTCACGCGCGTCGTCTTCCGCGCGCCGGACATGACGCACGCAACGGAGTTCTACGCGCGGATGATGGCGGGGGTGCCCGGCATCGCCAACGTCAGTCCGCTGGTGTGGGGCATGCTGGCGGCGGCAGTGCTCTTCCACGCCGTGCCGATGAAGCTCTACACCGTGTCGTCGGAGCTCTTCGTGCGGATGCCTGTGCCGGTGCGCGCCGTGGCGCTCGTGCTGCTCGGCCTGGGCATCCGCCACCTGTCCGCCGTGGAGACGCGCCCGTACGTGTACCTGCAGTTCTAGGCGGCACGCACGGGCACGAAGCCGCTGGCAGGGCAACCCGGGGCTCACGCCCCGAGGTGATGCTTCCCACTCCTTGGAGTCCCACGATGCTGACGACGCTGCTCCTGCTGGCGCTGTCCACGGTTCCCTGTACACCGCAAGAGACGAGTGCGGTCTGTGGCTGCAAGCAAGGCTCCGCCACCGCGTGTGAGGCCGTCCGCCAGGTCGACGCCAAGCTGGCGGCGAAGCTGGAGAAAGAGGCGGCTCAACAGGCCCAACAGGCCGCGAAGACCGTTGCCACCACCGGGCAGCAGCACCACGTCATCTCCAAGACGATCGCGGACGCGCTGAACAAACACGGCACGCTCAAAGGCGTCTATCAGCCGAGAGATCCGCGTTTCGTCAGCCGGGCAGTCGACAAGGCAGCCCATAACGGCTACCAGCATTGGCACCGGCAAGTGGATGAAGAGGTGGTCAACTGGCTCTTTACACACAGGCAGGCAACGCCACAGCAGTTCGAAGCCTTCTTGCGCTCGGTCTATTCGCGGCCTGAGATGCTGGCGAGGTTTCCCAATGGGTTCTGACCCCTACCCGAGCCCCCACTTCTTCGTCCTCAAGACTCAGCGCTACACCCGCCACGACACGGAGTTCTCCACTGTCGAGGCTCAGGAACGAATGGACGCCGAGCATTGCCCACGCTGCGGTGGATTCGTGAGCATGTTGAAGTGGCTCCCGCCCTACCGCGTGAAACTGAAGCTGTACGGTGAAGAGCCCGGAGACATGGCTCAGTCGCTTGGCGGAGGCTCGGACCTGATTGTCTCCGAGCGGTTCGCAGATGCCTTCCGGTCAGCGGGACTCACGGGCCTGCACGGCTTCGGCCCGGTAGACGTTCTCAAGGTTCAGCGTCAGCGGCGCGGCACCAACACCCGCTTCACGCTTCCACAGTATCTCGCGGTGACCATGACCTTCGGCTCGGCCCTCGTGGACGAGCCCCGAAGCCAGATTCTCCGGCCGGGCCCCTTCGACTGCGACTACTGCCGCGCGGTGGGCACGGACGGCATCAATGGCTTCAGCCTGGAGCCTGGAAGCTGGAACGGGGACGACATCTTCGAACCCCGTGGCCTGCCCGGCATCTACGTTGTGTCGGAGCGCTTCGCGCGCCTCGTCTCCGACCACCAGCTGACCAACACTGTCCTCACGCCCACGGAGCAATACGTCTGGGACCCGCTGCGGCGCTTCTCCCAGCCCGCGCAGGGGTAGCCCGTCAGTTCCGAAGCCCCAGCGCCGCGGCCAGGCCCGGCACCTGCGTCACGTGATTGAGGAAGTCGCGCAGGATTCGCGCCGTGGCGCCCCAGATGATGTGCGTTCCGTACGTGTAGAAGTACAGCTCGCGCTCGGCGCCGAAGACCTCCTTGCGCTCCACGCGGAGGATGGCCGGGTCCAGCAGGTTCGCCAGCGGCACCTCGAGGATGAAGGCCACCTCTTCCGCGCTCGGGCGGTACTGGCCGTCACCGGGGATGACACCCACGAAGGGACTCACCCGGTACTGGGAGATGGTCGGCACCTCGTCCAGCATGCCCAGCACCCGCACACGCCGACGGTCGACCCCCAGCTCCTCCTCCGTCTCGCGCAGCGCCGTGTGCAGCGGCGTCGCGTCCTCCGCGTCCCGCCCGCCCCCGGGGAAGCTGTACTGGTCCGCGTGGGTGCGCAGCGTCGGCGGCCTCCGCGTGAAGAGCACGTGCGGCACCCCGTCCCGCTCGAACACGGGCACCAGCACCGAGGCCTCCCGCAGCACCAGCCCCGGCAGGTCCACCGTGCGCGCCGGCCGCGATGACAGCCGTGCCTCCAGCGATTCGAACAGCGCCTCCACGCTCACGACCCACACACCCTTCTCTAATCCGTGATCTGCTTCTCTATCTGCTGCTTGCCGGGCTCGGGAGGCACGTCGATGTTCTCCACGCCCGACATCGGCTTGAGCTTCCCTGCCTGCAGGAGCACCAGCAGCAGCACGCCCAGCGCCACTCGGTACACCACGAACACCAGCATGGTGCGCGAGCGCAGGTAGCTCAACAGCCAGGCAATGGCCGCCATGCCCGAGGCGAACGCCACCAGCGTGCCCACCCAGAGGGACAGGGCGGACGGCCGCTCGGTGGCCTCCAGCAGGTGCTTGAGCTCGAAGACGCCCGCCAGGGTGGTGGCGGGGATGGACAGCAGGAAGGAGTAGCGCGCCGCGTCCTCGCGCTTGAGGCCCAGCGCCAGTCCACCGGTGATGGTGGTGCCCGAGCGGGACGACCCAGGGATGAGCGCCACCGCCTGCCACAGCCCGATGATGATGCCATCCTTCCAGCGCATGTCCGCCAGCGTCCGCTGGTGGGAGGCGACCCGCTCCACCACGAGGAGGATGAGCGCCAGGATGATGAGGCTGCCGGAGATGACGTAGAGCGAGCGGAACTGGTTCTCGATGAGCTTCTTGAAGGCCAGGCCGCACACGCCGATGGGCAGCGTGCCCACCAGGACGAACCACGCCAGCCGGGACTCCAGCGTTGCGAAGGGCTCGCGCCGCGCCAGCCCCCGGAAGAAGGCCACCGTCAGCGAGACCAGGTCCTTGCGGAAGTAGATGAGCACGGCGGCCACCGTGCCCAGCTGAATCACGGCCGAGTACGCGGCCCCCGGGTCCTTCCAGCCGAACAGCTCCGGAGCAATGCGCAGGTGCGCGGTGGAGCTGATGGGGAGGAACTCGGTGAGACCCTGGACCAGGCCCAGGACGATGGCTTCGAGGAGGCTCATAGGCGCGGCCTCCGGATGTATGTCCGGACTCCCCCGCCAGCAAGGGCGTTCCTCCGCCTCTGTGAGCGCCAGCACGCCCCACCCACGTCCGCCCACCGGGCCGGGGTAGGCTGGACGCCGCGCCATGCCCCCTGCCCCACCCTGCCCCTGCTGTTCCGGACTCCGCTACCGCGAGTGCTGCGCCCCCTTCCACAAAGGGGAGGCGGAGCCACCCGACGCCGAGCGCCTCATGCGCAGCCGCTACAGCGCCTTCGCCCTGCGCGACGCGGCCTACCTGTGGAAGACGCTGCACCCGGACCACCCGGACCGCGCACGCCCCCAGGAGCAGTACCTGCGCGAGGTGCGCGCCCACGCCCAGGGACACCAGTACCCCAAGCTGGTGGTGATGGACCGCCAGCCTCCGGATGCCTCGGGCCTGGCGCGGGTGCTCTTCTTCGCCAAGGTGTTCGAGAAGGGGAAGGAGCAGTCCTTCGTGGAGCGCTCGGACTTCCGCCACGACGGCACCGGCTGGCGCTACCTGTCCGGCGTGACGGTGTTTCCCAGGGACTTGAAGGGCTCTCCTGAGTCCCTGACGCTGGCCACCTTCCCGGAAACAGCGGGAGGTCAGTGACAGCGAGGCCGCCCTCCCGGTGAGGAAGGCGGCCCCTGAACCTTCAAGAAGCCCGGGCGGACTTCAGGCCCCCAGCGAAGACACCGGCCAGATGCCGCCCTCGTCTGTCGGATCCGGCGGAGGCTTGTCACCAATCTCCGTCGAGTCCAGGTCATCTCCGGGCCCCGTGGGCCACAGGATGGGCCCGGAGAACCTGGCGGTCCCAACGACCGGCCTTGCAGCGATGGCGATTGCTCCGGGCGTCAACAACGGCGACTCGGGCTGGATGTCGCCCGGGTCTTTCGGAGAGGGCGGCGGGTCTTGACCAATCTCCGTCGAGTCCGGGCCCTCTCCAGGTCTCGTCGGCAGCAGGACGGGCCCGAAGGACCCGTCGGCCCTTCTCGCGGCGGCCGTGCCCTGGAGCTCCGAAGTCCTGGTCCCTGGCTGGACATTGCCCGGGTCCTTTGGAGAGGGCGGTGGATCTTCGCCGATCTCCGTTGAGTCCAGCCCGTCCCCTGTCCCTGTTGGAAGCAGGATGGGCCCCAGCGGCCCAGCGCTCCCCACCAGCGGTCCGGTGACCAGCGTCAGCATCACCAGTCTCAACAACCGATTCTTCATCTCATCCCCCTCTGTACAACTCGAAGCAGCCGGCCCCGCTTCGAAACCAGACTACTGGAAGACACTGACAGCGGAGGACACCAGGCGCGGAGCCATTCTCTTGATGGCTCCGCGCCCGGTCGGCCCCTTCACTACCGAGGCACGCTCGTCCCGGGCGACGGCTGCGTGCTGGACGCGGTCGCGGGGTCGCTGACACCATCAATCGCATTGGCCGACGTCCAAGCCAGCTGGGTGAAGGTATCAATCGGCTTCGGGTTCGCGTCGCCCGGGTCCTTCGGGGTCTGCGGTGGCTTGTCGCCAACCTCGTTCGCATCGAAGCAAGGATCGAGTGTCTCATCCTCCCCTGCGCCTGTCTCCGTGGACGGAGTCGTGGCCCCGGAGGCCACGGCGGCGCTTCCGCTCATGCGCTTGCCCCCGGGCACCTTCACCGGACCGGTGTAGATGACCACGGGGACGCCCGATTTGTAGGCATTGGCGAGGAACGACTCCCGCGAGGCCCGGCTGCCCGACACGAGGTACGTGAAGGACCGGGTCTTCACGTTGACGCCGGCCGCATGGAACGTCCCCGTGTCCTGACAGAACAGCCCGATGACATGCGAGGCCCCCGGTGGCGGGGTTGCGCCCGGAGGCAACTCCTTGACCGGCGGAGCCGTGGGTACCGGTCCCAACTCGGGGCATGTGTCCGGCGTGGGCCGGGGCTCACCCAGAATGCGGCAACCCGCCAACGAGCCCGCCAGGACTACACACAGCAAGAGTCTCTTCATCATGACATCCCCCTCCACACTCAGGACGGGATCATCCCATCCTCAATCGAAAACGAGCACCGACCGGGCCCAGCTCTCCGGGTCGCGACCGAGCCACTGCATGCGCACGTCGCGGAGCGCGACCGCCGCGTGCGCGCCATGCCGGATACGCTCCCGCACGGCGCTGAAGAACGCGCCTGCCTGTGCATCCGGCACATCCACCGTGGCGGCGAGCACCGCGCGAGCTCCCGCGTTGATGAATGCAACTGGCAGACTGAAGCGCTCATACGTCCACGGCGCCCCATGCGCCGCACGGCATGCAGCCAGGATGACCAGCGGCTGGCCATGGAGCCGCCGTTCCTGGACCTCTCCTGCTGTCAACGCATAGCGCCCGCCATCTTCCTGCGACAGCACCAACAAAGACGCTTCGGAGAGATTCGGGTTCACCAGCCCGTGGGCATGGACCTCGACCTCGGTGGCCTCCGCCATCGCATTGAGCACTCGGGAAGGCGTGGCATCCTGCCCGGACAACAGGGTAGTCCCCGTCTCCACAGCGCCGTCCCACGTATTCAGTGAAGGTAGCCCCAGGCCCCGGGGCGCCACGACGTCAGCCACCACCAGGCGCCGCGCGAGACCGGTAGCAGGCACGTCAGGAGGAGAGCGCGGAACGTAGTAGGACCAGGCCATTTCGGCAGGCAACAAGCCCGCGCGACCGTGCAGCGGCGGGCGCGCCACCACTGCCACCTGTTCACACGCACGAAGTGGAGCCATCACCACCTCGGGGACAAGTCCCCGGACGTCTTCGCCCAGGGCCACCGTACGGCTCGCGTCGTAGTGGGCCAATGACTGACCGTCCACGCCGAGCGTGACGATGAGGGTCCGCTCGGCATCCACCGTTACCGCGAGCAGACACCGCCGTGGAAGCGCGCCCCCCAGCTCCTCACCAAAGAGCGCCAGCGACCGCTCGTACTCACCGGCTTTCCCGGCGGCGAACAGGAGGGAGGTGTAGCTATAGGCCTGCGCCTTCCGCGCATCCACATCATAGGAGGGGAGCTGCCGCGCCTCGACGATGGCACGCCGGAGTAGCTCTTCGCCGCGCGTCCGGTCCTGCTCCACGTGAAAGCGTCCCTCGAAATGCGTGATAAGCGCCATCTGCCCAGGAGGGAGCCTTCCCTGGCTGCGGAGGGCCTTGAGCCCATCGAACAACATGCGGTCCTGCCCGGTATCGGGATGCATCCGCGCAAGGTCCACCAGTGTCCTGGCTCCCGAGATCGACAAGGGGGTCTCACACGACAGCGCCTCGGACATGCTCGCGCGGGCCCCCATGACGTCCAACGCTTGCAGCCGCGCCAGGGCATCGTTCGCCCGCACGAAGTGCCGCATCTTGCAGTCGTTCGGGTTCCGAGCGAGCGTCTCTTCCAGATACGCGCGCGCCAGCGAGGCCTCACCGAGATAGCGCGCGTTCTGCCCAAGCTGCTGCTGGTGTTGCTCCTCGCTCCAGCGGCTATCACCGCGATAGCGGGAGAGCGCCGCCTGCGCGTGCCTGTTCGACTCTGGCAGACGGTGGAGCTGGCGATAGAGATCGGACAGGTCCGCTTCAATGGGGATGCAGCGATAGCCAATCGGCTGTGCAGCGCAGCGCGCCACCGCTCCCAGTAGGAGATGCTCCGCCCGAAGGAGCTCGCCGCGCCGGATGGCGACCAGGGCCTTCTCATGCTCCGCCATGAGGATGAACCAGGGGTCTCTCACCTGTGCGGCCAGCGAAGAGAAGGTGTCCAGGTGCTCGTCCACCAGCCCCTGGTGGACGAGTGCCCCCATGTACAGGTCACGCTCTCCCGCGCGCAGCACGTCCTCCAGAAACAGCGACACGCCTCCGGCGACCTTGTTGGTGCGGTACAGCTCCAGGTAGCGCGCGGCCAGCGGTCCTCGATGACGGAAGTCCCGGGATTGCGCCCAGCGGATGGCATCGCGCATGGCCGAGCCTCCGTAGCGGGCATCCAGCGCCGCAGCCACGGGTTCCAGCGACTTGAGCCTCTCCACCGACGGAGCCACACGGATGGCTTCATACAGCTTCGCGCGAAACGCTCCGGGCTTGGCCTGGAGCAGCTCCTCGGGGACGGTGCTCTTCTCGGTAATCAGCGCCTTGGCCGCGTCCGTCGTCTCGCGCCACGAGTCCACGAGGTGGCTCCGCAGCGCGTCCGCCCGCGCCTTCGCCTCCCCCGCCCAGCCGTGCTCCCCCAGCGCGGCCACCGCGTCGAACGACTGCGCGGCCAGCGCCCACAACTCCAGCTCCTTCAGCACCAGTCCGCGGTTCCACAGCGCCTGCGCATGCTTCGGCTGCGCGTGGAGCGCGCCCTCCAGCAACTCGAGCGCCTCGGCGTAGTCCTTCCGGTCCAACGCCAGCACGGCCCTGTCACTGGCCACGTCCGGCGACTCCGCCGCCGTTGCCAGGTACGGCGCCGCCATCTGCGTGTTGCCGCGCACGAGGTAGGCCGCCGCGAGCCCATGCACGTCTCCCGCCTCCTCCATCCGCGCCAGCTCGCGCAGCGGCGCGGGCGGCGGGGCCCCGGCATCTCCGGAGCGCAGCGCTCCATAGGGACGATGCATGTCCGCGCCCGGGTAGCTCACCCGCGCTTCGAGGGTGCGCGTGGGGGCGTCCGCCAGGAAGAGGGCGGGAGGCGCCTGCTCACTCGCGGCGCTGAGCCAGGACGGCAGGCCCACGGCGGCGACGACGACTCCCGCGACGGCGGCCAGGACCATGAGCGCGGCATGACGCAGCCGCGGACTCCAGGAACGACGCTTCTGCTCCGCCAACTCCGAGCTCCCTGCCTGTGCGCCGTGGCGTCCCACGCCCACCCAACGACGGCGACCGTGAATCTTCCTGGCTCGAAGCTACGCCGCTTCCGAGGGTGCCGCGACTTTCACTTGCCCGGTGGCACTCACCTTCGCGAAAGTCTCGGCGGGAGCGGCCACGGCTCCCGTTGCACGCGCCTGGGCCTGACAGGGACGGCGCGCCGCCGTGGGCGCGAACACGCACACGCGTGTCCGGGCGGCCACGGACTCCACCATGCTGCTCGAGATTCCGACTCCCGTGCCTCTGCACCGACGGCCCCTCGAAGCTGGCCCAGGCCTTGCTCAACGCCCGCGCCGACATGCCGGATGGATGGAGCCACCATCCACCGCCCCACCCCGTCCCAGGAGCCACCGCATGCCCCAGCCCCATCGCGTCCTGCTCGCGCTCACCCTGGTCGTCTCCACCCTCTGCGCCGCCGCGGAGCCACCCGCCGCGAAGCCCGCCGTCTCACACCCGGGCTGCTTCCTGCTGATGGACCTGGAGACAGGCACGGTGACGCGCAACGACGCCGCGAGGTGCGCGAAGCGGCTCGTCCCGGCATCCTCCTTCAAGGTGCCCCACGCGCTCATCGCACTGGAGACGGGCGTGGTCTCCAGCACCACCGAGGTGCGCAAATGGGACGGCACGAAGCACTTCATCGAGATGTGGAACCAGGACCAGACGCTGGACACGGCCATGCGCCGCTCCGCGATGTGGTTCTTCCAGGGCACGGCGAAGCAGATTGGCAGGAAGCGCATGGAGGAGTGGCTGAAGCGCTTCCGCTACGGCAACGCGGACGCCTCGGGCGACCTCACCCGCTTCTGGCGGGGTGGCCCGCTGCGCGTCTCCCCGGACGAGCAACTCGACTTCCTCGCCCGCATGTACCGGGGCGAGCTGCCGGTAAGCCCGAAGACGCTGGAGGCCGTGAAGGCCACGCTGGTGCAGGGCCCGGACACCGTGGCCAACACCCGCGACGGCATCAACATGGGTGGCCCGTGGAAGGACGGCGCGGTGCTGAGCTGCAAGACAGGCACGTATCTCCAGCCCAAGGGCGACATCACCTGGCTGGTGGGCCACGTCACCTCACCGCGCGGGCGCTACGTCTTCGTCAGCGCCGTGCAGTCACCGCCGGGCAAGCGGCCGAAGCCCCAGCCCGCGCTCGCCTCCGCGCTCGAAGCGCTGAAGGCGCACGGGCTGCTGTGAGCGCCTGAAACGAAACCGCGCGCCGCCCCTCGTCGGGACTGGCGCGCGGCCTCACTTCGGAAGGGGCAGGAGGCAGAGCCCCCACCCCCGTTGAAGCTGTGTCAGACCGCCTTCAGGCGGCTCGCGGCGGCGGTGCCACCGGCGGCGTCACGCAGGGCGTCCTTCTTGTCCGTGCGCTCCCAGGTGAACTCCTTCTCGGCGCGGCCGAAGTGACCGTAGGCGGCGGTCTTCTGGTAGATGGGCCGCAGCAGGTCCAGGTACTCGGTGATTTCGCGCGGGCGCAGGCCGAACACCTGGCGCACGGCCTTGGCGATGCGCTCCTCGGGAACCGTGGCGGTGCCGAAGGTCTCCACCATGACGCTGACCGGGTCGGCCACGCCGATGGCGTAGGACACCTGCACCTCGCAGCGCTTCGCCAGGCCCGCAGCCACCACCGTCTTGGCGATGTGACGGCCCATGTACGCGGCCGAGCGGTCCACCTTGGACGGGTCCTTGCCGCTGAACGCGCCGCCACCGTGACGGCCCATGCCGCCGTAGGTGTCGACGATGATCTTCCGGCCCGTCACGCCCGAGTCGCCCATGGGGCCACCCACCACGAAGCGGCCCGTGGGGTTGATGTAGAACTTGGTCTTGTTGTCGATGAGCTTCTTGGGCAGCGCCTTCGCGATGACGTCCTCGCGGATGGCCTCCTGGATCTTCTTGTTGGAGACGTCCTCGGAGTGCTGCGTGGACACCACCACCGCGTCGATGCGGACCGGGCGGCCGTCCACGTACTGCACCGTCACCTGGCTCTTGCCGTCCGGGCGGATCCAGTCGTGCTGCTTGCGGCGCACGTCCGCCAGGCGGCGGGTCAGCGCGTGGGCGTAGTGCAGCGGGGCGGGCATCAGCTCCGGCGTCTCGTCGCACGCGAAGCCGAACATCATGCCCTGGTCGCCGGCACCCTGCTCCTTCTTGTTGTCCACGCCGCGCGCGATGTCCTGGCTCTGGCCTTCGATGGCCACCATGACGCCGCAGGTGTTGCCGTCATAGCCCATGGAGCTATCGGTGTACCCGATGCGGCAGATGGTGCTGCGGACGATGCGCGGGATGTCCACGTAACAGTTCGTCGTCACCTCGCCCGCGACGATGGCGAGGCCCGTCTTGACGAGGGTCTCCACCGCGACGCGCGCCTGCGGGTCCTTGGCGATGATGGCATCCAGCACACCGTCGGAGATCTGGTCGGCGATCTTGTCCGGGTGGCCTTCGGTGACGGATTCAGACGTGAACAAAAAGTCGGTAGGCATGTCGTCTCTGAACTGGCGCGGAAACAGTGCGCGAGGGTCCGGACACTAAACGTGTGGTCCTAGAGGAGTCAAACGCGCAGAAGGGCGTATCCATTCAGCTTTCGCGCCCTCCGGGCAGGCGGGCCCTGTCGCACGGCTGCTCACCTCGGGGGCGTGAATTTCATGAGCCGTCGACCGTTCCCTTGCGCTAACAGACAGCACGCGAATTCCTTTGGAGGACCGCCGACATGAACGCCCGCTTCCGTACCATCACCTTCCTGGCTGCCCTGACCCTCGCCGTCCCCGCGCTCGCCGCGCCGAAGGACGATGCCGTCGCCAAGCCGGTCAAGACGGTGGTCCAGTCCGTGCGCTACGAGCGTGACGCGGCCGCCCTCAAGCACTTCGGCAGCGAGGAGCAGGGGAAGTTCCTGCTCGGCGACGCGTGGAGCAAGGGCACGGACGCCCAGCGCAAGGAGTTCGTCGAGCTCTTCCAGAACCTCTTCGCCGGCATCGCCTTCCCGCGCGTGCGTGAGAACTTCAAGAACCTGGACTCCATCACCTACGAGCCCGCCGAGGTGAAGGGCAACGAGGCGACCGTCGCCTCCACCATCTTCATCAAGCACCCGCTCAAGACGCAGGAGATGAAGCTGAAGTACCGCCTGATGAAGGACGCCGCCGCGTGGAAGGTGGTGGACGTGACGGTGCTCGGCTCCTCCATGCTCCAGGACATCCGCGACTCGCAGGTGCAGCCGCTGCTCACCCAGGGTGGGTGGGACCTGCTGCTGACGCGCATGCGCACGGAGCTGGCGAAGGTGAAGAAGAAGTAGCTCGCCTCCCACCGGGCGGCCGGGCCACCAGGCTCCTGGCCGCCGGAAGGGTTCCGGGGAGGCGCGTCATCGACTAGGCTCGCGCCTCCCCCGGATTGCCTGGCCGATGACTGTCCCCCTCCCCGTCCCCGCCCAGCCCCCCGTGCGCAGCACCGGCCCGTCCGCCCGGGAGGTGGACGCGTTCTGTGTGCAGTACGCGCCCCGCTCGCCAGGCAACCCCGCGGTGAGGGACTTGTACCGACTGCTGTGCGACGTGCCCGAGGGTGGCCTGGAGGCACGGCTGGAGTGGGTGGAGCGGTGGACGCTGTGGCTGCGCGAGCGCATCCCCGCGCACGCGCTGGTGGACGCCGCCGAGCCGGAGTTGCCCGCCGCCGACAGCCGGCTGCAGCTGATGGTGCGGGTGATGGAGGGCGAGCCCGCCATGCGCACCGCCATCACCCGGCTGGTGTCCGCGGTGTGCGACGGCAGCCGGGGGCTGAAGCTCTTCGCCCAGGTGGGCCTGCCCGCGGGCCAGGGCTTCTTCGCCGAGGCCTCCGACCGGCTGGCGCGCGCGCTGCTCCCCGCGGCGCCGGAGCCCGGCAAGCTGTCCGAGCTGCTGCTGCGCCTCTTCCCCGTCCCGGGTGATGCGGACTGGCTGGCCGGGCTGTCCCCGGCCCTGCTGGCGAAGCTGGCGGCCCTGGTGGGCGACGCGCGCCCGCCGGAGCCGGTGCCCGCCGCCCGCGTGCGCGCGGACCTGATGGACGCACTGCTGCTGCTGGCGGTGCAGACGGCCGCCCTGGGCACGGCCGAGGACGTGAGGGACCGCAGCCCGGAGACCGCCTTGCGCGCGTCGCCCTTCCTGCGGCTGCGCCTCGTCTGCGACGCGGTGCTCGCACGCGACGCGGCGGCGGACACGCTGAAGGACTTGTCCACCTGCGTGGCGGACTGCCGGCAGGTGGTGGGCAGCGTGTCGCGCCACCTGGAGGAGGCGGGCGTCAGCGTGGACCTGGTGTACCGGCTGGAGCGCATCCGCCGGAGCCTGGAGCGCATGGAGGCCGTCGCCCGGGTGCTGGGCGCGCCCCGCGGCGAGCCCCGCTGGCGCGAGGCGATGGCGCTGCTGGTGGACCTGCTGCGGCGGGCGCACGCGGACCGCTCCGTGCGCGAGCTGGCGAAGCGCAACGTGCGGATGCTGGCGCGCAAAATCATCGAGCGCGCCGGCCACTCGGGCGAGCACTACATCACCAGCACCCGCACCGAGTTCCACGCCATGGTGCACTCGGCGGCGGGCGGTGGGCTGGTGACGGCCGTGGCGGTGGCGCTGAAGTTCGTCCTGTCCGGCCTGGCGCTGGCCCCCTTCTTCCTCGCGCTGGGCACCGGGCTCAACTACGCGCTGGCCTTCGTCCTCATCCAGTTGCTGGGCTTCACGCTGGCCACCAAGCAGCCCTCCGTGACGGCGGCCACGCTGGCGGGCGCGGTGGGCGAGGGTGCCCGGGGCGAGCGGCTGGCGAGCCTGGTGGAGCTCATCCCCCGCATCACCCGCTCGCAGCTCGCGGCCTTCGCGGGCAACCTGGGCGTCGTGGCCCCGGCGGCGCTGGCGCTGGCGCTGGCCTTCCAGTGGGCGACGGGCCACACCTTCCTCACGCCGGCGAAGGCCCAGGCCACGGTGGCCTCGCTGCACCCATGGAAGAGCGGCACCCTGGCCTTCGCCGCCCTCACCGGCGTGCTGCTGTGGCTGAGCAGCGTGGCGGGCGGGTGGCTGGAGAACTTCGTGGTGTACCGGCGGCTGCCGGAGGCGCTGGCGCACCACCGCGTGCTGCGCCGGCTGCTGGGGGACGCTGGCGCGAGCCGGCTGGCCGCCTGGCTCCAGCACGCCGCCTCCGGCCTGGGCGGAAACGTGACGCTGGGCTTCCTCCTGGCCCTGACGCCGGTGGTGGGGCGCTTCTTCGGGTTGGAGCTGGACGTGCGGCATGTCACCTTCGTCCTCGGCTCGCTGGCCTTCTCCGGAGCCACCCTGGGCGCCCAGGCGGTGCTCCAACCGGAGTTCCTCGCCGCCCTGGCGGGCGCGGCCCTCGCCGGTGCCCTCAACTTCACCGTCTCCTTCTCGCTGGCCCTGGGCGTGGCCATGCGCGCCAGGGACGTGCCCACCCGCGAGGCGCTGCCCTTCCTGCGCGCGGTGCTCCTCCATCTGGTGAAGGCGCCCCGCTCCTTCCTCCTGCCTCCCCGGGACACCGCCAGCGACGTGCTCCGGGTCTCCGCGCCTCCCGCTCCCTGAGCCGGGCCGCGGGCCCCCCTTCGTGACAGGGGCATGACATGCCCGGCGGGGCTCCAGGCGGAGGGCCATGGCCGGTGACCGGCCTGGCGGGCGGGCTTTGCTTCCTGGCAGGGGCGTTTGCCGGTAGGGTCGCCGCCGCATGAGCGGCGCCCGAAACCCGAACTCCCATTCTCGCTTCGCCCTCGCCTTCGCCGGACTGCTGGTCCGCCGGCCCGGGGCTGTCCTCCTGGTGTTGCTCGCCCTGCTGGGCGTGTCCACCTGGGGCGCATTGAAGCTGCGCATCAACTCCAACCAGCTCGACCTCATCTCCCAGGACCTCCAGGAGGTGAAGGACGTCAAGCAGGTCATCGACATGGTGGGCGGCAGCGGCTTCCTCATGCTCGCCCTGCGCTCGTCCGACGAAGCCGCCATGAAGAGCACGGCGGACGACCTCGCGAAGCTGCTCGAGGCGGACAAGGAGAACGTCCGCAACGTCTCCTACAAGCTGCCCGTCGAGTTCATCCAGCAGAACATGGTCCTCTTCGTGAAGACCGAGGACCTGGTCGAGGGCAAGCGCCGCGTCATGGCCTTCCTGCGCGACAAGCTCAAGCGCAGCAACCCGTTCTTCATCGACCTGGGCGCCACCAGGCCCGTCGAGCTGGACATGCAGGACCTGGTCGACAAGTACTCCTCCGTCGGCAAGAAGAGCATCCGCGACGACTACAACATCTCCACCGACAAGAAGATGGTGCTGATGCTCATCAAGCCGATGTGGGACACCACGGAGATCGGCAAGACGAAGGAGTATCTCGACAAGCTCAAGCTCCAACTGGACGCGTACTCCGCCCAGCCCGGCAAGGTGAAGCTCGTCGAGGACTACGACAAGCAGTCCTTCACGCGCGACGGCTCGAAGGACGGCAAGGGCGCCACCACCATCGCCTACGGCTTCACCGGCTCGTACAAGACGACGGTGGACGACTCGTTCGCGATTGAGGAGTCGCTGCACCCCGTCACCATCATCGCGCTGGTCGCCATCTTCCTCATCACCATCGTCTTCTTCCGCAAGCTGGCGCCCACCTTCATCGTGGTCAGCGGCACGGTGATTGGGACGATTTATACGCTCGGCTTCACCTACGCGACGATTGGTGAGCTGAACATGATTACCTCCATCCTGGGCGGCATCCTGATGGGGTTCGGCATCGACTACGGCATCCACTTCATGTTCCGCACCCGGCTGGAGCTGGGCGCGGGCAAGCCGTACGACGTGGCCATCCGCGACGCCTTCGTCAACGCGGGCCGCCCGGCGGCGGTGGCCGCGGTGGTGACGGGTGGCTCGTTCTTCGTGCTGATGGTCAGCGAGTTCCGCGGCTTCAGCCAGTTCGGCTTCCTGGCCGGCTGCGGCACGCTCATCCTCGGCCTCACCCTGTTCCTGTGGAGCGCGGCGCTGCTGGCGCTGGCGGGCCGCTTCAACCCGGCGCTGCCGCAGAAGCTCATCGGCGTCATGAAGCCGCCGAACAACACCTCCGCCGCCACCGGCAAGGAGCTGCGCATCCCCAAGCCGGGCCTGGTGCTGGCCATCAGCACCGGCGTGGTGGCCCTCATCTGCGCCGCCGCGGTGCCCTGGGCGGGGCTGGACGCGGAGCTGCCCAAGGGCGCGAAGCTCGGCTTCTTCGAGCGGCTCAAGTACGGCGTGGGCTTCAACTACAACACCCGCGCGCTCATCCCGGACGGCATGTCCTCGGTGCTGCTCCAGGACGAAATCAACGAGCGCTTCAACATCTCCAGCGACCCGATGGCCATCTACACCAAGGACCTGGACGAGGCCGAGGGTGTCTACCGGGAGCTGACGCAGAACCCGCAGAAGTACCCGTCCATCGACCAGGTGGTGAGCATCTTCACCTTCGTGCCTCCCGCGGAGACGGCGAAGGCCAACGAGAAGGTGCTGCAGGAGTGGAAGGCGGAGCTGGCGCAGCTGGAGGCGGAGGGCTTCAGCACCGCCGCGCTGCCGCCGGAGATGCAGGACAAGGCCGAGTTCTTCAAGAAGGTGCTGGACGCGAAGCCCTTCGACGTCCACGGCGTGCCGCCGAACTACACCGCCCAGTTCAAGAACCTGCCCGCCGCCCTGCCGGAGAACCGGGGCTACCTCACGTTCATCTACGCGAGCGTGGACCTGATGGACGGCAAGAAGATGATGCAGTTCGCCGACGAGACGCGCACCATCCGGGCGAAGTACTCGCCGGGCTCGCTCGACAAGGACGCGTGGGACGCGCAGGGCCCCACCGCGGAGAAGGAGTTCCGCGCCGCGGGCGCCACGCAGCTCTACGCCAAGCTGGCGAGCATCGTGCTCTGGGACGGCAAGCTCACCGTGGTGCTCACCGCGCTGTGGATTCTGGCCATGCACTTCCTGGACTTCCGCAACGCGAAGCTGGCGCTGGCGTCCGTGATTCCGCTGGGCGTGGGCGTGGCGATGATGCTGGGCATCATGTCTCTGACGGACCTGCGCCTGAACTTCATGAACATCATCATCCTGCCCATCCTGCTGGGCTTCGGGGTGAGCCACGGCCTGTACCTGCTGCACCGCTTCCTGGAGGGCACCTCCCCCCTGGTCGCGCTGCGCAGCGTGGGCGCGGCGGTGGCCTCCTCCACCCTGACGGCGGTGGCGGGCTTCGCGGCGCTGCTGGCCGCCGCCCACAACGGCCTGCGGTCCATGGGCCTGGTGGCGTGCATCGGCCTCATCACCACGCTGGTGGTGTCCTTCACGGTGCTGGCCGCGGTGATGCAACTCATGCATGACCGCCGGCAGCGCGAGGCCGGGCACAGCGCCGGGGCGGATGGCGCGGCCGGCAGCGACGAGAGCAGCAAGACGAAGGCGGCCTGAGCCGCCAGGGCGGCCGGGCCCAGGCGTCGAGTGCAACTGAAGGAGGCCCCCTTCCCACGAAGGGGGCCGGGAGAGGGAGATGACGACGAAGCGACTGTTGCCCGTGCTCGGGCTGGGCCTGCTGTCCGCGTGCTCCACGGTGAAGAGCCACCGGCTGCGTGACGACTACACGCAGGTGGACAAGCAGCAGGTGAAGCGGCTGGTGGTGGTGGCGCAGCCGCTGCCCGACGGCAAGCCCGCGGTGGGCGAGCTGTGGAGCCTGCTCGCCCGCCAGTGGGTGAACCAGAACCGGGACTTCATCGTGAAGTCCAACCTGGCGCTTCCCGACCGGCCGGAGGACCTGTCCTTCAAGGGCCTGTGCGTGGAGGGCATCGAAGGCGTGCTCTGGCTGGACCCGACGGTGGCGCTGAAGGGCGACGGCGCCGAGGCCTCCGTCAAGGCGAAGCTGACGCGGTGCCGCGACGGCGAGGAGGTCTGGGCCGCCGAGGCCGCCGGGAGCTGGGGCTCCAAGGACGAGGACTACTCGCAGCGCGTGGCCCAGTACGTCCAGGAGCTGGGCGAGGAGGTGGCCCCCTACGTGGTGCCCTCCGCCAAGCTGCTGGCGGCCACGCTGGACACGCTGCCCAGTCCCGAACTCAACGACGCGGACAAGGACGAGAAGATAGAGCTGGGTGAGTAGGCTCGTCCCTCGTGGACGAGAAGACCATTGCCCTGCGGCTGGCCCTGGCCGCGGTGCTCGGTGGCGTGCTGGGGCTGGAGCGCGAGGTGCGGGGCCAGGACGCCGGCCTCCGCACCCACATCCTGGTGTCCCTGGGCGCGTGCTGCTTCACGCTGGCCAGCGTCTTCATCGAGGCGCCGCTGGCCAGCAGCGAGGCCCCGGACGCGGTGCGAGTCGACATCAGCCGCATCGCCAGCCAGGTGGTGGTGGGCATCGGCTTCCTGGGCGCGGGCGTCATCCTGCGCCATGGCGGCCAGGTGAGGGGCCTGACGACGGCCGCCAACCTGTGGCTCACCGCCTCCGTGGGGCTCGTCGCGGGGCTGGGCCTGTACTTCGCGGCTGGCGCCACGGTGGTCATCTCATTGCTGAGCCTGGTGGGCCTGCGGCCCGTGGAGCGGGCCATCCACCGGTACCGGAAGCGCCGCGGGCTGGTGGCGGACCGGGACGTGGTCGGCTCGCCTCCCGACTCGGGGGACGCGAGCTGAAGGCCGCGTGCCTCAGCGCCGCGTGTGCGGGTCTCCCTCGGACGGCGCCTCGCGGCGGGGCTTCTCATCTTCGTCCAGCGCGGCCACCCCTCGGCCAGGGTCCTGGAACTTCGCGCTGTCCATCCGGGCCTGCTCCGGCTCTTCCGGCTCCAGGCCCAGGCCCCCGGTGAGGTCGTGGTGGAGCACCCTGTCCGGGGCCGCCTCGTCGGTCCGCGCACCAGACAGGACGTCCGCGTTGACGCCGGGCAGGCTGGCCACGTCCTCGCGCAGGTAGATGTCTTCCCCGTCCAAATCCAGCACCTCCGAGAAGGCCACCCGCAAGTCCCGGGCGAAGAAGGGGCCCTTGCCGATGAAGAAGCCTCCCGCGTCCACGGCGATGACGGTGCCCAGCCGCTCACCGTCCCTGTCCCTCGCCACCATGCCCATCTGGATGTCCGCTGGATTGAACATGCTCGCTCCCCGCTCACACGCCTGTGCCCGTCCCGGGAAAGCTGGGCATGGGGGGAAGGCCCCGGCATGCCCTCCCCGCCCGGCAGCCGGGCGGGCGGGCCGCCTGCTCCCTCCCCAGGAGGGAAGGAGCAGGACTCAGCCGGTGGTGCGGCCGGAGGGCGTGGGCTCGTGCTCGGCGGGCTCCGGCTGGCCGGGCTCCGAGGCGGGCTCCAGGACTTCCGCGAAGCGGCGGTCCATCTCCGTGCGCACGTAGCGCTCGATTTCCTCCGCGGTGGTCAGCTCCATGGCGCCCTTCAGCAGCTCCACGGCATCCGTGCGGCTCACCCGGCGGATGAAGCGCTTCACCACCGGAATCTGCCCCGACGTCATGGACAGCTCGTCGAAGCCGAGCGCGAGCAGCACCAGCGTGTACAGCGGGTCACCCGCCATCTCGCCGCACATGGACACGGGGATGTTCGCCGCCTTGCCCGCGTCGATGATGGTCCGCAGCATGCGCAGCACCGACAGGTGCAGGGGCCGGTAGAGGTAGGCCACCTCGCGATTCTGGCGGTCGATGGCCAGCGAGTACTGGATGAGGTCGTTCGTCCCGATGGAGAAGAAGTCCGCCTCCTGCGCCAGCCGGTCCGCAATCATCGCCGCGCTGGGCGTCTCCACCATGATGCCCACCGGGAAGCGCTTGCCCACGGGCACGCCCGCGCGGCCCAGCTCCGTGCGGCAGGCCTCCAGCTCACTGCGCGCCTCGCGCAGCTCGCTGACGCCGCAGATGAGGGGGAACATCAGCCGCAGGTTGCCGTGCACGCTGGCGCGCAGCAGCGCGCGGAGCTGCGTGCGGAACAGCTCCCGGTTGGACAGGCAGTAGCGGATGGCCCGCAGGCCCATGGCCGGGTTGGGCTCCTTCTCGTGCTTCACCTTGTTGCCCGGCACCTTGTCGCCGCCCAAATCCAACGTGCGGATGGTGACGGGGCGCCCGCCCATGGCCTCCAGCACCTGCCGGTAGGCGCGGTAGTGCTCCTCCTCCGTCGGCGCCGTCTTCCGGTCCAGGAACATGAACTCGGTGCGGTACAGGCCAATGCCCTCCGCGCCGTGCGCCAGCAGGGAGGGTATTTCCTCCAGGAACTCCATGTTGCCGTAGAGCCGGATGCGGAAGCCGTCCGTGCTCAGCGCCTCCAGGTCCTTCGTCGTCAGCGCCAGCCGCTCGCCCTCCTGGTAGCGGCGCTGGTCCTCGCGGAAGACGGCGAGCTGCTCGTCGGAAGGGTTGACGAGGATGACGCCCCGGATGCCGTCCATGGCCACCAGGTCGCCCGGCGAAATCTGCTCGCTGGCCCGTCCGGCGCCCACCACCGCCGGCGTCTCGCGCGCCCGCGCGACAATCGCCGTGTGGCTCGTCTGGCCGCCCAGGTCCGTCACGAAGCCCGCCACCCGCCCGCTGCGCGCCATCAGCGCCGCGTCCGCGGGGGACAAGTCGTGGGCGACGACAATCGCCTCGGCGGGGACCTCCACCTCCTCGTCCACCACCTGGCCCATCAGGTTGCGGATGATGCGGTCCGCGACGTAGTCCACGTCCGAGCGGCGCTCGCGGAAGTACTCGTCGGGGATGTTGTCGAACAGGTGCTTGATTTTGCGCGCCACCCGCCGCACGGCCCACTCGGCGTTGATGCGGTCGTCGATGATGAGCCGGTTGACCTCGTCCACGAGCATGGGGTCGTGGAGCATCAGCCGGTGGGCTTCGAGGATGAGGGCATGGTCGCTGCCCTCGGTGCGCGTAATCTGGTCCTTGAGCTCGGCGAGCTGCCGGTCGGACAGGTCGATGGCGGTCTTCATCCGCATCCGCTCGGGCTCGACCTCTGCCTCGGCCAGCCGGAGCTTGGGGGTGCGGATGCGCTTGCGGTCCAGGATGAAGGCGTGGCCCACCGCCACGCCGGGAGACGCGCCGATGCCCATCAGTCTGAGGGTGGGGGTGGCCTGGCTGCTCACGTGCCCGTCTTCTCCCTTCGCTCTACCGCGTGTCCATTCTCTCCTGTCACTGGGCCTCGCCGAAACGGTCCCCGATGAGTTTTGCCAACTCCTGGAGACAGGCGTCGGCGTCATCCCCCTTGCAGGTCACCTTCACCTGGGTCCCCTGGGCCGCCGCCAGCATCAGCACGCCCATGATGGACTTGGCATTGGCCCGCTGGCCCTGGGCCTCGATGGTGACCTCGCTCTTGAAGCGGTTGGCCACCTTGACCATCTGCGCCGCGGCCCGGGCGTGCAGCCCCAGCGCGTTGATGATCTCGTAGGTTCCTTCGGCCATGGTTGGCATCGCGACTCCCACCTCTCTTCTTTAAAGGAATGCTCCCGCCGCGCAGGCCAGCCCCGCGGCAAGGTAGAGCACCACGTAGTTCGGCACCCGACGGCTGACCAGCACGTAGGACGCCACCCCCAGGGCCAGGCACCCGGCCGCCAGGAGGGGCGCTCGCGTTCCACCCGCGTTCGCCCCGAAGGAAACGGACAGCCAGGCGGCAAGGCCGCCCGCGCTCGCCGCCGCCACCGCCCGCAGCTTCGCCCCCTTCGAGGGGAGGTTGGCCCGGGCCACTGCTTCCACCAGTCTGTCCCCCAGGGACAGGCCCAGCCAGTACAGGCGCACGCGCAACAGCACGTGGACGCCGTTGTAGAGCACCAGGAAGAGGGGCACCGCCCACACGCCCAGCAGCGGCACCATGGCCGCGCTCACCGCCCCCGCCGCCGGCTTGAGGGACAGCCAGAAGAAGCCGTCCCCCAGCGCCGCCAGGGGCCCCATCAGCGCGGCCTTGAAGGCCACCACCTTGTCGGGCGTCTCCTCCCCCCGGGCGATGCGCATCTCGTGGTTGACGACGCCGCCGACGATGGCCGCCGCCACGTAGGGGTGGGTGTTGAAGAAGACCAGGTGCCGGCGCACCGCCTCTTCCCGGGCGGGGCCCGCCGGGTACAGCGTGGCCAGGGCGGGGTAGACGGCGTAGGCCAGCCCCAGGTTCTGCATGCCCTTGGGGTTCCACGACGCCTGGAGGAAGAGCGAGCGCAGGAAGACGCGCAGCAGCACCCACGGCGGCAGGTAGGTGTCCTTCGTGCTCACCGGCCCTCCCGGAGGAGGAGGAGCACCACCGCCACCGTCACCGCCGCCGCCCCCAGCGCCGCGTACAGGGGCGCGCGCCGGGCGTGGCTGCCCTGCGCGGCGAGGGAGGCCGCCACCGAGGCCATGGCGGGCCACGCCCAGGCCAGCCCCCGCACCACGGCGGGCGGCAGCGCGGTCAGCAGCGGCTCCACGAAGAAGCCCAGCAGCGCGCACAGCGAGGTGAGGCTGCCGTACAGGACGAAGTGCGGCCACATGCCCCAGAGGTTCTGCCGCATGGCGCGGGTGAGGTCACCGGCCTCGGCGGACGCCAGCGCCACCCGGGCCAGCCGCGCCGTGTAGCCCTCCAGCAGGCGGTCGCTCCTGCGGCCCACGCGTCCCAGGCCGATGAAGAGCAGCACCGCCAGGGACCACATGGCCGGCGTGGAGCCGGCGCCGGTGGCGGTGGTGAGGGTGGCGGCGGCGGCGCTGGTGCCGGTGGCGGCCAGGGTGTCGTTCTCCGGCAGCGCGGCGCCCAGGTTGGCGGTGCCCAGGAAGAACAGCTCCAGCACCAGCCCCACGGCCAGCCCGGAGGCCACGTCGTCCAGCAGTCCGCCCATGACGGTGGCCGCGACGAGGGGGCGGGACAGCATGGCCTGGAGGAACGCCTTGCGCTCCAAGGCCACCAGTCCGCCCCACACTCCCGCAAGCGCCACCTGGGTCCAGACGACGCTCACTCGCTCACCCGGCCTTCGCCCACCGCTCGGTGAGGTCCAGCAGCTCCACCGGCTTCTCCACGGGCACGGCGCGGGCCTCCACGCGCACCCCCTGCTCGGCCAGCTGCTGCAGCGCCTTCAGCTCCGCCTCGGCCAGGAAGACGGACGGGGACACCTGCCGGCGGCCGGTGCCGAAGTGCACGTTGCCCAGGTTGAGCTCCTCCATGGACAGCCCGTGCGCGAAGGCGAAGGGCACGGACGCCACGTCGCGCAGCAGCACCAGGGTGCGCACCCCGTCCTTGGAGAGGGCGGCGAAGTCCACCTGGGCCAGCGGGAGGATCTGCACCTCGATGGCGCTCTGGACGGCCAGGGCCATGGCCGCGCGGATGAGGGGGCTGGAGGCCGCCTCATCGTCGGCGACGACGACTCTTGAGACCTTGAGAAAGGGCAGCCAGGCCTCGACGACCTGACCATGGATGAGGCGGTTGTCGACGCGGACCAGGGTGATCACGGCAGTCTCGAATCGCCGACCCGCGCGGGTCCGTCAAGTTCGCGGCTGCTGCTGGGCCTCGCGAAGCAGGGCGGATGCACAGGTGATGTTGCGCTGGCCGTGGGAAGCCAGCTGGTTGGCCATCTCCGGAAGGGACATCTGCTCACTGCGGAGCGAGTTCGCCTTGAGAAGCATGGGCAGGTTGACGCCAGCGAGCACCTCCAGATTCATCCGCTGGCACATCATCAGGGACTCCTTACAAGGAGTCCCGCCGAAGAGGTCGGCCAGGATGATGACACCTTCCCCCTCATCCACGCGGGCGACCGCCTGCTTCATCTTCGCGCGGAGCTCCTCTACGGGAGTCCCCGGCTCGATGTTGCAGGTTGCCACCGCGGGAAGCTTTCCCACGATCTGTTCCGCGGTGGAGACCAGCTCCTCCGCTAGACGCCCGTGCGCTGCGACGACGAGGCCGACCATGTCCGCTCCTGACCAACCCCCCGAAGTTGCCGTCCTACGCCTGAACGCTGCGTCACGCAACTCCGGCGAAAGTTTCCGCCCAATACCCCGAACTCAAGCTCGCGCTTCTTGTCTCGAAAGGTAAGACGACCCTGGCTCCCATGCCGAAATTTCGGACCCGGCAAAACGCAGGGCTGTCGCCTGCCGGACGGGGGAGCGACTCCGCTCCCCCCACATCCTATCCGATGCCATGAAGACGGATGCGATGCGCACCCGTCGTGATCTCCCACACGCACCGTCCCACCCGCCCGCCCGGCAAGGAAGCAAGCTCCCTCATAAACGAGCCCGGGCCGGAACGATAGAGCCGTGACGCATGCCCCCGTCGAAGCCGTTCGTCCGACGCGTGGGCGCGACGTACCGCAACCTGGGTCCCCGCTGACGCCTTGCGGAGGCGCAAGGAGAGGACTCCGGAGTGGACGCCCCTGTGACGGCCCGCGCCTGATGAGGAGGCGCCAGCGCCGGTTTGATTGACTTATGAGTCACCCTTCAGCATCAACCGGGCCACACGTGCCGGGACGACGCTCCGGGGCGGAGGGAGGAAGTCATGGCCAGGCCGAAGCTGCTGAAAGAAGGCGATGCGGTCCCCGATGTGACGCTGACGGGGGCTGGCAACCGCCCGGTGCGGCTGAAGGACCTGGTGGGGCAGAAGGTGCTCGTCGTCTACTTCTACCCGAAGGATGACTCGCCGGGCTGCACCGCGCAGGCGTGCGGCCTGAGGGACCAGTACGAGGACTTCGTGGCCGCGGGCGCGGAGGTGGTGGGCATCAGCAGCGACTCGGTGGCGTCCCACGAGGGCTTCGCCTCCAAGCACCGGCTGCCCTTCGTGCTGCTCAGCGACGCGGGCGGTGCGGCGCGCGAGGCCTTCGGCGTGCCCCCTTCCCTGCTGGGCCTGCTTCCCGGCCGCGTCACCTTCGTCGTGGACCGCCAGGGCGTCATCCGCAGCGCCTTCGAGTCGCAGCTCCGCGTGGGCGAGCACGTGCGGCGCGCGCTGGAGCTGGTGCGCACGCTGGCCAGCGAGAGCGCCGCGCCAGCGCCCGCGTCCGCGGCGAAGTAGGCGCCACGCGCCTTCCGGGCCTCGCCGAGCAGGCCCGGAAGCGCGGCACCGGCTACCGCATGGTGGTGGGAATCTCCGCGAGCGGGGGGAAGCCCCAGCGCGCGCGCTCCTCGTCCGTCACGCTCGGGTCCACCGGGTAGAGCGTCATCTTCTTCGTCTGCACGTCGCCCCGGTACTGCGTGCCGAAGCGCTGCGGCCTGCCGGCGTTCATCAGCCAGCGGTCCCACGCGGCGGCGGCCAGCCACAGGCCCGTCGGGTTGCCGCGCCGGGCGGCCTCCGCGCCCATCTCCCGCGCCATGGCGTAGTCCTCCTGCGTGTCCCCGTGCTGGAAGATGAACCCGGCGGCGAGGAAGTCCGCGGCGTCCTTCAGGGCGCCCGAGGCCACCAGCTCCTTCACACGTGTGCGGCGCTGCGCATCCCGCGCCGTGACGGCCTTCCACGCCTCCGGAGAGGCAGGCGGCGGTGAGCGGTCCGCCTGGTCCTCCGTGAACATCCGCTGCAGCTCGGGGTTCCCGTTGGAGTGGCGCTCCGGGAGCGTGGGGATGCGCTCGACCAGGGCGGTGAAGGCCGGCTCGCCGCTCAGGGACACCAGGTCCGTGTCCTGCTGCATCCACTTCACGTCGCGAAAGCCCAGCTCCGCCGCGCGCGACAGGGAGTCCAGCGCCTCCTTCTTCTGCCCGAGCAGCGCCATGGCGCACGCGGCGGAGTACGCGGTGTTCGCGCTCGAGTTCCCCGCGCCCAGCGCCTCCTTGTAGAGCGCGAGGGCCTCGGCGTTCTTCCCCTCGCGCATCAGCGCGTCCGCGCGCTTCACCTGCCGCCACCCCGGCATGGGCGCCGCGGGCGCCTCCATGAAGGGGAGCTCCGCGATGGGCGCCTTCGCCTGCGCGTCGGGCGCACTGGCGCCGGGCGTCTCCGCGATGACAGGGGTTTCCGTGGCGGCCGGCGCATGCGCGCACGCTCCGGCGAAGAACAGCAACAGGGCGGGGGTGTGGATTCGCATGGCGCGAATACTAGGGGTTCCAAGCAACCTTGGCGCCTCTCCGCGTCGCGATGCCAGGGCCGCACGCCCAATCCCAGGGGCGAACATGCGCGGCGGACAGGCTGTCCCGCCTCCGCGCACCGGCGCTGCCCGTCATGCGGACGCAACCCCGCGAACTGCCTCACCTCAGCTCAGGCACACCGCACCTGGCGCGCGGTGGCCCGCACCTTGCTCAAGCAACGGGGGCCGCGCAACACACGCGCGGCCTGGAGAGCAAGGTCATGAAGACCCCTGACGAAAGCCGATTCGATGTGGTGCTCCTCACCGTGGGCCCGCTGATGGCCGCACATGTGTTCGGCCTGGTGATGCTGGTCGTCAGCTACGCACACCCCTGAGTGACGACCCGGCGAGTGCTGGACGGGAAGACGCCCAGCTCGATATAAAAGGGATAGCGCGACAGGCTTGCATTCACTGAATGGGCCGCCGCGCGGCAGCAGAGTTCCCCCCCTCGAGCTGAAAGGAAGTCCCCGCAATGAGCCTGAGCCCTCGTGGTCGTCTCAATTGGTGGATTGGTGCCCTCGCCAGCGTGTCCCTGCTGGGTGCGTGTGGAGCGCCGGATGAGCGTTCGGGTGACGCGCTCGAGTCGAACGAGCCCGCCGTGCAGGACGCGGTCGCGGGCGATGTGGTGGTGACGCTGTCGACGGAGAAGTCGTCCCTGGCCGCGCGTGACGGAGTGCTGGTGAACGTGACGCTGACCAACGTCTCGTCGCGCTCGGTGCGCGTGCTCAAGTGGCACACGCCGGTGGACGGAGTGAAGGAGGACCTGTTCCGCGTGACGGCCGACGGCGCGTCGGCGGAGTACAACGGCCGCCACTACAAGTGGGCCACGCCGGAGGCGCATGACTTCCTGACGCTGAAGGCCGGCGAGAGCGTGTCGCGGCAGGTGGACCTGGCGTCCATCTACGACCTGTCGAAGAGCGCCACGTACAGCATCAGCTACGACTCCGAGGCGCACCACGACGCCAGCCACGAGGGCGTGTCGCAGCTGCGCTCGGACAGCCTGAGCGTGTTCATCGAGGGCCGTCCCTTCGTGAATCCCGAGGCGGCGGCCACCGGCACCGTCACGGCGCAGGCCCTGTCCACCGCGAACTGCACCAGCAGCCGCGTGACGTCCGTCACCACGGCGTTCAACTCGGCGAAGACCTACGCGAACAACTCGGTGACCTACCTGAGCGCGACGCCCAGCAACACCACGCGCTTCCGCACCTGGTTCGGCACGTTCAGCACCACCAACTGGAACACCGTCAAGACGCACTTCACGTCCATCAAGAGCGCCCTCGACACCAAGTCCGTCATCGTCGACTGCGGCTGCACGGACAGCGCCTACGCGTACGTGTACAAGAACTCGCCGTACCGCATCTACGTGTGCAACGCCTTCTGGAGCGCGCCGAACACGGGCACGGACTCCCGCGCCGGCACGCTCATCCACGAGCTGAGCCACTTCACGGTGGTGGCGGACACGGATGACCACGCCTACGGCCAGAGCGCCGCCAAGAGCCTGGCGACCTCCAACCCCACCCGCGCCCGCGACAACGCGGACAGCCACGAGTACTTCGCGGAGAACACGCCGTCGCTGCCGTGACAGGCGCGCGGTGACATGATGTGACGCGGAACGGGGGCGGCGACGCCCCCGTTTCTTTTTTCCGGAGTCGGGAGTCCCATTCTCATGACACGTGGAAAGCTGCGTTCCGTCACATTGCTGTGCCTGGGAGTGCTGGGTGGCGCGTGCGCGTCACGCTCCGAGGGAACACCGCCGCCGACCGCGGCCCGGCAGGAGGAGTCCGCCATGGCGACGACGCTGGAATGTGCGCTGAGTGCCCCCGCGACGGTGAAGGCGGGCGAGCCGGTGGAGGTGGTCTTCCGGCTGAGCAACCCCACCGCGCAGCCGCTGTACGTGCTGGACTGGCACACGCCGCTGGAGGGGCTGCTCAACAACATCTTCCAGGTGACTCGCGACGGCGCGGAGATCTCCTACGCGGGGCCGATGCTGAAGCGGGCGAACCCGGGAGCGGACGACTATGTCGCCGTGGCACCGGGCGCCACCGTGGAGGGCAAGGTGAACGTGGCGCTCGCGTATGACTTCACGCAGCCGGGGCGCTACCGCATCGCGTTCCAGGGCCGGCTGATGGACGTCGCCACGCAGCAGGCGGGGCTCCCCCACACCATGGACGGGTTCCGCGAGCTGCCGGTGAAGTGCAACGAGGTGGAGACGACCGTCACGCCGTGAGGGAAACGGGGCCCGGGGCGTTGAGCCCCGGGTCGCGCGCGAGGACACGCAGTCCCGCGCGTGGCCCCAGCCCTGGACGCCGGAGCGTCACCCCACCACCAGCCGCGCGCGCTGCTTCGCGGGGCGGATGCGCGCGGTGGCACCTGCGCCGAACGTGAGGAAGTCCTCCTCCACGCCGTCGCTGAAGATGACGCCCCCCGACGCCATCCGCGACTCCAGCACCAGCTCGCGCTCCTCCGTCACGAAGCCACCCACCACGTCCGCGGCCGAGTGCCGGCTGATGAAGGGCTCGCGCACCACGAACGCGAGCTTCGGCTCCTCCCACCCCAGCTTCCACGGCTGCCCCGGCACTCCACCCGTCTGCTGCGTCAGGCTCCGCGCCAGCGTGAACACGGAGGACAGCCACCCGCTGGAGCCCGCCCCCGTGGACACCAGCACCCCGCTGGACGACTGCGCCTCCTCCTGGTCCCCGTAGCGCAGCTGGTAGCGCGCCGACACGTGCGTCTTCGCGCCGATGAACAAGTCGTTGAAGGCCAGCAGCCGCTGCCCGTCCCCCAGCCGCGCCTCCGCCAGCGTCACCTGCCGGAAGCCGGCCTTGCCCTCCAGCACCCGCCGCACCGCGCCCCGGGCCCCCGCCACGCGGTACGGCAGCAGCACGCCGTCGAAGCGCTCCGGGTCCGGGTTCACGCCCACCAGCGGCTGCTCCCCCACGTACTTCGCCACGTTCGCCACCAGCCCGTCCTGCCCCGCCACCACCACCACTTCCTTCCCCGTGAAGAGGAAGGTGGGCACCAGGCTCCGGTCCACCTGCTGCACCGGCAGCCCCAGGCCCAGCGCGTCGCGCAGCGTGTCCACCGAGCGGCGGTAGGACTCGTCCTCGCGGGAGAACTCCTCGAAGTCCTGCCCCGCGTGCTCGACGTAGAACTTCGCCTGCTTCTTGGTGTTGAAGCGCTCCACCAGCCCCGCCAGCCGCGTGCGGCGGGTGACGAGGACAATCTTCTCGTACATGGCCCGCCCTCCTTCCGGTCAGCGCTCGCGCGGGTCTACCGGCCTGTGGCCCTGCACGGGCCGCGTGGGCTTCGCACCACCCCCACCACCGCCCGAGGCGCTCATCAGCGAGTGCAGCAGGTCCGGCGACACGTTCAGCTCGCCGATGCGCTGCGCGTTCTCCCCCATCTCCCGGAAGGCGAGCGCGATGTTCAGCGCCGGGTCCGCGCCCCCCGCGGACGTGGCCATCAGCGTCTTCCAGTCCACCCCGCGCACCGGGGCCAGCGTCTTCTCCAGCGCGTAGGCGCGGGCGTCCGCGGCCTGGCGCTCGTTCTGGCTCCAGCGCTCCATCAACGCCGAGCGCTGCTCCTCCACGGAGATGTCCGCCGCCATCTTCGCCTCGCGAATCTGGCGCTGCCGCTCCTCCACCGCCAACTCCGTGGCCAGCTCGCTCTCCTTGATGCGGCGCTCCTGCTCCACGGCCGCGTTGCGGCGCGCGTAGATGGCCTCGTCGGCGGTGCGCTGCAGGTCCTCGCGCGCCTCCGCCTCCAGCGCCCGCGCCATCTCCGGCGTCGGCTTCACCGACAGCAGCGAGAAGGCCATGACCTCCACGCCCAGCCCCCGCACCGACTCGGCCACCGCCAGCGCCGCGAGCACCTGCGCTTCGATGGTGCCCGTCTGGACCAGCACCTCGCGCAGCGGCAGGCCCTGCACCACCGTGCGCGCCCGCACCTGGGCCACCTGCACCAGCCGCTCCTGCAGCTTCTCCGGGTCGTCCGAGCGATGCCGGCCGGACGGCCCCACCGAGTAGTCCAGCAGCGACGCCAGCCGCTTCGGGTCCGCCACCCGGTAGGTGAGCTGCCCCTGCAGCGTCACCGCCTGGAAGTCCCGCGTCACCTCATTGAAGGCGAAGGGCACATCCGCGCTCGCCAGCGGCACCGACACCAGCGTCGCGGACGGCTTCCAGTAGAAGAACGCGAGCCCCGCCCCCTCTCGCACCACCCTGCCCCCCTCGAACTGCATCACGTACGTCGTCGGTGCTGCCTTCATGTACCCGATGACCATGGGCCCGCCCTCCCGCTTCGTGTACCTTCGACACATTGTTAGTGTCATTCGTACACTTCTGCAAGTCAAAGTGAGGAGGGCGGGCCCTGGGGGCGTGTCGGTGCTCAGCCCACGTCGTGGACCGCGGCCTCCTCGACTGGGGTGAAGAGGGCCGGATAGAGGGCGCGCGTGGTGGTGGCGGACAGGAGGATGGCCTCCCGCTCGGCCGGGTCCTCCAGGGTGCGCAGCACGCTGGCCAGCTCCGCGACGTGGCCCTCATCCGCTCCCGCGTGGCCTCGCAGGAAGGTGACGGCGCGGTGGATGCCGGGGATGGCGCCCCGGGCCACCAGTCGCTCCGCCGCCAACCCCGCGCGCACCACGGACAGGTGCTCCAGCACGTAGGCCGTGCCGAGGAACGCGGTGGGCACGCCCGCCTCCGAGGTGAAGCGGTTCCAATTCACATACGCCCGCACCGCCGCGCAGGCCGGCGTCATCTCCACGCGCTCCTTCGTCCAGCCCAGCGCGCGCAAGTCGGAGAGCAGCCAGCGCTCGTGGCCCGACTCCTCCTTCGCCTTCTGCACGAGCAGCTCGGCCAGCGCGGGGTGGCGCCCCAACCGCTGCATGCGCCGGCCCGCCAGGCCCAGCAGCGGCGCCGTCCAGCGCACGTAGTGGTACGACTGCACGAGGTAGCCCGCGTAGCGCGCGGCGTCCGCCGTGCCCTCGAAGAGGCTCCGCGCGTCCGGGTGCGCGTCCAGCTCGCGCACCAGGGTGTTCGCCTCCTGCTCCAGCTTCACGATGAGGTCCGTCGACATGGTCTTCTCCCGTGCGGGCACGCGCAGGCGCGTCCGCGGTTGAATGGATGGGTGGTGTTGGAAGGGTGTGGCGGGGACTTCAGGCGGCGCGCGTGGCGCCTTCCGGAAACGCATCGAACCAGCCCAGCGTGCTGGCCGGAATCGCGTCCAGCGCGGCCACCAGCGGCGTGGCGTACCGGTGGAAGCGCGCGTCGTAGAGCGGCTCGGCGATGAAGCACGCGCCCAGCTTCTTCGCGAAGAGCGACAGCGTGCGCGGCAGGCGCAGCCCGTCGAAGCGGCCCTGGCAGGCGCGCAGGCGCTCCTCGGGCGTGAACAGCGGCGCCTCGGGCACCTCGGGTGCCTGGGCGGGCGCGAGGGGAATCACCTTCCAGCGGGGGCTCACGCACCTCATCCGCGCGGCCACCTGGAAGGCGATGAGCGCGTCCACCTCGCAGTCCGTCTCCGTGTTCGCTGACGCAATCCAGTGCGTCACCCCGCGCCGGCGGCTCTCCCGGTACATCTCCGCCTGCAGGCGCAGCAACACCTCCGAGCCGCGGTAGCCGCTCAGCACGCAGTAGCGCGTCGTCTCCGCCAGCCGCATGCCCGGCGCGTCCACGTTCTCCAGGTCCAGCTTCTGCTCCAGCTCGATGCCCAGCCGCCGTCCGGAGGCGCGCGCCACCTCCGCGTTCGGCAGCAGCAGCCGCGACGTGGCCACGGCCTTGTCCCCCGCGTACACCACGAAGTGGAGCGTCGTCTCCAGCGTGTCGAAGCAGCTCACGTCACGAGGCGCTGGAGGCGGAGTCCCCAACAGCCCCAGCTCCGCGCCGAACACCGCCCAGCGCACCCGGAGCGCGTCGTCCAACTGCCGCTGCGACGAGGCAATCACACACCGCACGGTCGTCATCTCTCACCTTCCCCCTTGCATCGCGGACGGCGCCGACAGGCATGGCGCCCCAGGCCCCCCAAGGACCCGGGGCACCAACGCGCCCCGCTTACCTCGTTCATCGCGCGAGGGATTTTCCGTGGGACTTTTTATTCTCGCCCCTCGGAGCGGCCCACGCTGGGGGGCCCCGACCCGGGAGCGGGAGTGGCTCTTCCTCAGCGCTTGTCGAAGCCGACGTGCTCCACCGTCACGTCCTTCGGCGCCACGTCCTCCAGCCGCCGGCCCTCCTTCAACGCGGCCACGGCCCAGTCCAGCGCGAAGGGCTCGCGCGAGTGCAGCGCGTACACGTCCTCGCGCCCCCGCACGTCGTCCAGCTCGATGGCCGCCTGGAGCATCGGGCGCGCGGCCTGATAGCCCGCTGCCTGGGTGCCCTCGAACGGGTGGTACACGGTGACGATGCCCTGCCCGTCCCGGCTCAGCACCGCCACGTAGCCGTCCCCGGCCGCCTTCACCTCGAACTGGAGGACGTCTCCGGGCGCCAGCGTCGCGCCCGGCTCCACCCGCGCGCTGCCGTCACCTGCCTTGCGGTGCAGCACCAGCGACACGCCCCCCTTCACCGTGAAGGGGTCCTCGCGCTGCCACACCACCACCAGCACCGAGGCCGCGAGCGCCGGCACCAGCAACACCCACCAGGGCCGCCGCCGCGCGGGCTGGGACGCCTCGTAGCGAGCCACCAGCGGCCCGGGCGGGTGCTGGACGAGGAACGCCGCCGAGTCCGCTCGCAGCTCCGCCAGCCGCTCGCGGTCCGCCGCCGACGCCTCCAGCACGGCGTCCACCTGGCGGCGGGCCTCCGGCGACAGCGCGTCCGCGAGGTAGCGCTCCAGCAGGGCCTCCTGGAGACGGCGACCGCCCTCGCTCATGGCGCGTCCCCCGGGGCCAGCCGGAGGCTGCGCTTCCGAGCGCGCTCGGCGAAGCGCGCCAGCATCCGGGTCACCGTCTTGCGAGACATGTCCAGCACCCGCGCCACCTCTTCCGTGGTGTGCCCCTCCACGAAGTAGAGCACCGCCACCGTCAGCACCTCCGGGTCCTCGCCCTGCGTGAGGAGCGCCAGGTCCTGCAGGGCCTCCACCCGCTCCAGCCCGCCCGTGTGCGCCGTCGCCACCTCCCCGCGCGGGTGCTCCGCCTCCCCGTCCTCGTCCTCCACGGACAGCGGGCCCAGGCGGCCGGACCAGCGCGCGCGGCGGCGGACCCGGTCCACCGCCCGGTACGTGGCGATTTGATACAGCACCGTGAAGGGCGAGGCCTCGTCGCGCGGAGTGCGCCGGACGTTCATGTACGCCAGGAAGGTGTCCTGGGTGACGTCCAGCGCCTCCTCGGCGTCACGCGTGAGCGACAGCGCCCGCCGGTGCACGGCGGGGCCGAAGCGCCGGTAGAGCGCCGCGAGGTCCTCCGAGGTCGGCGCAGGAGGAGCCGCCCTCGCGGCGGGCCCTCCCCGGGAAGCGGCGGACTCCGCACTCAATCGAGCCACCTCCGGACCACCGGGCCTCGCGAACACTCAAACCGAAGGTCCACGAGCCCTCACGGGCCGGAGGGGTCGGGACGCACGTCACTCCGCCAGGGCCTGCCGACTCGCGAGCCGGGCGGCGCACTCGTCCCGCATCTTCACATAAAAGTCCTTCGAGGCCAGGGAGATGGCGCGCGAGTAGTGCTCCAGCGCCTTCTCGTACTCGCCGCTGGCATCCTGCAGCACGGCGAGGTTGTACAAGGCACCCGCGTTGTCCGGGTGCTGCTCCACGTACGCCGTCAGCTTGGTGACGGCCCCGTCGACGTCGCCATTCTCGGCCGCCTTGACGAAGTCCTTCTGCGCCTCGTCGTCGTCATCCATCCGGATGTAGTGGGTGACGTGACGGGGCGTGATTTCCCCGAGCACGCGGTCCACCATCTGCGCGGCGGCCATGGGGAGCAGCTCGTCCACCTTCTCCGACTCGAACTGGCCCGCGTACTCCTCCTCCGCGAGCAGCACCCTGCCGGCGGAGTTGAAGGCCGTCACGCCGAGGACGAGCTTCGCGACAAAGACGTCCTTCTTCGTCTTCTTGACCTTGCCCTTGTCGTCCTTGGTCTCGGTGACGCGCTTCTCCATGTCGGTGTCCCATCCGAGCACGTCGACGCGCAGGCCAATCTCCCCCTGCTCCAGGGTGGGAGCCTTGTCGCCATGAATCTGCACCTCGCGGCCCGCGACCTTCACGATGGCGCCCGTGTCGGTGCGGTCCGCGAGCGCGAAGTAGCCGTCCTGCCGGCTCTGCCGCCGCAGCTCGTTGAGGACGTAGTCCCGGATGCTGGGACGGCCCTCGGTCTGCATCAGGACCAGCTTCTTGGAGGAGCCCACGTTCACCCGCGCTGGCTCCAACACGCGGACCTTGAGGGCGGGTGAGCAGCCGATGACGAGCGAGGCCAGGAGCAGCAGGGGACGCAGCGAACGGTGGAGCATGGTGGTTCTCTCTGGAAAAGGGAGGCGGGGCTCCGCGAAGCAACAGGCCCGGTGCTCGATTCCTGGGAGCGGGCGGAGTCTAGCAGGGGCGCCATGCGGACCATGGCACCCGGGCATCGTGAAGGGAGGGGCCGGCCCCACCCACCGCGCGGGACGGAGGGCGGAGCAAGCCCGGGTTCAGCGCAGGGTGACGGAAAGCCGGTAGTTGAAGATGGCGTCCTCCCCGCTCGCCAGACTCGCGGCGCGCACCTCCAGGTAGTAGGTGCCCGCCGCCAGGTTTCTGGCGCCGAAGTCATCCGGCGTGGGGCCGGTGCCGTCGATGCGCGAGCAGTAGCCCCGGCCGCCGTCGTCGTCGGTGGTCAACTGCTCGCCGTCCGCGTCGAGCAGCGTGAGCTGGCTGTCGATGCCTTGCGACTCACAGCTCTCCGTCCCGGTGCCCTCGCTGATTTCCGCGCGCAGCGAGCGGCCTCCTGCGGGCACGGTGATGCGGAAGACGTCCCGGTCGCTCGCGGTGGGGTGGGTCCCGCTGACGAAGCCCTCCCCGTTGGTGAGGCTCAGCGTATTGGCGCTGGCGAGCACCTCGTTGGGCTCCGCCTCGGTTCCCGCGCTGGCCAGGAAGGTCGTCTCCAGGACGTAGGTGAAGGGCACCTCTCCGTTCGGGCTCGCGGAGACCTCCACGTAGTGCACGCCCGCGGTCAGGTGGTAGAGGAGCGCCGCGCACTCGCGGAGGCCCTCGCCGGAGGACTCGGCGACGAGGGTGCCCGTCGAGCCGAGCAGCCGCACCCGCGTGTCTCCCCCTACGTCGCAGCGCAGCACGCCTCCGTGGAAGGTCTCGAAGCGCACCACGGTCGGCGCCGCGAGCTCGACACGGTACAGGTCCACGTCCGTCGCCCCGGAGAGCACCCCGGAGTGCCGCCCGCCGCTGGTGATGCGCACGGGCGAGCCACCGGAGGCGCGCGCGTCCGCGTCGGCGCGGGTGTCGTTGGGCTCCACCTCGGAGGTCGCGCCCTCCACGGCGCACGTCCGGCTGCAGCCGTCTCCGTCCGCGGTGTTGCTGTCCTCGCAGCTCTCGGGCGCGTCGAGGAACCCGTCGCCACACACCGGGACGCGCTCGCAGGTGCTGGTGCAGCGCCCGCCCCCGTCGCACTCCTCGCTGCCGGTGACGCGGCCATCACCACACACGGCCTCGTACCGCACGCGCACGGTGTAGCCGGGGATGACTCCGCCCGGGGTCGACTGGACACGCACATACCAGGTGCCCGGGGCGAGCCGCCGCATGGCACGGTCTCCCCGCTCCGCGGAGAGCAGGGGGCAGTTCTCCGGCCCGCCATCATCGTTGGAAGCGACCACCGCGCCACTCGCGTCGAGCAGGGCGAGGTTCGGGTCCATGCCCAGGCAGCTCGACGGGCCTGCCTCGTCGAAGACCTCCAGGGCGACGTCCGAGGTGGCGGTGAGAGTGAAGCGATAGAAGTCCACATCCCCCGAGGGGGTGAGCGCGCCACCGAAGAGGCTCTCTGGAGTCAGCGGTCCGCTGGCGGTGGCCGTCGTGCCATTGGGCTCGGCCTCCGGAGCGGGCGGCACCTGGCAGAAGCGGTTGCACGTGTCGCCGTCCGCCGTGTTGCCGTCGTCGCACGTCTCGCTGCCCGTCCGCTCGCCGTCGCCGCAGGTGGCGACGCGCCGGATGTTGAGGCCGTAGGGGAGGGCGGCCGTGCCGCTGAACCCCACGGCGCGGACGGCGACGTAGTAGGTGCCGGGGCGCAGGTGCGTCACCTCCGGGTCGGTCGCAGGGTCCAGCAGGGAGCAGAAGCCCAGCCCGCTGTCGTCGTCCTCCGCCAGGAAGTTGCCGTTCGCGTCCAGCAGCCGGATGCCCGTGTCGATGTTCTGGCAGCTGTGCGAGCCGCGGCTGTCGTCCGTTTCGATGAGCACGTCGGACACCGAGGCGAGGGTGAAGCGGTACATGTCCACGTCCGCCCCGGACGCCAGCGCGCCGAACGCCCGCGCCGGCACCCAGGCCAGCGGGTTGGCGGTGGCGACCGTGTCGTTCGCCTCGGTCTCGAACACCCCCTCCACGTTGCAGCTGGCGTTGCACCCGTCACCCGGAGTGGTGTTGCCGTCGTCGCACGACTCGCTGCCCCTCACGCGCCCGTCCCCGCAGCGCGCGGCACAGACGGTGGGCGTGGTGCTGGTGCAGTCGTAGCCGGACTCCAGCGCACAGGCGGCGGAGCAGCCATCATTGGAGGCCGCGTTGCCGTCGTCGCAGGCCTCGCTCCCCGCGCGCACGCCGTCGCCACACCGGGTGGCACAGACGCCGGGCGTGCCGGGGCAGGTGTAGCCGGGCTCCAGCGAGCACAGCGCGCTGCAGCCGTCATCCCCCCGGCGGTTGCCGTCGTCACAGGACTCGCCCGTGTTGAGCTGGCCGTTGCCACAAGCCACCTCGATGGCGCACACGCCCTGCGTACAGGCGTAGCCCGCCTGGCAGGCGAAGCCGCACGCGCCGCAGTTCCGGTCATCCGTCCGCGGGTCGAGGCAGGTGCCGCCGCAGGAGATCTGCTGCGAGGAACAGTCTTCGGAGTCCGAGGGTTCTGACGAGGAACAGGCCAGGGCGAAGAGCGCCAGGGCGGCCACGGCGAGCAGCCCCGGGGCGGAGCGGTGAGACGTCGACATTCAAGACTCCCAGGTGTGGCCAGCGGGGCGGCGCGAGCGCCGGCCGCCCCGTGACTGGGGAGGGCTTCCGGCGGACACCGGAGGCGTCCACGCGACATGCACGGACAGGCCCCAGGGTGCGGGAGTTGCCGCGCGCGGGCTGTACCACTTAAGGCGTAGCGGACCGGACAACCCCGGCAGCCGCGCCTTACGGGGCGTCAGTCCACCGGCAGCCACCAGGCCAGCTTCACCGCGAAGGTGTGGCTGCCCGGGGCGGAGAAGCTGTTGCCCAGCGCGGACGGCTCCAGCACGCGGCCCAGGGCCTGCTCGGTGGAGCGGTCCTGCTGCCACACGAAGAAGAACGTGCTGCCCGGCCGGAACTCCCAGCGCACCACCAGGTTGCTGCGCAGCGAGCGGAGGTTGAAGTCCGGGTCGTCCACCTCGAAGGCCGCGCCCGAGCCGTCCACCACCCGCAGCCGCCCATCCTCGTGGGTGACATTCTCGTCGCCGTAGTACAGCAGCGTGCGGCTCCGCGCCCGGGCCAGCTCACCGAAGCGGCTGTAGCGCCCGCTGGCCGCGAAGGGCTCCGCGTACAGCTCCACGCTCAGGTCCGGGGTGACGAAGAAGTCCACGCGCAGCCGGGCGAACAGCTCGTTGCGGTCCACCGCGCCGAAGACGTAGCGCCGGCCGTAGGTCTCCGCCCCGCCGCCGTCCACCGTGGCAACGTACTGCGGCTCCTCCGTGTAGCGCGACAGCCCCGGCTCGACGGACAGGCGCAGCCGCGACGTGGGCTGCACGCCCAGGCTCCCGCCCAGCACGTAGCCGTGGCTGCCCGTCTCGTACCGCCACGCCTTCGCGTTGAGGTTCCAGCGCGTCGTCGCGCTGAAGGCGTTGTCCAGCTCGGCGATGAAGTCCACCCCCTGCCCCGTCTGCATCAGCGGCCCGCCGCGCGTCAGCACGTCCGACAGCGCGCGCGGGAAGTACGAGGCGGTGACAGCCCCCGTCCAGAAGTTGGGGAAGGTGGCGCTCGCCGTCGAGGACAGGCTGGTGGACTGGCGCACGCCGCCGTAGTTCCAGTTGTTGTAGAGCCCCAGCGTCGTCTCCAGGCCGCGCAGCCACCGGCCCGGCTCCGTGTCCCGGTACGTGAGGCTCAGGTCCGCCTGGAGGTCGTCCGCCGTCTGCAGGCTGCCCACGTCGTTGAGCTCGAAGCCCGGCGACTCCGCGTAGCCGCCCACGCTCCACAGCCAGTGCCGGCCGCTCACCCGCTCCAGCGTGGCCCCCGCGGTGTAGCCGGACAGCGACGTGGCCTCCGGGTCCACCCGCACGTAGGTCTGGTCCGGCCGCTGGAAGTACCTCGCGCTGGAGCGCTGCAGCCGCGCCATGGCCTCGGGCGAGCCGCTCACGCGGCTGCCGCCCGCGTACGCGCTCAGCGCGTACTGGCCCCCCGCGCCCAGCCGGAAGGACGCGTCCGCGCTCGCCGTGTACGCCTGCTGAGGCAGGTTGAAGGCGAGGCTCTGTGCCTGGCCCGTGGGCGTCACGGAGCGATTCACGCCCGTCAGCATGGCCCCCACCACCGAGGCCCCGTCTCCCAGTTCCTGCTGCACGCGCACCACGCCGTAGCCGGTGAAGGGCTCCAGCTTCACCCGGCCCTCCGCCGCCGTGTCGAAGTCGTAGACGTCCGCGAAGCTCTGCCCGGTGACGGCCGCCAGCGCTCCCACCGACAGGCCCGAGGCCAGCCGTCCGGTGAGCTTCCCCGCGCCCCACAGCGTGCTGGCCCGGGGCGCCTCCACGAAGTCCTGCTGCGACTGCAAGTCACCCAGCAGGCGCGGCGAGGCGCCGATGCGGCGCGAGTAGAAGTACGTGGGGCCGTTGCCCGCGAAGAGCGGGCTGCCCTCGGTGAAGAAGGGGCGGCGCTCGTCGAAGACAGTCTCGAAGGCCGTCAGGTTCACCACCGCCGGGTCCGCCTCCAGCTGGCCGAAGTCCGGGTTCACCGTGGCATCCAGCGTGAGGTTGGGCCCCAGGCCCACCTTGGCGTCGCCGCCCACCCGGCCCGCCCAGTCCCGCCGCGAGTCGAAGGGCGTGCCCGCGCGCGGGTTGCGCCCGGAGTTCAACTGCCAGTCCCCCGCCACGTACGGCAGCAGCTCCAGGCGGCGCGAGGGCCTCACCCCGCGCACCCCCGTCAGCTCGCCGAACCACGAGGACCAGCCGGTGACGTGGCGGGGCACCACCACCCAGAAGTCGTCCTCGTTGCGGCGCGGCACGTAGCGGTTGAGATTGAGGCCCCACACCTGCTCGTCTCCGTCGTTGAAGCGGAGCTGGGAGAAGGGAATCCGCAGCTCCGCCACCCAGCCCCCGCCCGTCAGGGAGGTGCGCGCCTGCCACACAGGGTTGAAGGAGAAGTCCCTGTCGTACTCGGCGTCCGACGGGTGGAACCAGTCCACGCGCTGGCCCGCGGCCGTCACCGCGAAGCTGTAGGCCGTGCGCCGGTCATGCCAGGTGTCGAGGGAGATGATGAGCCGCTCCGCCACGCCGCTCTCGTCCCGCCGCGTCATCACCGTCTCGATGTCGGCTGGCGAATCGCTGAACATCCGCGCGCCGACATAGAGCGCGTCTCCGTCGTAGACGAACGCGACCTCCGTGCGCAGCGTGGCGGGGAGACCCTGTTCCGGTTCCTTCTGCACGAGGTCGGTGGTGAAGCTGGCCTGCTTCCAGGCCGCGTCGTCCAGCACGCCGTCCACCGCGGGCGGCTGCTCCACGCGCACCGCCGACACCGTCCGGCGAGGACCTGGAACCTGGGCGTGGGCCAGCGCGCCACCCAGGAGCAGCATGCAGAGCGTGAATGGGACGACTCGGAGGGCCATGCGAGAGACGCACGGTACACACCCGCCCGCACGAGTCACGCGACCAGAAATTCCCGGGGTTTTGCTCGTTCACCAGGAGGACCCATGCGCATCGCGGTGATTTCGGACCTGCACCTCGGGCGGCGTGATGCCGCGGACCACTTCGGACACGACGACTCCGGCTTCCTGCGATTCCTCCGCTTCCTGGAGAGCAACTTCGAGCGCATCATCCTGCTCGGCGACATCTTCGAGACGCTCACCCCGAGGACTCCGGGGAGGCAGGTGGCCGAGCTGGCCGCGGCCCGCGCGGCGCACCCGGACATCGTCCAGCGCTTCGCCCAGCCCCAGTACCACTACATCCACGGCAACCATGACCTGGTGGCCGGCACCCTGCTGGGAGCGCCCGAGCAGCTCGTCCTGGAGGCAGACGGGGTGAGGATGCTGTTCACCCATGGGCACCACCATGACTGGGTCATCCGCAAGGCGCGCTTCCTGTCGGAGGCGGCGGTGTGGGCGGGGGCCTGGCTGCGGCGGATGCGACTGCGGGCCATGTTCCGCATGTTCCAGGCGCTGGACGCGCGGCTGACGAACGCGCTGCCGGACCCGGAGCGCTGCACCTTCCAGCGCTGGGCGCTGGCGCGGGCCAACGACAGCGGCGCCGACATCGTCGTCACCGGCCACACCCACCTGGGCATGCGCGTGGAGCACGGCAGCCGGCTGTTCCTCAACAGCGGCACGTGCTCGGAGGGCCAGTTCTCCTTCCTCAGCCTGGACACCCGCGCCGCCCGCTACTCCCTGCACAGCACCTGGTAGCCCAAAGGCTTCTGGCTGGCCGGAGAGGAGGCAGGGAGGCCGGGCCCGGGTTCCCGATTGGCTCCCACCCACGTGGGGAGAGGGTAAAATCGGCGGATGTTCAGGCGGCTCACCCAGGCCCTGCGCGTGCTGGCGCGACGCTCCCCGAGACGGGACGGCGGCACGGGTGAAGACACCCTGTGGGACGCTCCAGTCGAACTGCCCTCCGACGCGCCCTCCCGACGGAGGTCGGCCGCCCGCCGGGCTCCCCCCCGGACGGCACGCCCGGTGCGGTACTACGACCTGCACGACGACTTCCGTGCCCCCGGCCGGCGCGAGTTGGGGGACCCCTTCTCCCTGGAGCGGAAGAAGAAGGTGGACTCCGTCTGGCAGTTCACCTCCGGCACCCCGGTGCGGGGGCTGGGGAAGCTGCGCTCCACCGTCCAGCCTCCGGGCCGCCCGCTCGACTTCTCCCTCGCCGGCGCCGGGCTCACCCCCGTGGTCCACGCGCGGGTGGCGTCCATCTTCCGCGAGCTGGCGCCGGACGACGTGCAGCTGCTGCCCGTGGAGGTGGAGGACTGCGACGAGCCGTACTTCATCCTCGTCGCCACCCGGCTGGTGCGCTGCATCGACGACCGCAAGTGCGCGGAGGCCCACCGCTACACGCCCGAGGACGGGCTGCCCGAGCGTGTAGGCCACTACCGCACCGTGCGCGGCCTGCGCATCGACCCCGAGAAGACGGAGGGTGCCCGGGTGCTCCGCTCCTGGGGCTGGCCCGTCAGCCTCATCGTCTCCGAGGGAATCAAGCAGGCCCTGGAGCACGCGGGCGTCACCGGCGCGCGCTTCGCCGAGGTGACCGAGCCCCCGCCCCAGAAGCAGCGCCGCAATGCTCGGCGGAAGACACCTCGCCCTACCTGAGGGCATCCCCGCGTCTCCGGCAACCCAAATCCGGTTGACAGCCGGCGACAAACTTGTGGGGTAGGCCGATTATCCAGTACGTTCCTCTTTTTCCAGCAAAGCTTGAGGCGCGCGTTGGGCACAGGAGAGACGTATTTCGGCAAATACCGGATTCTTCAGCAGCTCGCCTCCGGTGGGATGGCGCACCTGCTGCTGGCGTCCATCGACGGGCCGGACGGGTTCTCCAAGCCGTGCGTCATCAAGCGCATCCTGCCGGAGTACGCGAACCTGGAGGCCTTCAGCCGGATGTTCGCCGACGAGGCGAAGGTCGCGGCGCTTTTGACGCACCCGAACATCGTCCAGGTCTTCGACTTCGGAAAGCTCGAGGGGCAGTACTACCTGGCCATGGAGTGGATCCAGGGCCAGTCGCTGGACCGGGTGATGCGCCATGCGTGGAAGGGCGCCTTCCCGCTGGGGCCCCGGGTGGCGGTGGATGTGGGACTGGCCATCTCCGATGCGCTCGCCTACGCGCACGGGAAGACGCTGCCGGACGGCACGCCGCTGCGGCTGGTGCACCGGGACGTCACGCCGGGCAACGTGCTGGTGTCGCGCGACGGCATCGTCAAGCTGGCCGACTTCGGAATCGTGAAGAGCGCCGTCAACCTGGAGCGCACCGTCGCCGGCGTGGTGAAGGGCAAGTACCCGTACATGTCGCCGGAGCAGATTACGAACCGGGAGCTGGACCACCGCTCGGACCTGTACTCGCTCGGCATCGTCCTCTACGAGGCCTCCACCGGGAAGCGCCTGTTCAAGCGCGACACCGTGGAGGCGACCATCATCGCCGCGTCGCAGGCGCACGTGCCGCCGCCGTCCAGCTTCGCCCCGGACTTCCCGCCCGGCCTGGAGCGCATCCTCCTGAAGCTGCTCGAGAGGGAGCCGGATGCGCGGTACCAGAGCGCGCGCGAGCTGCATGTGGAGCTGGAGCGGTTCCGCGCGTCGCAACACTGGACGTCGGGTGGCCGCGAGCTGGCCATGCTGGTGACGACGCTGTCGCCGCCGGACCAGGCGGGACAGATTCCCACGGCCCTGCCCGCCTTCGCCTCGGCCACCGGCCGCACGCCGAGCGGCGCCGAGAGTGTGAAGCCCGGCCCGCCTGTCGATGAGGGCACCGCGACGCTCACGCCCCCTGCGAGCTCCAGCGCCGCGACCGCGGCTCCACTCCCGACGCCGGCCGGGTTTCCGTGGGGAATCGCGGTGGCCGCGGGAGTCTCCGCGCTTGGCTCCGCGCTGTTCTGGTACTTCGCCGCCTGAGTGGCGGCGGCCAGGCGGGGCGGCCCGTCCGCTCCCTGGCGCCGCAGTGAGACGCTGATGAAACAGTCGACCTGGATTGCCGTCATCCTGCTGGGCACCGTCACCGCGAACGCCGTGGTCTACGGCGTGCTGCGAGGCCGCCGCGCCGAGAGCCCCACCGCGCCGCCCGCCGTCACCGACGCGCCCCGCCCGCCGCCCGTGGCCGTGGCGTCCGTCACGCCCGCTCCGCCGCCGCCTCCTCAAGAGGACGATGCGAGCTCCGGCCTCGCGAGGGCCCGGCGGGCCTCGGGGCTGGCCGCGCTGGAGGACCGCGACTACGAGACGGCCGTGGCCGAGTTCACCGAGGCGCTGCGCCTGCGCAAGGACGACAAGGGCGACCTGGTGGAGTTGCTGCGCATCGCAGCGGACCTGCGGACCCGCGAGCAGGACCGGACGCGCGAGCGGGTCCGCCCCACGCGTGAGGCCGCGGCTCTGACGCGGGCCCAGGCGAAGTCGCGGGCCATCCGTACTTCGTCCCGCGCGCAGCCTCGCGAGGAGCCCGCGGCCGCCGAGGAGCCCCGGAATGGACTGCTGCTGGTGACGTCGACGCCTCCGGGGTTGATGGTGCTGGTGGATGGGAAGACGGTGGACCTCACGCCCGCGCGCGTGCCGCTGCGCGCGGGGACGCATCGCGTGTCGATTGCGCAGGGGGACCGGCGGCTGGCCGAGGAGACGGTGGAGCTGGGCGAGGACGAGGTCCACTCCATCAACCGGGATTTGACCGCCGAGCTGACGCCCACGGCTCCGCGCTCCGCGCCGCAGCCGGTGGTCGCAGCGGCGCCCGCGCCCACGAGTCCCGCCTCGGCCGCCGCGCCGCAGCCGGCTTCCACGCCCGCGCCCACCACCGTGGCCCGCACCGCCGTGACGGGGAAGGGAGACCTCGACGTCACGTCTCCGGCGCTCTACGGCGAGGTGTGGATCAACAACCGGCCCTATGGCTTCCCGCCCCTGAAGGCCCAGGGACTCCCGGCCGGACCGGCCCGCGTGGAGGTCCGCGTCAACGGCGTGGTGAAGCGGAAGATGACCGTTGAAGTCGAGCCGGACCGCCTCACCGCCGTCCGCGTCCGCTGAGCCACCGCGCCGCGCGCGGCGCTCGCCTTCCTCGAGCGCGCCCTCCCCTGAGCCCTGGTCCCGAGGGCCAGCACTCCCCTACCCCCACCTTCCTGAGCAATGGCCCGAGGCCGGCGCTCTCACTCCCCCACACCCCAGAGCGATGGCCCCGAGGCCGGCGCTCTCCTGCGTTCGAGATTCCCATGAGCGTCCGCCGCTGGTGGCCCGTCGGTTCCGTGGCCCTGTCCCTCCTCTTGTCCGGCAGCCCCGCGCTCGCGCAGCAGACGTCTCCTGACGCCTGGGAGACGGAGCAGCCCGCGCAGTCCCCGGAGGCGGAGCCCGCTCCTTCCGAGGACGACGCCGCGGCCTCCACCGAGGAGCCGGAGGTCCACAGTCAGGTGGCGTCCTTCGCCGTCACCCGCTTGCAGGAGTCCCCCGCCGTCGTCACCGCGATGAACGCGGACGAGATTCGCGCCTCGGGCGCCCGCGACTTGATGGACCTGCTGCTCCAGATTCCGGGCTTCTTCTTCGGCGTGGACGTGCAGGGCTCGGTGGGTCCGGGCTTCCGGGGCCTGTGGGGCTACGAGGGCAAGGTGCTCCTCGTCATCGACGGCAAGGAGATGAACGAGCAGCTCTACTCGACGATGCAGCTCGGGCACGAGTTCCCCATCGAGCTGGTGGAGCGCATCGAAGTGGTGCGCGGCCCGGGCTCGGTCATCTACGGCGGCAACGCGGAGCTGGCCGTCATCAACGTCATCACCCGCGGCATCCAGGGCAGCACGGACCTGCTGGTGGCGGGCACCTACGGCGAGCTGGAGACTGTCAACGGACGGCGCAGCGTGACGCTCTCCGGGCGCAAGGTCTTCGAGTCCGCGCCGGGCCTGAGCGTCTTCGGCTCCGCCTCGCTGGGCCAGGGCCAGCGCAGCGATGCCGTGTTCCGCGACTTCTTCGGCAACTCGGCGCGCATGGGCGGGCAGAGCAAGCTGGACCCGACGACGGTGCAGGCGGGCGTGGGCTACAAGGATTTGCAGCTGAGCGTGCTGTACCAGCGCAACACCACCTCCACCATCATCGCCTTCGACGAGGTGCTCTCCGCCCCCGCGCCCACCCAGTTCGAGACCTTCCACGCCGAGCTGAGCGACCGCTTCCGCCCCAGCGAGCGGCTGGAGCTCGTCTCGCGCTTCAACCTCACCCTGTCCGAGCCGTTCCGCGACTCGGACCGCGAGTCGGCCTTCTATTACGAGAAGCAGGTGCGGCGGCTGCGCGGGCGCGCCCTGGCCCGCTGGGCGGCGCTGGACTTCCTCCAGCTCACCGGCGGCGTGGACGTGATGTCCGACCAGGGGAAGCTCAACGGCCCCGCCGACGTCGGCCTGCAGACGGCCTTCGGTGAAGAGGGCGCCGAGAGCGTCTCGTACCTGAACCTCGCCGGCTTCATGGAGGCGTACCTCGACAACCCCATCGCCACCGTCGTGGCCGGCGCGCGCTATGAGAACCACAGCGCCTTCGGCAGCTCCTTCGTGCCCCGGCTGGTGCTGCTGCGCGCCTTCGGACCGTTCAGCGCCAAGGCCCTCTTCAGCCGCGCGTTCCGCGCGCCCGGCATCGAGAACATCAGCCTGGGCGCCGACGTCCGGCCCGAGCGCACCACCGTGTTCGAGCTGGAGGGCACGCTGCGGTTCGGCGACGGCCACACCGTGAGCGCGAACGCCTTCGACATGGGCGTGACGGACCCCATCATCTATTCCTACGACGCCACCACGAACACGGAGGCGTACCGGAACCTCGGCCGCCTGGGCAGCCGCGGCGTGGAGCTGGACTACCACCTGCGGGCGGGCTGGGGCCGGCTCGCGCTCAACTACTCCTTCTACGCGCCGGCCGGCCGCAATGACGTGGAGGACTACCAGGTGCCCGGCCACTCCAACGCCTTCACCGCCATGCCCACGCACAAGGCGTCGCTCACGAGCAACGTGAAGGTGCTGCCGTGGCTCACCGTCAGCCCCACCGCCGTGCTCGTGGGCAAGCGCTACGCGGTGGACGCGCCGGACGACGCGGGGGACTCGGCGGTGGAGGAGCTGCCCACGCAGCTGCTGCTCAACCTCTTCGTCAGCGCGGAGAACGTGGGCACGCAGGGGCTGGAGCTGGGCGCCGGCATCTACAACCTCATGGGCACCCACTTCCGCATCGCCCAGCCGTACAACGGCGGCCACGCACCGCTTCCCGTGTTCTCCCGAGAGTTCCTGGTTCGCATCAGCTACCTGCTGGACCCGGCGAGCGATTCGTAATCTGAGAATTCACGACGCGGCAGCAGGGCCCCGAGAGAACGCCAGACAAAATCACGCATATTGAATTCGTTTTCGCGTGAGTGCGTACGGCGGGTGCACTCCCGGGGGGCAGCGCTGCTGAGACATCGCGCTCATGTCACGCCCGACAATGGGAGTGCCTAGTGCTGCTGTCACAGGAGCCCACACCCCATGCGCGTCGACGGTCCTTCTGTTTCCACCCAGAGCCATTCCTCCCAGGAGTCGGGGAGCGTCCAGCGGAGCGAGGCCCCCGAGCCCAACGTCATCCGCGAGGAGGAGGGAACCCAGAGCACGGGACATGATGACGTCTCGTCCTTCGAAGAGGAGTCGTCATCCTCGGCGCCCAGGCTGCGGCCGCCGCCCCCGCCACCTCCTCCCGAGCCGCCGCCCGAGGAGCCCCGGCCCGTTCCGAGGAAGGACCTGAAGCGCGGCGACACGGGCGAGGAGGTGGAGGCGCTCCAGGAGTCCCTGGTGGAGCTGGGCTACCTCACGGAGGAGCAGGTGGCCACGGGCCCCGGCACGTTCGGCCCGCAGACGGAGGCCGCGCTGGAGAAGTTCCAGCGGGACAGCGGCGTGTCCGCCAACGGCCAGTACGAGGCCAGCACCCGCGAGGCCCTGTCCCAGGCGCGCACCCGCTCGGCGCAGGCGGGCGGGAAGCCGGGCCCGGCCATGACGGCGGAGCAGGCGTTCATCACCCAGTTCACCTCCGAGTACAACCCGTACGGTCCTCGCGGCAGCACCAACTGCGGTCCCGCCAGCCTCGCCATGTCCCTGGCGTACACCGGGCACATGCCGCAGGGGCTGACGAAGGAGCAGCAGGTGGACCACGCCCGCGCGCTGATGAGCCCGCGCCGCGAGTCGGAGTTCACCTATGTGAAGGCGTCGGACGGCACGCGCGTGCCGCTCTTGAACCGCGACCGCGAGCTGACCGGCGGCACCATGGTGGCGGACGGCATCAAGAGCGCGGGCCTCGAGTCACGCTACGGGCAGGGCTGGGAGACGCTCGACAAGCAGCTCGCCGCGGGCAACCCCGTCATCGCCAACGGCTACACCAACGCCGCCTGGCGCTCGCAGTTCCCCGAGCGAATGGGCAGCGGGGACGTGGGCCACCTCAACGCCATCCTCGGCAAGACGGCGGACGGGAAGTACCTGGTGGCGGACCCGCTGCACACCGGCGGCCCGGTGGCGATGACGCGCCAGCAGCTCAGCACCTTCTTCTCGCCCACCGGAGGCCAGCCCTCCTTCAATGCCCTGCAGGGCGCGTCGCGTGGGAGTGGTGCCGCCGCCGCGGGGGCGAGCGCGGGTGCAGCTGCCGGCGCGGGGCTTCCCAAGGGGAAGGACGCGGACGTGCTGGCGCTGCTGAAGCAGGCCGCCAGCAAGCTCCCCGTGCCCGAGCTGGGCACCACCACCGCCAGCGCCGGGACGAAGGCGCCCGCCACCACGCAGGCCGCGAGCGCGACTCCCGCCGAGCGGGCCGCGCAGGACGCCAAGGCGCTGGAGAAGACGCTCCAGCACAGCCTGCAGGACGGCGCGAAGCAGTTCGAGCAGCTCGTCGCGAGCAACCCGGACCCGGCCTACCAGGAGGCGCTCGTCGCCGCCGCGCAGCCCTCGCTGGAGAAGATGGGCGAGTACTTCCATGGCGTGTCGCCGGAGTCGAACCGCAAGCTCCATCCGCCAAAGGGCCAGAAGCCGGTCGACGTCAACAACCCCAAGGAGCTCGACGCGCTGTCGAAGCAGGAGAACGCGCTCAAGTATGAGACGTACTACAGCCTGGCGCGCGCGACGGAGGCGCTGAAGGACCCCGCCGCCAGCAAGGTGGGCGAGTTCTTCACCGAGAAGATGCCGCGGGGCTTCACCCAGGGCATCAACGGCAGCACGTTGCTCGGCGCGGTGAAGAAGTGCATCGAGGGTGGCGTGGGCTCGCGGCTCGCCTTCGCCATGGAGCGCGCCAAGACGGTGGACTACGCGTCCCATCGCGGCATCCCCTCGCCGAATGCGCAGGACCTCAAGGCCCTGCATGAGACGACGTGGAAGGCCATCGACACGATTCGCGCCGACTTCACCGCCGCCGCGGAGAAGGCGGAGCGGCACCAGCGGCGGCTCACCGAGCTGCTCAGCGGCCCCGCCGCCGTGCTCTCGCCCGAGCAGCAGCAGGCCGCCATCAACACCTTCATGACGCCCGACCGGAAGAAGGACCTGGCGGAGTTCGAGCGGCTCAGCAAGCTGCTCGCCCCGGCCGCGCCGGATGGGGTTCCGCCCGATGAGACGGACCCGCGCGTGAAGGAGCTCGCCCTCGCGCTGCCGCGGCTGGCCGAGACACAGTCGGGCGCCGAGTACCTCGCCGCGCAGCTCGAGGCCAGCGGAGAGGGCAAGTCCGCCTTCCTCACCGTGGTGGGCGGGTTCAAGGACCTCAAGGACCTCGACGAGAAGCTCGCCGTCGGGCTCGCCCGGGCCGCGGGCATGGGCGCCATCATCGCGGCCAACAACAGGAACCTGGCGCTGGCCGGGAAGATCTACGAGGGGCTGGCGAAGCACGCCGAGCTGTTCGGGATGACCCCGGACGACATGCGCTCGTACACCTCCGTGCTGCAGACGCTGAAGCCCAACATGCCGTACGAGCAGTACAAGACGCGCGCGGAGTCGCTGAACACGCTGCTGAAGAAGGACAAATCCGGCGGGCTGCTGGGCGACCCGGAGACAGGCACGGGGCAGGCGCTCCGCGGCCTGGGCGTCGCCGTCTCGACCGCCGCGTTCTTCGGCGACTTGGGCGACTGGTCCCAGGCGGACATGGCCGCGCGGCTGAAGATTGTCGGCGACGGCCTCAGTGCGGGCGCGGACGGCTCGAGCCTCCTCATGGACGCGGTCGTCAAGGGCGCCTCGAACAGCAAGTTCCTGGGGAAGCTGTCCGCCGCGGGCGCCATCATCGGCGCGGTGGGCGACGCCATCCAGGGCTTCCAGGCGCTCAAGGACGAGCGGTACGCCAAGGCCGGCAGCTCCTTCGCCCAGGCGGCGGGTGGCACCATCCTGGCGGCGTCGGCCTTCGTGGGCGTGATTCCCGGCCTCCAGGTCGCGGGCGCCCTGCTCTTCGTGGGCGGCATCGGCCTGAAGTACCTGGACGAGGCGCTCGAGCGCGGCAACCGGGTGGACCTGCTCGCCAACAGCGGCATGGACCGGCAGCTCGCCGAGAGCCTCGTCCACTCCGGGCCCGAGTTCCTCGCCGAGAAGCTGGGCAAGGGCCTCGGCATGTCGCCCCAGGACATCCAGAAGTTCATCGGCGAACACCGGGAGCTCGCGGGCCACAAGGGCTACATCGACACGCTGGCCCAGGCCGCCTCCGAGTTCGGGATGACAGGGCCCAACTTCCAGGAGTTCGTCGAGCGGCTGTCCCGCGCCAACAACAACGGCTCGGAGGACATGTACGCGCTGGGCGACCGGCTCAACGGGCTGTTCTTCGGCCAGCTCCCGTCGATGGCCGAAGACGGCAGCTTCCCCACCCAGTCGCAGCGCTTCCGCAAGTGGGTGGAGACCAGCTACCCGGACCTCGCCGCGTGGGTGGACGAGCGGCACCGGAAGGCCGCGGCCTGACGCGGGGCCGGTGGCGGGAGCGATTTCCTTCCCGCCACCCGGTTGCGTCACAATGCCGCGGCGCCGTTCCTGGAAGGAACCTTCATTCCATGCGGCGCCCCCAGGGAGGGAACCATGCACGGAGTGCGGCTGGCGGTGATTGCGCTCGCGGTGGGGCTGGCGGCATGTGGTGGCGATGACCCCGAGGACTTCGGCGAGCAGGTGGTGGAAGCCTTCTGCGAGCGCGAGGCCCGGTGCGGGGTGTACGCCAGCGCGGACACCTGCGAGGAGTCCCTGCGCCAGCGAGGCTGGGAGACCTGGATGGGGCTGGGGACGCGTTACGAGGCGGCGCTGGAGTCGGGCCGGCTGAGCTTCGACGAGGAGGCCGCCGAGCGTTGCCTGGACGCCATCCGCGACCGCGACTGCCGCCTCCCCGCGCTGTCGGAAGCCGCGATGAGCCGGGGCATCGAGTACGACCCCTCGTGCCAGGTGCTCCGCGCCCAGCGGACCGAAGGGGCCTGTCTTGCCCATGCGGAGTGCGGCGAGAGCGGGTTCTGTCGCTATACCGAGGCGAGCGGCTGCCAGGGCACGTGCACCCCGCGTCACGGCGAGGGCGGCCCCGGCGAGTGGCCCGAGCACTGCGCGCCAGGGCTCGTCCCGGGTGCCGATGGCACCTGCCAGCGCGCCAGGGGCGAAGGGGAGACCTGCCACGAGGTTGGCGAGGATGCTAGCCGTGACCCTCCGTGCGCCGCCGGACTGTGGTGTGACCGGGGAAGCAATACGTGCCGCCCTACCGGGGCAGAAGGTGACGCCTGCGCGTTCGAGCAGGACCGTCCGTGCGGCGCGTCGTTTATCTGCGAGGCGGGACGCTGTGAGCGACGCCCCCCCGAGGGCAGGGCCTGCACGGCGCCGGCCGCGCAGAGCGCGCTCCAGGCCCACCGCTGCCAGCGCGACCTCTTCTGTGACGCGGACGCCGAGCAGCCCGGCACCTGCCGGGAGCGTCGCGAGGAAGGGGCCGCCTGCCGGAACTTCTCCGAGTGCGCCACGGACCTGTACTGCGCCGGCGCCGAGCCGGAGTCCGGCACGTGGGGCCGCTGCCAGAAGCGGCCCGGGGCTGGAGAAGCCTGCGAGCTGTATTTCGGCACCGGGCCCATCACCAACTGCCTCGCGGGCCATCACTGCTCCCCGGAGACGAACCGGTGCGTGCCCTGGGTGCGCGAAGGCGAGCGCTGCGGGCCCGAGGCCCGATGCGAGCAAGGCGTCTGCTCGGACGAAGGCCGCTGCACGTCTCCCGAAGCCTGGACCTGCCGGTAGGCGCACCCCGCGTGGAATTTCCCGGGCCTTTTCTTCCGCCGGAAAGCGGAGGAGGGGGCCCGGGTAAACCCTCATGAACAAACGGCTTTCCCGGGTGGGATGCAGGAAGATGTAGGCGCGAAGCAACCATTTGCCTTCATGTACGAGAATGGTTGCAGGGGTTGGATTTCAGCCCCCATGAGCCTACTCCTCCCTTCACGCCCGGAGCATAACCATGAGCGGCATCTCCAAGCTGTCCGCGGGTCCCTCGCTGGCTTCCTTCCGTTCCATCGGCTCCGACATCAAGTCGCCCGAGGTTGGCAAGCTTCCCGGGATGGAGACGGCCGAGACGGCGCTGAAGGCGCTCAGCCAGAACCCCATCCTCCGCTCGCTCCTGGGTGAGAGCGCCTTCGACGGCGCGGCCGGCGCGAGCAAGGCGGAGAAGGCGAGCGCGTCCGGAAAGGCGAACCCGGAGGAGGCCCTCAAGAAGATCCTCGACACCCTCAAGCAGCTGGTGAGCGTGCTCAAGACGCTGGCCGGCGAGAAGGCCGGTGAGGGCGCCGAGGGCGCGGCTCCCGCGGGCGGTGCCCAGGGCGCGGCTCCCGCCGGTGGTGCCGAGGGTGCGGCTCCCGCGCAGGGTGCGGCTCCCGCGCAGGGCGCGGCTCCCGCCGGTGGCGCCGAGGGTGCGGCTCCCGCGAATGCCTCGCAGGCCCCGGCCGGCGCCGCCGAGGAGGACGAGAAGGACCCCCTCCAGAAGCTGCTCAAGGCGCTGGAGAAGATTGTCGAGACCATCAGCCAGCTCGTGAAGTCGCTGGGCGCCCAGGACGGCGCGGCTCCCGCGGCCGACACCAGCACCCAGCCCACCGCCACGGCCTGAGCCCTCGCATCCTTGAAGCCAGGCGGCCCGCCACCCTGATGGGTTGGCGGGCCGTCGTGCGTTCCGGGGCTCCGGGCTTCCGGTGCCGCGTCAGCTCCGGATGAAGCCGCGCTTGAGGCGCTCCAGCTCCTCGCCGAGCTTCTTCATCTCCTCGGTCTGCTCCATGGCGAGCCCGCTCTCGCGCATCACCGTGTTGAGCTGCGACTTGAAGACCTCCACCAGCGAGGCCGCCGCCGGCGTGCCCGTGGCCTGGAGCTGACCGCCCACCTGCGTGAGCATCTCCTGCAGGGCCAGCGTCACCTTGCGCACCTCCGCCTCGAGCTGCTCGCGCGAGAGCCGGCCCGGCTCCTTTGCCGCCCGCGTCAGCTCCTGCAGTGACTTGAGCAGCGACTCCAGGTCCTGTGCCATGTCGATGCGCCTCCAGCGGCCCAACCGGGACGCGCAGCCTACCGTTCCCCCGGAGCCCGGCACAGGCCCGGTATCCCCCCCAGGCCTCCCCCCACCGGTAACGCCCGGACTTGCATTCACCGGGAACTCGCTGGTACTTTCTTCACCACTCGAACGAACTTCTCGGCGTTCGCGGTGGGGTGAGGCGGGGACCCGGAGCTGCTGGTGGCCGGACCGGGCGCGCATCAGGGCTGTTTCGCTCTGGCACGGCGCGCCCGCGGTGACGCAACGCGCAACACACACAGCGTCTTTCGGTAGCACCACATTCTTCGCCATACGCACGAAGCCAATTCGTAGCGGAGGGGACCTATGCAGCGGAACAAGCGCTTCGCGCGGGCCTGGGCGGCGGGATTGCTCGCGGTGGCCGGCTTCGCGCTCGAATTGAAGGACGTCGCCCTCACCCCGGAGCCGAAGCAGTACACAATCGACCTCAGCCGCGTTCGATACGGGAAGGTGGTGGGTGGCTTCGGCTGGGTAGCTGGTGGAAGGACGAGCCCGCTCGTCCTCTTCATCGACGACATCCAGTGGAGCTGACGCCCGCCGCCCTTCTCCGCGGCGGAACGGAGCGTGAGCGGACGATGAGAGTGGGAACGGCGGCAACGACGACGGTCGACGCGGCGGGCATGCGCGCACAGAACAGCAGCCTGCTGCTGAACATGATCTGGCGCGAGCGCCAGATTTCCCGGGCGGAGATTGCCCGGCGGACGGAGCTGAGCCCGTCGACCGTGTCGGCCATTGTCGCGGACCTGGAGCACTCCGGGCTGGTGCGCAGCATTGGAGCCGGGGTGTCCCGTGGCGGGCGCCGGCCCACCCTCATCGGGTTCTGTGACGACGCGTTCAGCATCGTCGGCGTGGAGTTGGGCGCCACGCACGTCACGGTCGTCCTGTCGGACCTGCGCGGCCGGGTGCGCGTGCAGCGCCATGCCCCGCAGGCGGTGCGCGACGACCCGAAGGGCACGCTCCAGAAGGTGCGCGAGCTGGTGCAGGAGTGCCTGGACGCCGAGCGCGTTCCCCGCCGCTCGGTGGTGGGCATGGGCGTGGCCGTGCCGAGCCCCGTCCACCCGTCCGCGCCGGGCAAGCTGTCGCCGCTCATCGTCCCCGCGTGGCGCGACTATGACGTGCAGGAGTCGCTCAAGGCCGCCTTCGCGATGCCGGTGTTCGTGGACAACGACGCGAACCTGGGCGCGCTGTCGGAGTGCTACTGGGGCGCGGGCGTCGGCGGCGAGGACCTGACGTACATCAAGCTGGCCACCGGTATCGGCTCCGGCTTCATCATCAATGGCGACGTCTACCGTGGCTCGGGCGGCACCGCGGGTGAGATTGGCCACATCGCGGTGGACCCCGCCGGGCCGCAGTGTGTCTGCGGGCTTCGCGGCTGCCTCGTCACCCTCATCGGCGGCGTGGCGCTGCTGGAGCGCGCGCGGGAGCTGATGGCCCCCCGGAGCCGCCGCCCCCTCACGGTGAAGGAATTGGTGGAGGGCGCGCGCGCGGGCGAGTCGGCCGCGCGCCAGGTCATCGACAGCATGGGCCACTACCTGGGCATCGCGGTGGCGGGCCTGCTCAACCTGCTCAACCCCGCCATCGTCGTGCTCGGCGGGGAGATTTCCGCGGTGGGTGATTTGCTGCTGGACCCGCTCCGCGCCTCGGTGCGCAAGCGGGCGCTGTCCACCTCCATGGCGGAGACGCGCATCGTCACCTCCGCGCTGGGGGACCGGGCCATCGCGGTTGGCGCGGCCACCCTCGTGCTCCAGGCGGCGCTGCGCAACCGCTCCCTCTTTCCAATCCAACAACATGTCGGGAAGACCGCATGACCTCCATCCGTCTCCTCCCATGGCTCGCGGCCCTGGGAACCCTCGCTTGTGACCCCGCGGCTTCGAAGCAGACGAAGCCGGATGCGCCTCCCACCTCCACCCCGCAGCCGAGTACCGACTGGGCGCTGGTGTGGCAGGACGAGTTCGATGGGCCGGCGGGAACCCCGCCCTCCCCGGAGCGGTGGAAGCACGACGTGGGTGGAGGCGGCTGGGGCAACGAGCAGCTGGAGTTCGACACCGCGAGGCCGGAGAACGCCTCGCTGGACGGCGCGGGCCACCTGGTCATCACCGCGCGCAAGGAGCGGTACGAGGAGAGGGACTACACGTCCGCCCGCATCAACACGCAGGGGCGCTTCGAGCCGACCTATGGCCGCATCGAGGCGCGCCTCCAGCTGCCGGTGGGGCGTGGCATCTGGCCGGCGTTCTGGATGCTGGGCGCGGACGTCGGCTCGCTGGGTTGGCCCGACTGCGGCGAAATCGACATCATGGAGTACCGGGGCCAGCTGCCGAGCATCGTCCGCGGCTCGCTCCATGGCCCGGGCTACTCGGGGGGCGACAACCTGGGCGCCGAGCACGTCGCCGCGGGCGTGAAGCTCAACGAGGACTTCCACGTCTACGCCATCGAGTGGGAGCCGGAGCGCATCCGCTGGTTCCTGGACGGGACGATGTTCTTCGAGGCGACGCCCGCGAGGCTGCCCGCCGGGAAGAAGTGGGTCTTCGACCATCCGCACTTCATCATCCTCAACGTCGCGGTGGGCGGGAACTTCGTGGGGCCGGTGGACCGCTCCACCGTGTTCCCCCAGCAGATGAAGGTGGACTACGTCCGCGTCTACGCGAGGCCCGAATGAGGCGCGCGCTCTGGCTGCTGCCCGTCCTGTGGATGTCCTGCACCTCGGAGCCGCGCCCGCGTCCTCCGGGCGTGCTGTTCGTCTCCGTGGAGCAACAGAGCGCGTGGGTCCGCAACTTCAACCCGCTGTTCGCGGGAGCAGGCTCGCGCTGGCCCACGCGGGCCGGCATCCATGAGTGCATGGAGGTGTTCACCCCCTCTACCGGCCAGTGGGTGCCGTGGCTGGCCACGGGGCACGCCTGGTCGGAAGACCGGAAGACGCTGCGCTTCACGCTGCGAGAGGGCGTGCGCTGGTCCGACGGCCGCCCCTTCACGGCGGAGGACGTGGCCTACACCTTCACGCTCCTCAAGAAGCACCCCGCCCTGGACGCGGGCGGCGTGTGGCGCTTCGTGTCGGAGGTGCGAGCGGAGGGGCCGCACACGGTGGCCTTCCATTTCTCCCGCATCTACATCCCCGGCTTCGCGGAGCTGGCGCACCAGCCGCTGGTGCCGCGCCACGTCTGGGAGAAGGTGGCGGACCCGGTGACCTTCACCAACCCGGAGCCGGTGGCGACGGGGCCCTTCACCGAGGTGCGCGTCTTCCGCAACCAGGTGTACGAGCTGGGGCGCAACCCGCACTACTGGCAGCCCGGCAAGCCCGCCGTGGACGCGCTGCGCTTCCTGGCCTTCCCCACCAATGACCAGGCCAACCTCGCGCTGGTGGAGGGCGAGGTGGACTGGGCCGGCAACTTCGTGCCCGCCGTGGACCGCACCTTCGTGTCCAAGGACCCGCAACACCACGCGCGTTGGTTCCCGCTCTTCGGCAGCACCGTCTTCCTCTACCCCAACACCACGCTCCCACCGCTGGACGACGTGCGCGTGCGCAAGGCGCTGAGCATGGCCATCGACCGGGAGCGGCTGGTGGACATCGCCATGTACGGCTACACGCGCCCGGCGGACTCCACGGCCCTCAATGACTCGTACACCGGCTGGCGGGACGCGGAGGCCGCGAAGGGCGCTTGGGTGCGCCACGACCTGGCGGCCGCCAACCAATTGCTGGACGAGGCGGGCCTGAAGCGGGGGCCGGACGGCATGCGGCTGCTGGCGGACGGGCAGCGGATGGAGTTCCAAATCGAGGTGGTGGGCGGCTGGTCCGACTGGGTGCGCGCCGGGCAGGTGCTGGTGCGGGACCTCCGCAAGGCGGGCATCCACGCAAACTTGAAGACGTACGAGTTCGGCGCCTGGAACGCGCGCCTGCAGAAGGGCGAGTTCCAGCTCTCCATCGCCTGGTCGCTGGACGGGCCCACGCCGTACACCTTCTACAAGTGGCTGGTGTCCAAGAACACGGTGCGCCCGGTGGGCGAGGTGGCGGCGGCCAACTGGCACCGCTTCGGCGACGCGGAGGCGGACGCGCTGCTGACGCGCTTCGAGACGGAGGCGTCTCCCGAGGCGCAGAAGGAGCTGATGGCCGCGGTGCAGCGGCGCTTCTCCGAGACGGCGCCCGCCATTCCCCTCTTCCCGAACCCGTCCTGGGGTGAGGCCAACTCGCGGCGCTTCACGGGCTTTCCCAGCGCGGCGAATCCCTACGCACGCCTGTCCCCCCACGCCGAGCCCGACAGCCTGCTGGTGCTGACGACACTCGCCCCGAGGGAGCCCTGACGATGAACTACGTCCTCCGGCGGCTCGGCTTCTACCTGCTCGCGGCCTGGGCCTCGCTCACGCTGAACTTCGTCATCCCCCGGCTGGCCCCGGGCGACCCGGCCTCCGCCATGTTCGCCCGCTTCGAGGGCCGCATCCAGCCCGAGGCCATGGAGGCCCTGCGCGCCGCCTTCGGCTTCACCAACGCCCCTCTGCACCTGCAGTACCTCACGTACATGCGGCACCTGTTCTCCGGGGACCTGGGGATGTCCTACGCGTACTACCCGTCGCGCGTGTCGGACGTCATCGGCACCGGCCTGGTGTGGACGCTGGGACTGGCCGGCTGCGCGGTCATCTTCAGCTTCGCGCTGGGCTCGCTGCTCGGGGTGCTGGCCGCGTGGAACCGCGGCGGGTGGATGGACTCGGCGCTGGCGCCCGCGCTCGCCCTCCTGGGGGCCTTCCCCTACTTCTGGCTGGCGATGCTGGCGCTGTACCTCTTCGGCTTCGGGCTGGGGTGGTTCCCGCTGCGCCACGCGTACTCGCATGACCTGGAGCCGGCGCTGTCCTTCGCCTTCGCGGCGGACGTGGCGAAGCACGCGGTGCTGCCGGCGGCCTCCATCGTCGTGGCCACGCTGGGTGGGTGGATGCTGAGCATGCGCAACACCATGGTGGCCACGCTGGGCACGGACACGCTGCGGCTGGCGCACGCGAAGGGGCTGCCGCCCCGGCAGGTGATGCTGCGCTACGCCGCGCGCAACGCGCTGCTGCCCAACGTCACCGGCTTCGGCATGGCGCTGGGCTTCGTGCTGAGCGGCTCGCTGCTGACGGAGATCGTCTTCTCGTACCCGGGCACCGGGTACCTGCTCATCCTCGCGGTGCGCAACCAGGACTACCCGCTGATGCAGGGGCTCTTCCTGGTCATCACCCTGGCGGTGCTCGCCGCCAACTTCGCCGTCGACCTCGTCTGCCTGTGGCTGGACCCGAGGACCCGCGCCCATGCGTGATTCCATCCGACGTCTGCTCCGCCACCGGAAGGCCGCGGTGGGCGGTGGCATCCTGCTGTTCTTCCTCGTCCTCGCGCTCGTCGGGCCGTGGCTCGTCATGGACCCGAGCGACCTCGTGGGCCGGCCGCACCAGCCACCCTCGCGGGAGCACCTGTTCGGCACCACGGGCCAGGGCCAGGACGTGCTCGCGCAGACGGTGGTGGGCGCGCGCGAGACGCTGGCCATCGGCTTCGCGGTGGGCGCGCTCGTCACGCTGGTGGGCGCGCTGGTGGGCGTGACGGCCGGCTACCTGGGCCGCCGGGTGGACGACGCGCTGACGCTCACCACCAACGTGTTCCTCGTCATCCCTGGCCTGCCGCTGGCCATCGTCCTGGGCGCGTACCTGCCCTCCGGCCCGCTGCGCATGGTGGCGGTGCTGACGGTGGCCGGCTGGGCGTGGAATGCGCGCGTCTTCCGCGCCGAGGCGCTGGCCCTGGCCAACCGCGACTTCGTGGCCGCGGCGGTGGTGGCGGGCGAGAGCCGCTCGCGCATCGTCGCCCGGGAGCTGCTCCCCAACATGGCGTCGCTGGTGGGCTCGTCGTTCATCGGAAACACGCTCTACGCCGTGGGCGCCCAGGTGGGCCTGGAGTTCCTCGGCCTGGGGGACGTGGGCTCGGTGACGTGGGGCACCAACCTCTACTGGGCCGGCAACGACGCGGCGCTGCTGACGCGCTCGTGGTGGATTTTCGTCCCCACCGGCGTGTGCATCGCGCTCGTGGGCTTCTCGCTCACCCTGCTCAGCTCCGCCATCGACGAGCTGACCAACCCCGCGCTCCGCGAGCCGCCCAAGGCGCCCCCCGTGAAGGCCGTCGTCACGGCCGCGCAGGCCGAGCCGCTGCCGCCCGGCGTGCTGCTCAGCGTGCGTGAGCTGTCCATCGAGTACGCCACGGAGCGCGGCCCATCACGGGTGGTGGACTCGGTGTCCTTCGACATCGCCCCCGGCGAGGTCTTCGGTCTGGCCGGCGAGTCCGGCAGCGGCAAGTCCACCATCGGCTACGGGCTGCTGCGGCTGCTGCCTCCGGCCGCGAGCATCACCCAGGGGCGAATCATTCTCGGGGGCACGGACGTCACCGCCCTGGACGAAGCGTCCCTGCGCGCCTTCCGCTGGGCGCAGGTGTCCATGGTCTTCCAGAGCGCGATGAGCGCGCTCAACCCCGTCCTCACGCTGGGCGAGCAGTTCCACGACACGCTGGCGGCGCACGGGCGCACCTCGCGGGCGGCCTCGTATGCCCGCGCGCGGGAGCTGCTGGCCATGGTGGGGCTGGAGCCGAAGCTGGTGAATGCCTGGCCGCACCAGCTGTCGGGCGGCATGCGCCAGCGGGTGGGCATTGCCCTGGCGCTGGCGCTGGAGCCGAAGCTGGTGGTGATGGACGAGCCCACCACCGCGCTGGACGTGGTGGTGCAGAAGGAGCTGCTCCAGCGGGTGATTGAGCTGAAGGGCCGGCTGGGCTTCTCCGTGCTGTTCATCACCCACGACTTGCCGCTGCTGCTCGCGCTGGCGGACCGGGTGGGCATCCTCCAGGGCGGCAAGCTGGTGGAGGTGGACACCGCGCAGCGCCTGCGCACGGACGCGCGCCACCCGTACACGCGCCTGCTGCTGTCGTCCTTCCCCCACCTCACCGCCGCCGACGCGGACGGGCCGCTCGCGGACGCCGCGCTCGCGGCCAACGAGCTGGCGCCCGCGCGGGCCGCGCTCCGAGGAGGTCACCGATGAGCGCCCCCCTGCTCGAGGCCACCCGGCTCTCGAGGACCGTCCCCATCGGCGGCTTCCTGTCGCGCGCCCGGCGCACGCTGCTGGACGGCGTGTCCTTCTCCCTGGAGCGCGGCGAAATCGTCGCGCTGGTGGGCGAGTCCGGCAGCGGCAAGAGCACGCTGGCCCGGGTGCTGGCGCGGTTGGATACGCCAGACGGCGGAAGCCTGAAGCTCGGAGGCGCGGAGGTGCTCGCCGGAGAGCGGCGCGCGACGCTGGAGTACCGGGGCCGCGTGCAGATGGTGTTCCAGGACCCGTTCGCCTCCCTCAACCCCGTCCACACCGTGGCGCACCACCTGGAGCGCCCCCTGCTGCGCCATGGCCGCGCCACGGGGACGGACTTGAAGGCGCGCGTCCACGCGCTGCTGGAGTCGGTGGGGCTGACGCCGGCCGAGTCCTTCGCCCGGCGCTTCCCGCACGAGCTGTCCGGAGGCCAGCGCCAGCGCGTGGCGGTGGCGCGGGCGCTGGCGGTGGAGCCGGACGTCATCATCGCGGACGAGCCCACCTCCATGCTGGACGTGTCCACCCGCCGCGGCGTGCTCCAGTTGCTGCGCGGCCTGACGCGCGAGCGGGGCATCGGCATCCTCTTCATCACCCACGACCTGGCCAGCGCGCGCCACCTCGCGGACCGAATCCTCGTGCTGTACGCGGGCAAGGTCGTCGAGTCCGGCCGCACCTCGGAAGTCCTCGCGGCGCCCCGGCACCCGTACACGCGGCTGCTGCTGTCCGCCGTGCCGGATGGCGCGGACTTCCTGCGCGCGCCGCTGCCCGTGAAGGCCGCGGCGGGCCCGGTGCCGCTACACGGCTGCGCCTTCGCGCCCCGCTGTCCCCACGCGGACGCGCGCTGCCACGACACCCTTCCCGCTGAACACCTCCCCGCGGCGGACCACCACGTCCGCTGCCACCTTGAAGCCTCGAAAGGAGTCCCCGACGATGCGGCAGTTCCCTCCTGACTTTCTCTGGGGTGTGGCCACCTCGGCCTTCCAGATTGAAGGCGCCACCCAGACAGACGGACGTGGCGAGTCCATCTGGGACCGGTTCGCCGCCACGCCGGGCAAGATTGCCGACGGTACGGACGGCTCCGTCGCGTGCGACCACTACAACCGCTGGAAGGACGACGTGGAGACGATGCGCTGGCTGGGCGTCAAGTCCTACCGGTTCTCCATCGCGTGGCCGCGCATCCTCCCGCTGGGCCGGGGCAAGGTGAACCAGGCCGGCATGGACTTCTACTCGCGCCTGGTGGACGGGCTGCTCACCGCGGGCATCGAGCCCATGGTGACGCTCTACCACTGGGACCTCCCGCAGGCCCTGGACGACAAGGGCGGCTGGACGGCGCGCGACACGGTGGGCGCCTTCGTCGAGTACGCGGACGAAGTGAGCCAGGTGCTCGGCGACCGCGTGTCGAAGTGGATTACCCACAACGAGCCCTGGTGCATCAGCGTGCTGGGCTACGGCAACGGTGAGCACGCCCCGGGCCACAAGAACTGGAGCGAGGCGCTCGCCGCCGCCCACCACGTGCTGCTGTCGCACGGGCAGGCGGTGTCCGTCATCCGCGCCAACGTGAAGAAGGCGGAGGTGGGCATCACCCTCAACCTGTGCCCCGCCCAGCCCGCATCCCCCAGCGCCGAGGACCAGGACGCCTGCCGTGCCTTCGACGGCGGCTTCAACCGCTGGTACCTGGACCCCATCTACGGCAAGGGCTACCCGCAGGACGTCATCGCGGACCACGTGGCCGCCGGCCGCATCGCCTCGGAGAAGCTGGACTTCGTGCGCCCCGGTGATTTGGAGGCCATGGCCGCGCCCACCGACTTCCTGGGCGTGAACTACTACTCGCGCGGCATCATCCGCAGCGACCGCATCCCCGAGTCGCAGAACGCCCCCCGCACCGTCCATGCCGAGCCGGAGAAGACGGACATGGACTGGGAGGTGTACGCGGGCGCGCTCACCGACCTGCTGCTGCGCCTGAAGAAGGACTACAACCCCAAGCGCATCTACATCACCGAGAACGGGGCCGCCTACTCCACGGGCCCCGACGCGGACGGGCGCGTGCGTGACACCAAGCGCGTGCACTACCTGCGCACGCACCTGGAGGCGTCGCTGGACGCAATCAAACAGGGCGTGCCGCTCGCGGGCTACTTCGCCTGGTCCCTCATGGACAACTTCGAGTGGGCCTGGGGCTACCAGAAGCGCTTCGGCCTGGTCTTCGTGGACTACGCCACCCAGAAGCGCATCCCCAAGGACAGCGCTCATCTCTACCGCGCCGTGGTGGCGCGCAACGGCCTGGACGTGGAGCTGGCGGCATGAATTCCCTCATCCTCGTGACGTGTCTGGCGGCGTCGCTGTCCCAGACGCCTGCCCCCGCCGCGGCGCCCGCGACGACGGGCCCCAACAGCAACAACCCCACGGCCGCCGGGCCCGCGCCCGCCGAGCCGAAGGCCACCGAGCCCGCCCCGGCGGCGCCCGGCTCCGAAGCCCCGGCGGCCCCCGCCGCTGCCGCACCGGTGGCGCCTCCGGCCGACGCACCGGTGGCCGCCCCTGCCCCCGTGCTGCGGCCCCGGGAGGTGTCGGTCTCCGCCGTGGCCAACGTGCGCGTCCACCGCGACGAGCGCGGCTTCAAGCTCCAGGTGGACGGGCGTGACTTCCCCATCCACGGCATGAACTGGGGCTACACGCCCATTGGCGAGAACTACCGCTACTCGCTGTGGAACCAGCAGGAAGGCTTCATCCGCGCGGTGCTGTCGCGGGAGATGACGCTGCTGCGCGACATGGGCGTCAACGCCATCCGCCAGTTCGACGACATCCCCCCGCAGTGGGTGGAGTACATCTACCGGAACTACGGCATCTACACCGTGGTGAACCCGCTGATGGGCCGCTACGGCACCAACGTCAACGGCGTCATGGTGCCCAACACCGACTACTCCAACCCGGTGCACCGCCAGGCGCTGCTCACGGACCTGGCGCAGAAGGTGGAGAAGTACCACGCCACGCCCGGCGTGCTGATGTGGATGCTGGGCAACGAGAACAACTACGGCCTGCACTGGACGGGCTTCGAAATCCAGCCGCTGCCCGGCCAGGAGGACGCCGCCCGCGCGGAGTCCCTCTACTCGCTGATGGGCGAGGCGGCGCGGACAATCAAGGCCCGCGACACGCACCACCCGGTGTCCATCGCCAACGGCGACCTGCAGTACATCGACCTGATTGCGCGACTGGCCCCGGACCTGGACATCCTCGGCTCCAACGTCTACCGCGGCCCGTCGGCGCGCGACTTGTTCGACGAGGTGCTGCGCAAGCTGGACAAGCCGGTGATGTTCACCGAGTTCGGCGCGGACGCGTATGACGCGAAGGCCGGGCGCGAGGACCACCTGGCGCAGGCGGAGTACCTGCGCAAGCAGTGGGAGGAAATCTACTCGCAGAGCTACGGCCAGGGCCGCGCGCAGAACGCGATTGGCGGCTTCGTGTTCCAGTGGGTGGATGGCTGGTGGAAGATGGGCCAGGAGGCCAACCTCTCCGTCCACGACACCACCGCCTCGTGGCCCAACGGCGGCTACCCGTCCGACTTCGTGGACGGGCAGAACAACATGAACGAGGAGTGGTTCGGCATCTGCGCGCTGGGCCCCGAGGACGAGGCCGGCATCGCCCGGGTGCAGCCGCGCACCGCCTACTACGTCCTCCAGGCGGCCTTCCGCCTGGACCCGTACTCCCCCACCACCAACGCGGACACCATCCGCGAGCACTTCGCGGGCATCCGTCCCACGGAGATGTCCCGGGGCTACGAGTCCTCCGTGGCGCTGGCGCGCGCGGAGGAATTGAGCGCGGTGCGCGTGTCCAACCTGCGCCTGTTGCTGGACAGCTCGCTGTCTCGCGGAAGCATCGCGACGGCGCGGGCCAACCAGGTGGCCGCGGACCACACCGAGTCCATCTTCTTCGACCTGGCGCTCCAGCCGGCCTCCGGCGTGTACGGGCGTGCCTCGTTCAACGTCGTGGGCAACGTGGCGCGAAACCGGCTCAACAACCTCTTCTATGAGAACCGGGGCACGCAGCCGACGCCGACCACGGGCGTGGGCTCCTCGCAGGTGCCGCCCACCACTGGCAACGGGGCCGTGGGCCAGCAATTGGGACTGGAGCGCTTCGCGCTGTACCAGGCCGAGTTCAAGCTGGACCGGCAGGACTTCGCGCTCGAGGGCTTCTACCGCACCGGCCACTACCACTGGGGCGAGGAGGGCGACTTCTTCAACCTCTACCGCGAGGCCAACTACGGGCCGAACATCGACATCTACCACGGCAACGCGCCCTTCGGCGTCGTGTTCGCCGGCAAGAAGAACCTGGAAGGCCTCAAGGTGGCGGTGGGCCCCGAGCTGTACTGGGGCGCCAACCCGTCCATCGTCGCCAAGTACCAGCGCAGCGTCGGCCCGCTCGGCGTGACGCTGATACACCAGGAGGACATCGCCCGGGGCTCGTCGCAGCAGACCAGCTCCGTCATCCGCGAGCGCGTGGCGCGCCGCACGGCGCTGAGCTTCCAGTACAACCGCGGCCCCATGGAGCTGGAGTTCGGCGGCATCCTCGCCGCGCCCCAGCGCATCGGTGAGGAGTTCTCCTGGGCGCGGCGCACGGACGGCACCAGCTACATGAACAGCGGCTACGAGGTGCTCCAGGACAAGGTGCAGTTCCTGGACACGCTCGGCGCGAAGGCGCGGCTCACCTACGACATGGGCGCGGTGCGCTGGTTCGTCCAGTCCTCCTTCCGCGGCCTCGTCGCGGACGGCGGCCCGGAGCAGACCACCGTGCTGACGGGCTGGAGCCTGCGCGAGAGCGGCCGTGGCAACCACTACGCCGGACAGGCGGGCGTGTCGTGGCAGGTGAACAGCACCTTCCAGATTTCGCCCAACCTGCTCTACCAGAAGCCCCTCATCGGGCCGAACCCGACGCTCGGCGACGCGTACGACGCGACGACGGGGCGGTACTACCCGGGCCTCCGGCCGCGCAGCGTGCTGACGGAAGCCTTCAGCGTGCTGGACAACCGCGAGACGCTGGGCGCCGAGTTGCTGCTCACCTTCGACCCGACGCCGGGCACGTGGTTCTGGTCCTGGGACAGGGAGATGCGCGAGGACGCGCCCTTCGCCGCGGGCCTGGACCTGGTCTACCGCCGGCAGCCGACGTCGCGTGACGCGGGCATCGCCACCCTCGCGGACGGCAGCACGGTGGCCTTCGGCACCGCGCCTCCGGCTCGCGACGAGTGGGAGACGACGCTGCGCATGGTGGGTAACCCCAGCCGGCGCCTGAAGCTGTACGGCACGGCCTTCGTGGGCAGCAACCAGTCCCCGGGTGAGGACGCGCGGCAGGTCCACCGCTACGGAGTGGACGGCTCGGTGCTGCTGGACACGCTGCTCCTCACGGCGCAGGTGCACCTGAACAACTGGGGCCCCTACGACTACCACCGCGTGTTCAACCTGACCTACCCGCTCCAGCTCGGTGGAGACCTGTCGTATGGCCTCAAGCGCCCCGTGCTGGGCTCGGTGACGACGCGCTTCGGCCTGCGGGGCCTGGTGCGCTACCTGAATGAGTACTCGGAGGGCCTCAGCACGATGGCCCTGGCGGACGGCCTGGACGGCCGCGAATTCGAGGTGGGGGCCTATGCAATCCTTTCGCTCTGAGGGACGCGGTATGAAGACGTGGCTGCTGCTGGCCGCGGCGGTGGGCATCTCCGGGTGCTACGACCGCGCCAGCTATGTGTATGGGGAGAATCTGGACGGGCTCACGCTCCAGCTCCACGGCCCGGACGTGGGCATCCACCCGGACCAGTCGGTGCTGGAGGACCCGAACAACCCCTTCGCGCTCAGCTCACCGGGTGAGGAGACGAAGTGGCAGATCCAGGGCAGCGGAGACCACGTGGCCGCGTTCTACGCGTGGGCCACGCTGCTCGCGCGAGGCCCCTACGGCGAGGCGCAGTTCTACACGGCCACTGACCTGGTGGCCGTGTACCAGAACGGCGAGGCGAGCCAGGAGGAGCTGCCCCTGGTGCGGGCACAGGCCATCCGCGCCTTCCAGTCCGTGCTCGACAACTTCCCCGACGCGGTGACGTACGACGCCACGGGGACGATTCCGTACGAGCTGCTGACGCCCGCGTACAAGGGCATTGTCGACCTGGGCGGGACGGTGCAGGGCGGCTGGGTGCTGGTGCAGACGGCCGATGGCCAGGAAAGGGCGGTGAAGCCATGAAGAAGCCCGCATACGCGCTGTTGCTGTTGCTGGCCGCGTGCCGCCCGGAGCCGGGCGCGCCGGACTACGAGAACAACGCCCCGTTCGCCCGTCCGGACGCGGGCACGGACCCCAGCGCGGGAGGGCTGCCGGGGCCGTTCCCCTTCCAGGAGGGACAGCGCCGGCTGGGCGTGGGGTTCTACGAGGGCGGCCGCTCCGAGGACATCGCCATCGACAACACCACCACGCACGTCTACCTGTACGAGAACACCGTCACGATGGAGCCGTCCGACGACCACATCGAGGGCCGCGCGGCGGAGCTCGTGGTGCACGCGGGCAAGGCGTGGCTGGGCTTCGGCGTGCACTGGGACACGCCGCGCAACCTGGACGCGTGGAAGACGCTGCACGTCAGCCTCAAGTCGGAGGACGCCGGCTTCGCCAACGTGACGGTGGCGATGAACGACACCACCAGCAGCATCCAGCTCGACGCGAAGAAGTACGGGTACGTGAATGACGGCGCGTGGCACCACCTGGCCATCCCGCTGACGGACTACACGGCGAAGGGGCTCAAGCTCAACGCCGTCAACTCGCCCTTCGCCCTCTTCTCGGGTGCGGGTCCGGCGGCCGACAAGCTGGTGCTGGACAACCTGTACTTCACGGCGGACTGATTCGAGCCACGTCGGAAGGCAGGCCGCGTCTGCTGGGCTGTCTGCGACTGCCCGGGAGGATGCGAGGGATGAGGGAGGACACGGACGGGCCGCAACCGTTCCGTTGCAGTGAGGGTGCCGCGGCGAGACTGCCGCGGCACCTCCTGCATGCTGGTGATTCCACGCGTGGCGCTTGCTTCGTGAGAAGCCCGAGTCACCGGGCGCGGAGCAGGGAGGGCTGAGTACCTGGGGCTGGAGGCGCTGCCCGCTGCCACCGGGCGTCATCGGCCGAGGCGACGGTGCCACGTCGATGCCACCGTCTGGCATGGGGACGGGCGCGGGCCTTGCCGCGAGGCCTCCGGACATTGCCGCGAGGCCTCCGGGCATCCCGGGCGAAGGCTCTTCTGTGCTCGGAGGAGGAGTGCCATTGCCTCGCGGCCCGGAGTCTTCGGGGCGGCCCAGGGCGCGCCAGAGGGCTCGTGCCGACGCGAGCACCTCGGCTCTACTCACCTGCGCGCCCTGCTGCGCCGTGCGAGCCAGTTCCATCAGCGTGCCCCACACCAGCCCCTCGCCCAGTTGGACGCAGCCGCGTCGCAGCGCGCCCTCCCGCTCGCCCTTCTCCAGCACCTCGCGCACCAGCGCCCGCGTCGTCCCACCGGACGACTGCTGGGGAATGAGCGCCCCGGCCACCCGAGGCCCGGGAGCCGGCGGCGAGTGCGGCCCATACTCGTGCGCGTGCCAGTGAAGGAAGGTGAAGTTGAAGAAGTCCGGCTGCGCCAGCGCCCACCAGGCCAGCTCCCACCAGAAGTCGAGGAACGCCTGGGCGAAGTCCACGCCCGGCTTGCCGTGGCTCAACAGGAACGCGACCTCCGCCTGATAGCAGAGCGTCTTCTCGGTGTACTCGCGCACCGCCAGGGCCAGCCCCAGCTTGCTGCCATAGCGCCGGTACATCGCGCCCACCGACATGTGCATGGCCTGGGCCAGCTCCGAGGCCTGCGCGTTGTCGTACCCACGCCGCGCCAGCAGTCCCGCCGCATAGCGCAAGGCCATCGCGTGAAACATCTCCAGCAACTCCATAACCCCATCCCCTCCCCGCCCCTCGGGCGACTGGCTGCCGCGAACGAGACGTCCTTCCGCTTCGCGCTACCCCTCGGGAGAGGGGGTGCGGCGGAACGAACGTTCCTTCCACCCGAACCTGTCTACCGGGCGGGTCTGACATGGGGCGCACCGCGGCAGGGCCCCAGCACGGTGAGTGCTCCTCTTGAGTTGCGTGGATCCCCTGCCCCCATGCCCTTGTGTCGGATTGCATTCCGTTTGCAATTCCTTGCCGTGACTGAGTTTGCCGCGCACACCCATGGGAGGCACATGCGTATTCCAGTTCAGGTAGCAGGTCTCCGGCTTCTGCTGTGTATCGGGCCCGCAGGCTGCAGCCAGCGGGAAGGCCCGCCAGGCCCCCAGGGAGAGTCCGGTCCACAGGGCCCGCAGGGGGAGCCGGGTCCCCGCGGCGCGCAGGGGTTTCAGGGAGAGGTGGGCGCCCCGGGCCCCCAGGCCTGATGCGTTCTCGCGGGCGAGGATTTGAAGAAGGGGCGTGAGGTCGCGGGGTTGGGCGCGTACGGGCGAGACCGGATTCGTGCACCACCCAACGGGTGCTCCAGATGATCGCCACCCTGGCGGGTGGGATGTACGCGAAACTTCGCTCCGCGGTCAAAAAAGCGGAGGGATGAGGCCGGCGAGCCCCATCCCCCCAGGAGCCCCTCTCTGCGGTCAAAGGCGGACAAGGGCCCCAAGGAGTCGAGCATGGGTGGACTTCGAGGACAACAGCGGCGTGTGCTGCGGCAGGCGCACCTGCCCTGGAGTGAACGGGTGAAGGACCCGCGCGAGGCCCGGGGCACGCGTCATGGGCACCTGGGCCTACTGGGGCTGGTGGTGGCGGCCTTCGCGGTGGGCAAGAAGGGGCTGAAGCAGGCCGGGCAACTGGCCCGGGACGTGGGGGCCCGGACGAGAAAGCGACTGGGGCTGCCGCACTCAGTGGTGGGCTCGACGCTCTGGCGCCTGCTGGAGCAGCAGTCGTCGGACGGCCTGCGCGAGACGCTGAAGGCCCAGGCGGTGCAAGTGCTGGAGGACCCGAACACGCCACGCCTGCCTTTTCCCCTGGGCGTGGTGAGCGTGGATGGCAAGAGCCTGTGGACGACGCACCAGGGGGAGGTGGAGGCGCTGGAGGCCGTCGCCAACGACGAGGAGGGCCGCGAACTCTGGAGGCTGGGCGCGCTGCGGGCGGTGCTCACCAGCGCGCTGGCGGCGCCCTGCCTGGACCTGGAATTCCTCGGCGCCAAGGAGGGAGAGTCTCCGGCCTTCCGCCAGTTGCTGCCCCGCGTGGTAGAGGCGTATGGCGAGCACTTCGGGGTGGTGACGGCCGACGCGGGGCTGACGTCCGCGCGGAATGCGGCCCTGGTGCGAGAGGCGGATAAGCACTACTGCTTCGGGCTGAAGGGCAACCAGCCCACCCTTCACGAGTACGCCATGCGGGCCATCGCCTCCAAGCAGTGCCCGGCCCGCTCGCGCACCGAGGAACGGGCGCATGGCAAGACGGTGGTGCGCGAGCTGTGGACGCACGCGCTGGCGCCCGACGAGGTGGACTTCCCCGGAGCGCGCCTGTTGCTGCTGGTGCGTCAGCAGCACTGGGATGACGACGACAACCTCCTCGAAGAGGACTACCGTTACTTCGTCACCTCGCTGGACACCACCGTCTTCAACTTCCACCAACTGCTGCGGCTGGTGCGGGTGCACTGGGGCATCGAGAACCGACACAACTGGACTCTCGACGTCGTTCTGGGCGAGGACGCGCGTCAGCCCTGCCGCCCGACGCGCACGGCCCTGGAGGTGGTGGCCTGGCTGCGGGCGTTGGCCCTCAACCTGCTGGCCTGCTTCAGAGCGCGTCTGTCTCCGGAAGGCCGCCACCTCGTTGAGTGGGCACGCGCGTGCGAACTGCTTCGCGACAGCCTCGTCCATGGACGAAGGCCGCAGGAGGCGTGCCTCCCAGCTGCATGAGGGCTCGCCGGCCCTCCCTCCGCTGCTGGCCGCCACAGCCCTCGAGGTGCACGGCGCCCCGGCCGAACGGCGAAGCCTTGCCGCACCGCGCCTCTCTCTCACGAGGTCGCCTCATGAAATCGCTGACACCCGAGAACGCATCAGGCCTGCCCTCGGCCCGAGGGGCGGTTGAAGCCCACACGCAGCCGCTCCCGGCCTGAGCGCCACTTCCACGACAGCTTCATCACCGTACGGCTCGCCATGGCGCGCGTGATTGCCACCTGGCTGCCTCGCTGTCCCACCTGCCACCGCTCCAACTACCGACGCGCCTCACGCAGCCTGCCCGGTCTCCCCGTTCATCCCGCGGGCCCCTGATGCAGTAGTGCTAAGTCCCCCGAAGTAGGCGACCGGGCGTCGCGGGGGGCTGCAACCAAGAAGAGGTGGCTCGGAGATGAAGCGCCGGGCTGCTCTTGGCACACGCGCGTGGGCAACCCTCACTGCTATGGGCCTAAGACAACTCCTGGCATCGCATCGCAGGTGTGAGGTCGACCTGCCTCCAGTTGAGAGGCCATCGAGAGCTGGACCGAAACAGGTGCCCAGTTCCAGCACGACCAAAGGCGTGCCGTCCCATCCCTGCCAGCGGTGAGGACTCGGGACCCGTCTGGACTGAACTTGGCCGCCCGTACAAATCCAGAATGACCGGAGAGTATGGCGAGGGGATTGCCGGAGGCTATATCCCAAAGGCGGGCAGTTCCGTCTACGCCACCAGTCAGCAGACGATTACCGCCAGCACTGAAATCGGCTGTGATTACTTGGCCGGAGTGCTTGGAAAGTGTGGCGATGAGGCTCCCGGCAGCTGCGTTCCAGACGCGCGCCGTTCCGTCAGTGCTGATGGCTGCAATTCGGGAGCCATCAGAACTGAACCAGGCCTTCCCCGTCAGGCCAAGGTAACCGGAAATAATTATCAGGGGCTTGCCGGAAACCGTATCCCAAAGGCGCGTCGTGCCATCCCCACTGCTGGAAGTGAGGACTCTCGCGCCGTCAGGGCTGAACTCGGCTGTGCCTATTTGGCCAGAATGACCAGACAATACGGCAAGAAGCTTTCCGCTGGATGCATCCCAGATGCGCGCCGTCTTATCATTGCTGGCAGTGATGACGAGTGTGCTATCGGGATTGAACCTGGCCACCCAAATTGCATCATCAGGGTCGGAGCGTGTGGTTATCAGAGTAAGGAGTCTGCCGGTGGCTGCATCCCATATTCGTGCTGTCCTGTCATGACTGGTGGTGACGACGCGGGTGCTATCGGGACTGAATTCGGCTGACCACACCGCGTCGTCGTGACCTTGGAGAATTGTAATGATCTTTCCGGTAGATGCACTCCAGATGCGTGCTGTCTTGTCGTTACTGGAAGTGACGATACGAGTGCCATCGGGACTGAACCTGGCCGTTCTCACCATATCGGAGTGACCGGTGAGGAGCGCCTGTGACTTACAGGAGTTCGCGTCCCAAATGCGCGCAGCATGGTCGTCACTGGCAGTAAGGACGTGCGAGCCATCTGGGCTGAACTCCGCTGAAAATACTTCGCCGGAGTGGCTATCGAGAATACAGGAAGCTTTATCGGGCGCGGCTACCCAGAGGCGTGCGGTACCGTCCTCGCTGGCAGTGATGATCCGAGTTCCATCAGGGCTGAATGCGGCAGCATTTATTGGCCCAGAGTGTTGAGAGAAGGTGGAGATGGGCTTGCCAGCGACTGTGTCCCAAAGGCGTGCGGTGCCGTCCTTGCTGGTGGCGGTGAGGATGTGGGCGCCATCGGGGCTGAACTTTGCCACTATCCTTACGGTGGCGCGTTCTGTGTGAATGAGGAGACTGGAGAGAAATGTGCCGGTGGACGAATCCCAAATGCGCACTGTTCCATCAAGGCTTGCAGTGAGGACGCGTGAGCCATCTGCACTGAATGAGGCCGCCGTTACTCCTCCCTCATGACCATGGAGCGTGGCGAGGAGGTTGCCGGTTGCCGCATCCCACACGCGTGCCGTCTTGTCACCGCTGGCTGTGAGGATACGGGAGCCGTCGGGGCTGAAGTCGGCCGCGAATATTAGCCCGTTGTGACCGGAGAGCGTGATGAGGGGAGTGCCGCTGAGCGCATCCCAGATGCGCGCAGTGCCGTCGTAGCTGGCTGTGAGGATACGGGAGCCATCGGGGCCAAACCCGGCCACTACAACCGCGTCGGAGTGGCCACGGAGAATAGCGACTCTTCTTCCCGTGGCTGCGTCCCAGATACGCGCAGTGCGGTCCTGACTGGCGGTAATGATTCGGGAACCATCGGGGCTAAAGCTGATTGCCCTCAATGCGTCGGAGTGACCGTAGAAGGTGGCGAGGGCGACTCCAGAGGTTGAATCCCAAAGAGTCGCTGTGCCATTCGAACTGGCGGTGAGGATGCCAGAGCCGTCAGGGCTGAAACCTGCTGCCATCAACATGTCAAGATAGTCAATGTAGGTGGGAAGGGTTACCAGGGGGGCGCCGGTAGCTGCATCCCAAATGCGTACTGTCCTGTCATGGCTGGCGGTAAGGATGCGAGAGCCGTCAGGGCTAAATGCGGCCGAAAACACCGATGCGGAGTGGTCGAAAACGGCCAGTCCTGGTTCACGACTCCACGCAGACAATGCCCCTGCGATATCTGCGTTTGGATCGATGTTCCATGCCTCTTGAATGAGGCGGAGGCTTTGCTGTGGGGACGCCTTGACGCTTAGTAACGCTTGCGATGTCAGTTCTCGCGAGTGGGCTTTGTCCCGCTCCTGCCGCGCCCGTTGCCAGGAAGCGAAGATGCCTGCTGTGGCAACCGCCAGAACCACGGCCAGTAGGCGCAGGAGCCGGACTTCCTGCCGCTTGCGCCTGTCCTGCTCCCGTTTCTGTGCGTCACGGTGCGACAGGCTCGCTTCCAAGAAGTCGCGCTCACGCTGGTTCATGGGCCTGGGACTGCTCGCGAAGTGCTCCTCGGATTCCAGCAGGCGTGAGCCGGTGTACAGGTAGCTCGGGTCGCGCCGACGCTTTTCCCACTCGTTGGCCGCCTCCGTCAGGCGTCGGTGGACTCGCAGCTCCCGCCGGTTCTTGTTGAGCCAACCGCGCAGCGTGGGCCACTCGCGGATGAGCACCTCGTGCGCCACCTCCACGGTGTCCCCATCCGCGGTGACCAGACGTGTCTCCGGCCCCGACAGCACCTGGAGCACGTGCTCGACACGCTCGGGGGCGATGCCTGGAAAGTACAGCTCGCCGCGCGCCACGCGCCGTCGTGTATCGGGATCGGAAGTACCTTCACCCAGGGCGGTGAGTCTCAGGAAGAGCTGTCGAGCAATCTCCTGCTCCTCGGGATTCAGCGCCTCATAGCAGGACTGCGCGCGCCGCTGGAGCGCACCCGAGACTCCCCCGCTCGTCTCATAGGCGGACAGCGTCAGCCAGGCACCCTGGCGGGCCCGCCACAACTCGTAGAGGGCGTGCTCCAGCAAGGGCTGCGTGCCCGGCGCCTGCAACACGTCCTTGAGGATGGTGCCCGCCAGGCCCTTCTCCAGGAAGGCCCCAACGGCCTGCGCGGGGCGGACGATGGCGTCGCGCAGCGCCTCAGGCCCCAGGTTGCCCAGCAGCACCTGATGGTCCTGCATGAGGGCGCGCAGCACAGGCAGGCCGAGGCAGCGCTCGAAGAAGTCCGCGCGCAGGGTGGCGATGACGCGGATGGAGTCTCGACCCTTCTCGACGGCCTCCCGCAGGGTAGAGACGAAGGCAGCGACGTCCTTCGAGGTCTCCTCCTGCGCGGAGTGGGTGAACAACTCCTCGAGCTGATCCACCACCAGGAGGAAGGTGCCCGGCTGCTCGGCGGTAAGGGTGTCCACTGCGTTGCGGAAGGCCTCCGTCCGAGTGGCGAGGCGGTGGGTGAGCTCATCGGCGGTGACCAGCCTGGCCTCAGGAGGCACCAGCGTGGCGAGCTGGTTCGCGAGGGCTCGTAGGGGCTGGTCTCCAGGTGTCATCACCTGGATTCGCAGGGGGCGGCCCGACTCCGTCGCGGCGTCCTCCAGGCGTGGCAGCACGCCGCCCAGCACGAGCGAGGACTTGCCGGCGCCCGAGGCCCCCACCACCACGACGAAGGGGTGCTGCGTCAGCTTGTCGCGCACGGTCTGGATTTCGGAGTCACGGCCGAAGAAGAAGCGCGCATGCTCCCTGCCGAAAGGCAGCAGCCCCCGGTAGGGCGCGGGCTCATCTGGCAATCGGTACGCATCGCCCTCGAGCGCCTGGCCCTTGATTCCGGCCACCAGTCGGTTGAAGGCGTCGGCGTCGTCGAGGCCCGAGCGGAAGTCCACCCAGGTGCGCTGGGCGAGAAACCCCTTCACGTCCTCGGGTCTGGCGCCGGGCAGGAGGACGGGGATGACGCGGTACTCGTCCCGGGTGCGAACGGCGTGGATGATGGCCAACTGCAGCTCCTCGTGTTGCCAGGGGCTGACGCCGGACTCGCCAAGGAAGACGGCCACCGAGGGGCACTCGGCCAGGGCCTGCTCCAGCTCGGTTTGCCAGCGTGCGCCCGGAATGAGGTGCCATCTGTCGAGGAAGGGTTCGAGTTGGGCCACTTCCTTCAATCGCTTCGCCAGTTCCTCGACGGCTCGCTTATCGCGGCCGTTGTGGGACAGGAAGACATCGAACATCCGCTCCATCCTCTTGCTTCTCCCCCGGCGGCGAAGGAGCGGTTGCGCTGCGCTTCGGACGTGAGCCAGTGCCCCGAAGGATACTTCAGCCCGGAGGAGGGCGGAAACGGGCGGCGGCGCGTGACGTCGCCGCGTCACCAGGTGGCGCAGCGCAGCGCCTTGTCCATTCACGTGAGGGCCCGCGACTGGTTGGCGGCCCCGGTATAGCGGCTGTTGCTGTTCGAGCAGCGGTAGCCGAAGTCTCCTCAGCCCGGGATTCCGCAGGCTCCACAATATCCGTGCGTGAATGCGATCCCCGAGCCCCTCCCATCCCAGGAGGTCCAGGCCCCATGCCACGCACCTGATGGAAGCGCGGCCTGGACAGGCGTGTACCCCAAGGGGCTGCGCGGCCACTCCACCGACCCGGCACACGGCTCGGACGGCCTAGTCAGCGGCCCTCCTCGCCCCCTCTGCTTCAGCCCGCCACCCTCAACAGAGTCCCTATCCGTCCATGCTCCGGCTGTAGGATTACAGGCGCTGCCGGCTCTGATATAGGCTAAGGCGTTCTACGGAGGCGCATATGGCTCGAAAGGTCTTTTTCAGTTTCCACTACGACCGTGACGTGAGGCGCGTCGTGCAGGTTCGAAACTCGTGGGTCGTTCGTCCAGAAGGCGAGGCGCAGCCCTTCTACGACAAGGCTGAGTTCGAGGAGGTGAAGAAGCGCGCCGGCGGCATTGAGAAGTGGATCGAGGAGCAACTCAATGGGACGTCCGTAACGGTGGTTCTTTTCGGTGCGGAGACCTACGAACGTCCTTGGGTGCGGCACGAGATCAAGCGTAGCTACGTACTCGGTAAGGGACTGCTTGCGATTGACATCCACAACGTGAAGGATCCGCAGCATGGAGTGGACGTGCAGGGGAAGAACCCGCTCGACTACTTGACGATCAATCAGAACGGGCGCGATGTACCGTTGTCCACCCTCTACAAGACTTACGATTGGGTGCGCGACAATGGCTATGCCAACATGCTGTCTTGGATCGAAGCAGCCGCGAAGGCCGCTGGGCGTTGACGCGTCGTGAGTATCTATGAACTAGCCATCTTGGGCGCAGTATCGCCGCAGGAGCGGGCGGTGCTCACGGGAACCATTAAGAAGATGGTGGCGGACTTTGGGCTCGCGCTCGGCGCGGAAGTGGTCGTCCACAACGCCGATACGCTTGCCGGACGAGACAAGCGCTCCGCCTTCGCGGCGGCTTACTTCGGTGGGGCCGACCAGACGGATTTGGAGGCAGCGAGTGAGGTGGTGCGTACGAGCGCTCCCATCATCCCGACAATCGGGAGCGGAGGCGATTTCAGTACTCACGTCCCGGGCTTCCTGCATGCCGTGAACGGGCTGCGCCGCCGGAATAACGATCCTGAGATGGCCGAGCTGGCGGCGGCGATGCTTGAGTGCGTCGGGCTCCTCCGGCGGCAACGTCGTGTGTTCGTGAGCTACCGACGCGTGGAGTCACGCGCTGCGTCGTTGCAATTGCACGATATGCTGACGGCCCACGGCTTCGACGTGTTCCTCGACACGCACGACATCCGGCCCGGCGATCCATTCCAGGATGTCCTCTGGCATCGGCTGGTCGATTCTGACGTCATGGTTATGCTGGACACGCCGACCTACTTCGACAGCCGCTGGACGCGCCAAGAGATTGGTCGCGCTCGCGCTAAGGAGATCCAAGTGCTTCGGGTGATCTGGCCCGAGCACAAGCCAAGCAAACTGACCGATCTTGCCGAAACGATCTACTTGGACAGCGCTGAACTCGAAGGGCCCGATGGTCCGATTATTGCCGCCACAGCGGATACGATCGTGCTTGGCGTGGAACGGTTGAGAAGCCGAAGCATCGCGGCTCGCTACATGTCTATTACGGGCAAGCTGCGCGCGGACGTCGAGAAGATCGGTGCCAGCGTCGAAGGGATTGGAGCTCACCGCGCCATTGCCGTGCGTCTGCTCGATGACCGGAAGATCTGGGCTTATCCCGTTGTAGGCGTGCCGACGGCCGAGGTCCTCAACGATGTCGCGGAGAAGGCGAAGCGGGCCGACCAACGGGAAGTTCCAGTGCTCGTCTACGACCACATCGGCATCCGCGACGCTTGGAACGCACATCTGAAGTGGCTGGATGAGAACATCCGGGCTGTTCGCGCCATTAAGGTCTCGGAGGCCGGATGGTCGCTTGCGGCTTGGGAGAGTTGAGCATGACTGAGGCGATCTTTCTCTCAGCCGGCGTTCCCGACCCGAAGTGCGGCCCCGAGTACGCGGCAACCGCCGACACCGTCGCGATTACCGCCGCAGTCTCCGCACTCGTCCACGTGACGCTCGGCCGGAGGCTTCTGATTTGGGGCGGCCATCCCGCTATCACTCCTATGATTTGGGTGGTCGCAGAAAACATCGGGGTCGACTACGGTCGGTGGGTGCGCCTATATCAGTCGCGCCATTTTCAAGACGAGTTCCCCGAGGACAACGAGCGATTCCAAAACGTCACCTATACTGGCGACGTCGAGAAGGATCGAGAAAAGAGCCTCCTCGAAATGCGGGAGCGGATGTTCACCGAGCACCAGTTCAAGGCTGCGGTGTTTATCGGCGGCATGGGTGGGATCATCGACGAGTTCGAACTCTTTCATCGCCTCCAACCGAACGCGGCGGTGGTACCCGTGGTTTCGACGGGCGGAGCCGTTCTGAAGGTGGCCGAGCGACTGCCGGTGGTCGCCCCAGACCTGTCGAACGATCTCGACTACGTCGCACTCTTCCACCGTCATCTTGAGATCTCGGTGCGGGAGGAACGATTCGCCCGACCCGAGGCCCAGCCGGCTGAGATTGATCAGCGATACTGGCGCCCGCTAGGCGTCAAACCCTGATGGTTCGAACCATGGTGTTTCTTCGGCGAACGAAATTCCGTGGAGAAGAACATCCGCGATGTTCGTGCGGCATGGTGAGACCTTCTTTCTCCGACGTCACCGACTGACGTCCCACCAACCGTCCAAGACGGCACCCTAGTCCTTTGACCGGGTGGAGATTAACTCGCGAACTCCCGCGTGTTGCCCAGGTATGAGGGCGCACACGCGAAGCCGAGGGTTGAAACTGAAGCAGGCGGACAGGGCAGCGCTGCAAGCGCTGACGCACCGGGGGCGGGAGTCGGTGCGGGTGTTGCGGCGAGCGCGGATGCTGCAACTGCTGTCTGAGGGGTGGACGGTGGTAGGCGCGGCCGAAGCGGTGGGCGTCACCGAAACCACGGTGCGCACCGTCCGGCGGCTCTACCGTGAGGCGGGGCTCGCCGCGGCTCTGCGTGAGAGGCCCAGGCCAGGTGCGGCACGACGCCTCACCGAGACGCAGGCCAGCGAGGTAGTGGCCATGGTGTGCGCACCGCCACCCGAGGGCCGCGCCCGCTGGACGGTGCGTCTCATTGCGCACGAGGCAGTGCGTCGGGGCATCGTGCCGGAGGTCGGCCGGGAAACCGTGCGCGAACTCCTCCTGCGCCATGACTTGATGCCGTGGCGAGAAAAAAATGTGGTGCGTGCCCGAGCTGGACGCCCAGTACGCCGAGCGCATGGAGAACGTGCTGGAGCTGTACCAGCGGCCGCTCTGTCCTACTGAACCCGTCATCTGCTTCGATGAGAGACCAGTACAGCTGCTGGAGTGGGTACGTCCTGCCTCACCAGCATGTCCCGGGCGCGAGGCACGCCGGGACTACGCCTACTTTCGGTGCGGCACGGCCAACCTCTTCTGTGCCGTGGAGCCAAAGGCCGGCTGGCATTTCGTGAAGGCGACACCGAACAGGAAGAGTCCGGCGTTTGCCGAGGCTCTGCAGGACATTGCGAACAGGTACCCGGACGCGGACACCATCCACCTGGTGATGGACAACCTCAGCACCCACAGCCGCCGCGCTCTCGAGGTTCGGTATGGGGTGCGCGCAGGTCGGCGGCTCTGGCGCCGATTCACCGTGCATTACACGCCTGTGCACGGAAGCTGGCTCAACCAAGCGGAGGTGGAGATTTCCCTTCTCTCACGTCAGTGTCTGGGCAAGCGACGCATCCCCACTCTCGATAAGCTCCGCCGCGAAACGGGAGCATGGGCGAGGTGGGCTAATCGCCAGCGGGTCCGAATCCGCTGGCTCTTCACCGTGCCGAAGGCCCGAGCGAAGTTCCGCTACTGCCCACCAGACTTCACCCGGTCAAAGGACTAATGAGGGCAGGGACTCTTGGGGATGCATCCTTCCCTGCGGCGAAGGACTTGCTCTCCGGGGCTCCGGGCGCATTCTCCGGAAACCACCGCGACATTCGTGCTTCCGACTTGATGAAGCTCAAGTCCTATCCGCTCGTCATGAAGCAGCTCTTCGCGGATCTCGGCATTCCTTGAGCGAGACAGGGTTGCGTGATGTCAGGCTCCCTTCTTGAGGTTGATGAAGACCAGCACGCCGATGACAGCGAGCAGGAGTGGAATATAGAACGCCGCCAACGCCGGGCGCGCCGCAGCCTCATTTAGGCTCTCCCTGGCAAAGCCGCTCGTGTCCATGGAGTAGTCGGTACCCGGCTTCTGCCGCACGTCGTTGTAGAGATCGCGGAAGAGTTTCTCCTGTTGAAGGTAGTAGGCGTCCAGCATCCAGAAGGCAAAGGCAGGCAGAAGTGCGATGTACGCATAGCGCTGATCCGCGTCCTGCGATGAGAGCGCAAAGAGTGCCGCGACGAGCGTGACGGCCCAGCCCTTAAGGCTTGAGGAGTTGCTCGTCATCCGGTTGATGACCCCTTGAATCAACTCAAGGTGCTTGCGCTTGTCCTCACTTGAGTCACTCATGCCGCCGCGCTCCTTTCAACCGAGGTTCCAGCGTTCCCTGGAGACCTTGCTCAGGTCATCATGCCAGGGCCTTGGCGATGGCCTCCGGGTTCAGCGGGATGGGGAGGAGTTGTCCAAAGCCCTGGGGGGGAGCGCCAGTAGTACCTGGTATCCTCGCCAGGAACACCCTTTTGTTGAGCGAGGTGGCGACCGCCAACTCGTATCGCACCCAGTCATGGTTGTGCGTATTCTGGCCCACTAGGCAGAGTACAATAGAAGCGCCCCGGATCTTGGGCTTCAGATGGTTCTCGATGGCGGTCTGTCCCAGGTGCCTTACATCCTCACTCTCCGTCACCGTGACCATGTTGGAGCCCAACCGTCCCCCTTGGCACCAGCGGATGACATCGTCTCGGTGATTGTGGTCTTCGTACACGTAGCTGAGGAAGATAGATTGAGGCATGGCTGGACTCCCTGTTCGTATTTCAACCAGCGTCTTGACTGTACCGCAACGGGTTCGCGATTCACCAGTCGGTGACATTCCGGCTTCCGCCTTCGGCGGGGACCTTGGGTACACGAGGAAATCGACGCGGTCAGCGCATAAGAGAAATTGGGGCACTGTTGAGGACAGCGGATTGGAGCTGAGAGTCAGAGGAAAGCCGCTGACAGGAGCCCAGGAACTGTGCGCCACGCCGGTGCACTCATTGTGCAGCCCGATGGGGCACACGTCAGCCTCCCACGGGCCTCGGTTTACGGGATGACGAGGCGCAGTGCTCGTCCGGTTTCGGTTCCCGCTATAGGGCCAGGAACCGGGAACCACCGGCCACGCGCCAGCGACGCCCCCGGGCGAGAAGCGCCTCCAGCGACGCGGCCGGGATCCGGATGGACCGCCCGGCCCACACCCGTTCCAGTTCCACGCGTTCCAGGAGCGCGCTTAGGCGGTGGCTAGCACTACTGCGTCAGGGGTATGCGGGGGAGCGAGCGACTGAGGGCTGCGCGCCCTTGGCTACCATTGCGTTGTGCGCCCGGCGTCCTACTCATGAAGTAGGTATGGACTCCATCATGAATGCCGCTACCGTGCAGCGGCTTGAGAGGTACTTCCAGCGAATCGGCGACGTGCTCGGCGAGGAGAGCCGGCGTGGCTCGTTCGCCCTCTATGCCATGGGCCTGCTGGGAGACGGGGAGCGCAAGAGCGTCGAGCC